>CAYZBX010000009.1:0-27915 GCA_964476735.1 uncultured Micrococcaceae bacterium
AGGAACTGGTAACGTTCACCGTTGCGCTGGTACTCGATCTCCATGTTGCGCTCGATGGCGTCCGCGGTACCGAAGGCATCGATCTGCACGGAGTGGTCAATGACCAGTTCGGCCGGTGCCAACGGGTTGACCCGCTTCGGGTCGCCGCCCAGATCCTGAATGGCCTCACGCATGGTCGCCAAGTCGACGACGCAGGGCACACCGGTGAAGTCCTGCATGATCACACGCGCAGGGGTGAACTGGATCTCGGTATTCGGCTGGGCTGACGGATCCCAGTTGGCCAGAGCCTGAATCTGTTCCTTGGTCACGTTGGCACCATCTTCGGTACGCAACAGGTTTTCCAGCAGAACCTTCAGGCTGTAAGGGAGGTTCTCGTAACCCTCAACCTTGTTTAGTCGGTAAATTTCGTATTCAGCACCATTGACGTCAAGGACACCTTTGGCACCGAAGCTGTCCACATTACTCACGCAGGACTCCTCTTCGTATCCAGATTTTTCTGGTCGCCCGACTTCGCGCCCACTTCCATAGGCAGCACGAAATCCGGGCTCTCAGAATTTAGTCTATCGTTTTGTTTTCGCTGATACCGGGCGTTACGGCACGGTAGTGCATGAGCTACGCCACTTTCTGCGTAAACAGGGCGATCGATTCCATGTGGTGGGTATTGGGGTACATGTCCAACACCCGAACCTGTTCGAGCTCGAAGCCTCCGGCGACCAGCTCCGCCGCGTCCCGGGCGAAAGAGGCCGGGTCGCAGGAAACGTAGCAGATGCGGTCGATGTCCGTCTCCAGCAGCGCCTGGACCACATCCGTGCCCGCTCCGGCGCGTGGTGGATCAAGCAGGACTGCGTGCCAATCGGCTTTGGCTTTCTTTAGAAACGCCTCGACCTTAGCCCGTACCACCTTCACTTGGGGCACTCCGGCAAAGTTTGCCTCTGCGTCTGCCGAGGTGATGGGAGATGCTTCCACTGAGTCGATCCGCCCAGTAGGGCCGACCGCGTGTGCCAGCGGAGCGGTGAACAGTCCGGCCCCGGCATACAGGTCCGCGATGCGCTCGCCGCTGCCGGGTTGCAACAGCTCTAGGGCGGCCTCGGCGAGCGTGCTGGGCGCGTTGCGGTGGATCTGCCAGAAGCCGTCTGCCGAGACCTGCCAGCTGTACTGGACACCGTCAATGACCGCCGTTTCGGTGAGCGCTGTCTTGTCCGTGACGGACAGCAGCTGACGCCGGGACGGGTGCTTCGGATCCGTGACCAACAACAGCCCAACGTCGATGATGCCGCTCCCGGTGAGCACCGGGTACAGCTGCTGGGCGTAGCTGTCCAGTTGCTGACGGACGACGTTGGCGGTGGAGTTGGTGATGCGGTGCAGCCACTCAAAGACCACGAGGGTTTCACCCGTTGACGAGGCCCCGGCGTGCACGCGCTGCACCCCGCGTAACGGTAGTGTCCACAGCTTCAGTTCGTTGAGTTGGGGCACGGCGAGCGGAAACGCCTTGATGGCGCTGATCCGGTTGGACCGGTGTGGGTGCATCCCCATCACCCCGGACGGGTTAACCGCGAACGAGGTGCGGCTTCGCCAGCCCAAACCATGGGGGTCCTCGCCGGGCATTTCCTCCACGTAGGCGTCGATTTGTAGTTTGCCGATCCTGCTGAGCGTGTCGCGGAAGACCTGGTTCTTCAGCCGGCGCTGATGTGGCAGGTGGATGTGACCGAATTCGGCACCGCCCACGGGCAGATTGCGGGCTGCGTGTGTCTTCAGGGAATCGGCGGCCAACCAGAAATGGGTGCGCCGGTGCTCCGAGGCCCGGTGCACCTGGATGACATCGCCGCGCCAGAAACGAGACTTCTCGCCGGATTCGGTCAACGCCACCGTCACGATTTCACCGGGAATCCCGTGCCGCACAAAAATGACCCGGCCCTCGTGTCGAGCGACGCAGTGGCCGCCGTGAGCCATCGGCCCAAGTTCGACCCGGACCCGGGGAAGGTTGTTCTCACTCACTGTGCAGCATCACTCGCGTTCACGTTCGTCATTAGTTTCTCGTGCTTGGCTGATCTTATCTGAGGAATCCAGCTGCCACGGAACTGACACCACCATGACGTTGCGTTCAAACAGCAGCGCGTCCTTGATCCGATCTGCGGCCTTATTGTGCAGCAATCCGTGAAAGCTCGAGGTCACTACGTACTCCGGGATATAGACCACGGTCAGCTCACGCGCGGAGCGCAACCGCTTGGCCCGCAGGTGACTGATCAGCGGCGCGACCAGTTCACGGTAGGGGGAAGCGATGATTGTCAGTGGCACGGGAATGTTGTAGCGCGCCCAGTCTTGCTCGAGCCGCGTCGTCCGCTCCGGTTCTACATCGACCATCACCGCCTCGAGGGTCGAGGGTCGGGCCGCCCGCGCGTACGCGATCGCTCGCATCGCGGGCTTGTTCAGGTCGGCGATGAGAATGACACCGTGCACCCGTGCCGGCAGCACCTTCTCCTCGTCTTCGTGTACCTGCAACTGCGTGGCGGTGGCGCAGTAGTGCCTGTTGATGCCGCGCATCAACAGCACCAAGCACACCCCGGCGAGCACCACGATCCACGCGCCAAAGAGGAATCGCGTCACGAGCACCGCGCCGACCACGGAAGCGGTCACCAAGAAACCGATAAAGTTGACGGTCCGCGAGCGCCGGATCCGGGCACGGGTGCGGCGGTGTGGGGTTTGCGCTAGACGACGGTTCCAGTGCACGACCATCGCCCACTGCGACAGGGTGAAGGCGACGAACACGCCGACCACGTAAAGCTGGACGAGAAACGCGACGTCGGCCCGGGTGACCAACACCAGCAACGCCACCGCAGCGCTAAACCAAAGCGTGGCATGGGTGAAGGAGAGCCGCTCCCCCCGCAGTGTCCACTGTTCCGGCAGGTACCGATCCTTGGCCAAACGCGAGGCGAGGTACGGGAAAGAGTTAAACGCTGAATTCGCGGCGAAGAGCAAGACTGCGATGACCAGCAGGCCCAACGCGTAGCTGAGCACGGAGCCGGCCCCGAAGATCGTTTCCGCCAATTGGGCCAGCAGCGGATCTTGGAACTCGCCACTGCCGAATTGCAATCGGACGCCGGTCCACTTGGCGAGGGAGAGCACGCCGAACGTCATGAGCGCGCCGACGATCCCGACCACGACCAACACGAATGAGGCGTTGCGACCTTGCGGTTTGGCGAACAGGTGCGCGTTGGAGACAGGGACCTCCACCCCGGTGGCGACCGCGGCGCCGGTAGAGAACGCCCGCACGATCAGCAGCGCACCCAGCATCCCCTGCAGCCCGGAACTGAACGCCGGGTCAGGGTCGATCGGCAGGTACGCCGATTCTGCCAGCGGCAAACTGCCGGCAAAGTGCAGTGCGAAACCGGTCCCGATGAGCACCAGCATCAAGAGCAAGAAGGCGTAGGTGATCGACGCGACCTTACCCCGACCACGGCCAACCCCGCGGATATTGGCCAGCGTCAGGACCAACAGCAGGCCGATGGTCAACGCCAGCGCCCTGCCCCGTAGCGCGGGCACGAGGGCGATCAGGTAGTAGCTGGCTGCGCTCAACGACACGGCCGCGGTCAACACAAAATCGAGCAGCAGCGCCGCGCCCACGAAGATGCTCGGCCGCCGACCTAAGGTGGTCTTCACAAGCTGGTAGTCTCCACCCTGCGGGAACGCAACAAGGCGTTGCCGATAGGACCAGACGAGGATCAGGATCAGCCCGACGAGGGCCAGACCGATCTGCGGGCCGAGTAGCAGCGCCGATCCGCCGGCGAGGGAAAGCATGAGGATGATCTCATCCGGCGCGTAGGCCACCGAGGAGAATGCGTTGCCACCCAGCACCGGCAGTCCCACAACTTTGCCAAACTTATCCTTGGCCAGTCGTTCGGTGTCATAGGGCTGGCCGATCATGAGTCGGCGCAGTCTCTTCGAGAGTGAAGCCACGGATTAAACCTATGCTCTGTTGGGCCTGAATCACTAATAGACTAATGATTATGGCGCATTTTGTGATACTCGGTTGCGGACGCGTTGGCGCTGCGTTGGCCACCACCCTCGAGGGTTCTGGTCATTCTGTTGCCGTCATCGATCAGAACGAACAGGCGTTCCACAAGTTGGGCCGGACATTTCAAGGAACCCGGATCGCCGGGGTGGGCTTTGACAAGGACGTTCTGGTGAAGGCGCGCATCAAGGAAGCCTACGCATTCGCTGCGGTCTCCAACGGGGACAACACGAACATCATCTCCGCTCGGGTCGCCCGGGAAATGTACAAGGTGCCCCACGTAGTTGCGCGCATCTACGATCCGGGGCGAGCAGAGATCTATCAGCGTTTGGGTATCGCCACAGTGGCCGCCGTCCGGTGGACCACGGATCAGGTGCTTCGCCGCATCCTGCCGGAGCAAGGCATCGCCGGTGACTTCCGGGATGCTTCCGGCCGGCTGATCTTGGCGGAACTCGATGTTCACCCATCTTGGGTGGGTGAGAAGATCAGCGAACTGGAGGCCGAGTCCGGGATCCGCGCCGCCTACCTGACCCGTTTTGGCGAGGGCGTGCTGATCGGCCCGGATTCGCGTTTCCAACAAGGCGACATCCTGCACGCCATGGTCCCGGTCTCCAACATGGTGGAAGTCGACCGGCTGCTTTCCAGCGAACGCGGCATGGCCAGCACCGACGCGGACACCACGCCGACCGCCAACCGGCTCAGCGGTTACGACGGTTTGAACCAGCCTTCCCAATGGAATCAGGAGTAGATCCCAGATGCGTGTAGTCATTGCCGGGGCCGGCAGCGTCGGTGCCTCGATCGCCAAAGAGCTGATCGCCCACGACCATTCGGTCCTCCTGATCGACCAGAAGCCGGAAAGCGTGGGCCGCTCCGGACTCCAGGGCGCGAAGTGGTTGCTGGGGGACGCCTGCGAGTTGGCTGTGCTCAAAGAGGCCAAGCTCGAGCAGGCCGATGTCGTGGTATCCGCGACCGGCGATGACAAGGCCAACCTCGTGGTCTCGCTCCTTGCCAAGAGTGAATTCGGGGTGGGCAGGACCGTCTCCCGCGTCAACAATCCGCGTAACGATTGGTTGTTTAATGACGCATGGGGCGTAGATATCTCCGTGAACACGCCCCGGCTGATGACCGCCTTGGTGGAGGAAGCCGTCGAGGTTGGTGATGTCGTCCGCTTGTTGACCCTGCGCACAGGCGAGACCGCAATGGTGGAGTACACGGTGCCGCTCGATCACCCGATCGTGGGACAGACGCTGAAGTCGATTCCGTGGCCGATGGGCGCAGTCCCGGTTGCGGTAGTGCGCGACGGTCTGCCGCTGGCGCCGGTGCCGGAGGACACCCTTGAAGGCGAAGATGAGATCTTCTTCCTCACCAGTGCTCAAGCGGAAAAGCAGTTACGCGAGTTGCTGGTTCGTGACTGATCGTTGTCGGGTCGTCAGCCAGGCCAGCCAGAGCACCGCAGCGTAAAGCGGAACGCCCATGAGTAGCCGGGTCACGCCCAAGGCTTCTACTTCATCGGCGAGGTAGAGCGGCACCTGAACCATGAGTCTCGTCACCGGCACGACCAGCACCAGAAGGGTCGCCAACGCGTAGCGTCGACGCCGGGCCGGGTCCCTGCGCCAGCGCAGATCCTCGTTGCGGAGGAAACCGTAGATGACGCCGATAAACGGCCAGCGAACGAGCACCGAGAGCAGCAGCCCGGCAGCGTAGGAGGCGTTCGTGAACAACCCGGTCAGGTAGTAGTCTCTGGCCTCACCGGTCTTGCCAGCCACCACAGCGCAGATCACCACGCCTGCGAGGCCTGCGATGACCTGCATCATGGTGCCGCCGGCGATCTTCCGGGCAATCGCCGCTAACGCGGCAACGCCGATCGCTGCGAACAACGCCGGATACAGCTCGTTGGTCAGGATGAAGGCGACCAGGAACACGGTGGCCGGCAGGAAGGATTCGATGATCCCGCGCGTCCCGCCAATGGAAGACCAGATGTCTAGGTCACCGTCATCCTTTTGCCGGAGTTTTCCGGACAGCGCGGCGGAGAGCTGGTCCGCGGGGCGGGGTTCTTCAGGTGCGCTCATGCCGGCAAGATCTCGTAGCGGGGATTATGGATGGTGGGCTCACCCTGCCGGGGCGCAAGCATGCCCTCGAAGAGCAGGCAGATGCCGGGTCGTACGCCGGACACGCTGTGTTGGCCCAACCAACGCAGCGTCAGGTAGATCGGGGTCTCCAGTTCGCCCGGCTCCGGGGCGCGCTCGCTCACCCGCGCGACAAAGATCGGCAGCTCCCCCGCCGGTACCGTGGTGGTCTCTAGTACATAGCCACGGCAGATCACCCGACCCTTCACAGGCAGCTCAGTTAGCGGAGTGAAACCGGTCTCGGCACCGTGGACGCCGAGGACCGGAAGTGAGCTTGTCGGTGGGTGCAATTTGACCGCTGGTTCGGTCCGGGTGCTTGTTTTGCGCATCAGGCTTCGGTCACCGGTTGGCCGGGCAATTGGTCGGGGGCCTTGAGCGGCAACAGGTCTCGTGGCGGCATCGGGCTGTCCCCTCGGTCCACGATGACCCGGGCTAGATAGTCTTCAATCGTCGAGGTTTCGGCGGTTTCCATCGCTGCCTGACCGGCGACCACGGCACGCAAGAACCAACGGCGTCCGTCCACGCCAATGAATCGAGCCACCCGCCAGCCCGGCGAGCCATCGGGCATGGAGGCCGGCACTCTGGCCAACAGTTCCTCGCCCCAACGTCCGTCCCGCTTCGCGACGTCGGCGTCCTGGGATTGCAATGAGCCGATGAGTTGTTCGCTAATCTCCGACCACAGCCCACCCGACTTCGGGGCGGCAAAAGGCTGAAGCTGAATCGAGGACTGACCGATCACCACCGTGACGGCAATGACTTGGTTGCTGTTCTCGGAGACTTCGATCTGTAGGTTCATCCCGTCGTGCACGGGAAGCTTCAACGCGCCGAGGTCCAAGTACCCGTCTTGATCCGCGACGTCACGAGCGTCGAACGGGCCAGTTGGTTCCGCCGTTGGGTCCGGCTGGACATCCTCTTCGTCCTCGAAGGGAGACTCCACGTGGGTGATGTGTTGTTTTTGATTTCGGCCGAACAATCGCATGCATCTACCCTACCGTCTTGTCTGCGTTGGCGAATCCGCCGGAGGAGCCGAAGCCGGTGTCCCCGCGTTCGGACTCGGGCAGCCGTTCGACCTCGGTGAAGATCGCTTCCACCACGGGTTGAATGACCAATTGGGCGATCCGGTCGCCGCGTTTCAGCTCGAGAGGTTCGACTCGATCCGTGTTGATCAGCGTCACCTTGATTTCGCCGCGGTAGCCGGCATCGATGGTGCCAGGGGTGTTAACGATGGACAGTCCATGCCGCAGCGCCAGTCCTGAGCGCGGGTGCAGCAAGCCGACAAAACCGTGCGGCAGCGCGATCGCGACGCCGGTCGGCACCAGTTGCCGCTGGCCCGGGGCCAAGCTTACGTCTTCGGCTGCGTAAAGGTCGACGCCTGCGTCGCCGTGCTTGGCGTACCGCGGGGTCGGCAGCCCCGAATCGAGCTTCTGCAGCTGCACCGGGATTTGAGCGCCGGCTGGGGTGTTACTCACGTGCGTTGTCCTCCGCAGTTGATTTGGCTGAAGTGTTACCTCAGGTGAGATGATCTAGATATGAATTCTTCCGAGTCCTCCGCTGCGCCGCAAAACGGTGTCAGCAACGAAGTTCGCTATCAGGAGAAGCTCTGGCCCGCCTGGTGGGTGTGGTTGACGGCGGCCGGCGCCGTGGCGGCCAGCGCCTTGGTGATGGATCCGATGGGTACCACCGTCACGATCATCGGATCCATCGTGGTTGCCGTGATCTTGGGGCTGCTGCTCTATTTTTCCGGTCCGACGCTGACCGTCACCGATCAGTACTTCACTGCCGGCCGGGCCACGATCGAGCGGCACTACTTGGGTGAAGCGGAGTATTTCGTCAAGGACGATGCCTTCGCTCAGCGTGGACCACGACTGCACGGACTGGCCTACATGTGCATGCGCGGTTGGGTCGACCCTGTCGTCACCGTGCCCGTCTTGGATCCCGAGGATCAGACCCCGTATTGGATTGTCTCTTCGCGGCGCCCGGAGGAACTGGTTGCCGCGTTGAATCAGCGTTCCTAGTTTCTCCGTGACCGGGAAACGAAAAAGCAGCCGTTGCCCAACGGCTGCTTTTTGTTCTTCGGGTCTAGCCCTCGCAGTCCTTACAGAAGATCTGCCCGTCTTCTTCGAACGCGACTTGGGAACGGTGCCGTACCAAGAAGCAGGACGCACAGGTAAACTCATCATCCTGCGCCGGCAGCACGGTTACCTGAAGCTCCTCGTTGGACAGGTCTGCACCTGGCAGCTCAAAACCTTCAGCAGCTTCGGCCTCATCTTCATCAACGACAGCGGACTGGGAATCGGAGCGACGGTTTTTCAGCTCCTCGATAGACTCCTCGCTGACGTCATCCTCGTTCTTGCGAGGCGCATCGTAATCTGTGGCCATAACTATCTATTCACACTCCGTCGGGGATGGGGTAACACCACCACAAACCAGCAAGCGTAGTCGATTTATTCCCAATCGAACACCCTCGGACTTGCTGGTGGTTCGCACAGATTTTTTCCTATTTCTCTTGATTTTCCAAATCGGGTCAAACCGCGTCGCGCATTTTGCCCGCCACACCGCCAAAATCTCGCATAATACACAGAATTCATGACAGAGTCGTGATACGGATCATTGTTGCTTCGGAGGAAGTGTATGCAGCAGCTAAAGCTTGTTGGACCGCAGGACGGACACACCAATCTCATCGTGGAAGCCCCCGATGGGACGCAATTCCTGCTTGCAGCCGACGAAGCCCTGCAGACCGCCGTTCAAGAGGCCCAGCTGCCCGCACCGCCGCCGGCCAAGAAGCCGCTGGAGCACATTCCCGAGGAGCTTTCGCCCCGACAGATCCAGACCCGGATCCGTGAAGGGGCCAGCGTTGATGACTTGGTCTACGCGTCCGACATGGACGAGGCGGTCGTCCTGCGTTACGCCCAGCCGGTGCTGGACGAGCGAGCCTACATGGTTCAGTTGGCGCAGAAGGTCGTCGTCGCCGATGAGCAACCAGACGCGCACCGCTACCCGAGCTTCCGGTCTGAACCGGCCACCTTGCTGGATATGTTGACCTACCAGCTGAACTCATTGAAGATCCCCCTAGAGTCGTTGGCTTGGGACGCTTGGCGCGATCCGCACGGGACGTGGCAGATCAAGGCCACCTTCGACCGTCCCCAGCAGTCCTACCTGTTCGCGGACGAGGAGCCGGAGGCGCGCTGGTACTTCCAACCGGCCGCCAAACAGCTCGAGAACGCCAACCAGTGGGCACGGGTGCTCTCCGAGGACGAGCCGCTCGACGAACCGGTTGCGGGACAGCGCCTGAGCGCCGTATCCGATGCAGAGGTCCATGCCGGCGCCGCGAACCCGCACGAGGATCAAGAGGGGCTGCTGGAGTTGCTGCGGGAACGACGTGGCACCCGCCTAGGTTCGGACGAAGAATCCGATGACGAGCTGGCCGGCTATATCGCGCGCGGTTTCTCCCCGATGGAGGACGACCTCGACGAAGACACCTTCGGTTTGCCGCGTCCGGAGGACACCACCATCGGGGTCTCTCGTGGTCTGGTCCGGCACATCGACTTTGGCAACCACGGCAACGACGATGACGAGCAGGTCCCCGCTCCGGTGCCCGCAGCCAAGAAGCACGCCGAGGTCCGCGGCCAGACGGATGCCTTGCAGGCGGTGGCCGATCACGAGGCCGAGGAGCGCCAGCGTCAGCAACGCGACGAGCAGCTCGGCGCAGGCGAAGAGTCGGCCGACGCCGGCCAGGACGACCGGGCCGGGCGGGAAGAGGACGAGAAACCCGCCGCCAAGAAGCGTCCGAAGCGTTCCTCGGTGCCCTCGTGGGACGAGATCGTCTTCGGCACTCGCGGCGAGTAGCTACCCACCGGGGACGCAGCCGGGGCCGGCAGCCTAATTCAGCCGGTACAGCGGTATCTCGCGCTCAACCGCCGTTAACGACCCGTGCTGCCCCACCATGTTGAGGGACCGCGGGCCGATTCGGTCGGTGTCGAAAAACGCTATCGGTTCGTGCGCTGCGATCAACAGGTGACCCAGTCTGCCGCGGTGGGCTTCCGGCACCTCGCCGAACCAGCCGCGCTGCAGCATCTCTTCGCGGTCCACGATCCAGGCCTTGTTCCCCCACCCCTGCGCCACCAGCTGCCGGACCTCAGCTGGGTCGGCCCCGGGCTTGAGGAAGAGCTGCAGGAAGCGTGGGTCGCCGGCCGTGGTGTGGATATGGCGCATCAGCTCGGTCTCGGCAGCTAGATCTATACGTCCGGACTCGGGCACATCAACCATTCCGTGGTCGGCGGTGAGATACACCCTCGTCTTGGGCCCGGCCTTGGTCCGGTTGAGACCGGTGACGAACTTGCGCACCCACAGGTCAATTTCTTCGGCGGTCTCGCGCCACTGTACGGAATCCACCCCGTGGCGGTGCCCAGCCACGTCGGTCTCGTCGAAGTACAAGTACACCAGCTGGGAGCCGGGCTCGTTCAAGGCCTCGATCGCCGTGCGGACCCGTGCCGGCATCGAATTCGCTCCCCGGTAGTCGCTGCTGTGGAGCGAGGCCTTGGTCAGCCCGGAGTCGGCAAAGCGCGGCATCGAGACGGTGATCGGTTGAACGCCGGTGCCGGCCAGCCGGTGAAAGACCGTGGGCTCCGGCTGCCACCGTGGGATGTCGAGGCTCGGGTCCCACCCGGAGAGCATGTTGTTGACCTTGTCCCGTTCCGGATCGTAGACATCGTAGCCGAGGACACCGTGCCGGCCCGGCGGCAGCCCCGTGCCGAGGGTCGTCAACGAGCAGGCCGTTGTCGTGGGGTAGGCGGCGACGATGTGCCGCGGCTCCGCCTTCGAGATGAACGGCAGGTAACCGCGGTGCTTCTTGACGAGGCGGTGCCCGAGCCCGTCCACCATGATGATGCAGTATTTGGAGGCTTCCGGAAGTTCGAGCACGTTGTTGAACTCTGCCACGCCCAACGCCGCAGCCGCCGAGGGCAGCAGATCGCTGAGGTTGCGGCTGCCATACTCTGGGCCCGGAGGGAACGGTGCGTTCATCTACGAGTTGGCCTTCAGCCAGGTACTACGCAGGGTCTGCCCGAACGCGAGCGCCCGCTCGACGGCGACCTCGCCGGAGGCTTCCTCGGCGACACGAATCAACAGGTCCTCCGGGAACTGGTTGCCGGTCAGGCCATGATCGACATCGCAGTGCGGGTCACCACAGGCTGCCGGCCCCACGTCGATGCGCATGTTCTGCCCCCACGCCACGGCCAGCTCGACCTCTTTGACCAGCTTGCGGTGCAGTCCCCGTTCCGGTTGCGTGTGCGAGGTGGACAGCACCACGGAGCGGACACGCTTCAGCGGCACCACTTCGGTGGCGATGCGTGCCGCGGACTCATCCCCCTCATCCGCTGAGCCGTCGAGGTGGGCGACCACGAACCAGTCCTCGGTGACCATCAACACGGTGATGTGCCGATGCATCTGCTCCATGTCGAAGTGCATGTCGACGTTCACGAGGAACTCGAGCGGTTCGACACCGCCCAAGGCCTCCTGCAAGGTCTGGTTCACAAGATCCGGATAGAAACCCGCCCGCTCCACTGCCATCATCAGCGGTGAATGAGGTTCGGTGAATTCCTTCATGCTGTGTTCTTACTGCCCATCTGCTGGTGTTGCTAGTTGCTGAGTGCTCGGCGTGCCGAATCGGTGCGCTGCTCCGCGTTCGCCACGTGGATCTCCGCAGCTAAAACGGTAGCAGAGTCTGCCGAGGCCAGCACCGGGGACAGCTTCAGTTTGACCACCTGAGGGAAGTCATCCTTCAGCAGGGCGATCCTGTTCAGCAGGTCCTTCAATTTGGCCGTGTCCACCGGCGGCAGCTGCTGGTAGCCGAAGAGCTTCACAGCCGCCTTCGGTTTGCGGACCAACTGGTCGAGGTCCAGTTGGGTCAATGGCGGGCTGGCGTGCGCCCAATCCTCCAACAGGTCCACCGCGTCACCGGCCAACCCGAAGGAGAGCACCGGTCCGTGCAAGGGGTCCTCGATGGCCCGCACGGCGCAGCCCTGTCCCGGCGGTGCCATCGATTGCACCTCCAGCCCCGGCGAACCGTAGGCCTCCAAGATCGCCCGCATCTGGTCGATATTGACGCGCAGGCTCCCCTCATCCGGGATATTCAGCCGTACCCCGCCCAAGTCCAGTCGGTGCCGCAAGTAGGAATCGGCTGCTTTCAACGCGACCGGCCATCCGAGCCGGTGTGCGGCCGCCACCGCCTCGTCGGCGGTGCCGAACGGCACCGAGGCCAGCAGATCCACCCCGTACGCCTGCAGCAGGTCGCTGGTTTGTTGGGCCGAGAGCTTGTTCAGTTCTCCCCCGGGCACTTCTGCCACGGCGTCCGCCACGATCTGCGCGGCCCGGTCGTGATCGATGTCGTCGGGCCGAACGACCTCGGACACCTCTTGGTTCAGCCACTGCCGGTAGCGGGCCAACAACGCGAGTGCCTTCAGCGCGCGGGCCGGGTTGGAATAACAGGGCACCCCCGGTTGCAGGGCGCCGGTTTCGGTCACCTCCCCGGCTGCGGCGATCGAGTTCAGTTCGACCTCCTCGTCGAGGACTCCGGAGAAGTTAACCAGGACCGGTTTCTCCGTCTCTGCGGCCACCTCAACGATCGCCGTCATGAAGCTGTGGATCTCTTGGTTCAAGCCGGCTTGCGGGGTCACCAAGACCGCGTCCACCTTGTTGGAGCTGGTCGCCTCCGTCAATGCTTGGCGTAGTGCGGCGGTGGCCTTCTTCGGATCCTGATCGAGGTCGATGTTGTCGATGATCAGGGTTGGGTCTAGGCCCAACTGGTCTGCCGTGTCGGCGCTGACCTGGGCGAGCGCCGGCGAGTTCGTAATGATGCCGACCCGGGATCCGGCTGGGACCTCCTGGGTTGCGGCCAGCCGGCAGACGTCCATCATCTCGTCGTGGGTGCGGGCTTGGATGACCCCGGCTGTGGCCAAGATGGCTCGTGTTGCTTCCGGGGACGCTTGGGTTGTTCTGACTTGGTGACCGGCCGGGATTCGACGTCCGCTCAGATCGGACTTGGTCACAATGACGGGTTTGCTGCGCGAAAGCCGGCGGGCAATGCGAACGAATTTTCTGGGGTTGCCAAAGCTTTCGAGATAGAGGGCCACGGCCCGGGTATTGGGATCATCTTCCCAGTACTGCATCATGTCGTTGCCGGAGACATCGGCCCTGTTCCCCGCCGAGAGCACGGTGGAGAAACCGATGTCTTGACGCACCGCGGAGGCGAACAGCGCCACCGTGATCGCCGCGGACTGGGTAAACAGCCCCAACGAACCGCGCATCGGCAGCGTCGGTGACGGGGAGGCGTTGAGCCGGATGTCCGGATCCGTGTTGATGATGCCCGCCGAGGCCGGGCCAACCACGCGCATCCCCCAACGGCGCGCCTGCCGGACGATGCTGCGCTGCAGCTCCATGCCGGTACCGTATTCGAAGCCCGCGGTGATGATCAGCAGCCCCTTCACCCCGGCCTTGCCACATTCTTCAACCACGTCGGTCAGCTGGTCCTTGGGCACCGCAACAACAGCCAGTTCGATGGGCTCCTTGATCTGGGAGATCCCGGCGAAACTCACGGTGCCACCGACCTCGAAGGCTTCCGGGTTAATCCCGACCACGTGTCCTTGGAAGCCGTTCTCCACCAGCGACTCCAGCAGGCGATGACCCACCTTGCCCCAGTAGCGGGAGGCGCCGATCACGGCAACGGACTTGGCGTTCACGATTTCCGCAATCGACTTCGCTTCGGCCCGGTGTTCCCGGGACTCCATGACCGCCCGTGAGCGTTCGGTGGGATCGATGGAGAACTCGACGACCACGACGCCATCGTCGAAGCGCCTGGAGATGTCGAAGCCGGACTCCTGAAACACCACGAGCATGGTCCGGTTCTCGGGCAGAACCTCGGCGGAGAAGGTATCGATCCCGTTCTCCCGGGCCGCCGCCGCGAGGTGTTCGATCAGGATCGAGCCGAGCCCCCGGCCCTGGTGGGCGTCGGCGATCATGAACGCGACCTCCGCCTCGTTGGGGGTGTCGAGCCGGTCGTAGCGGCCGATGCCGGCGATGTCGTGACCGATGGTGATCACGAACGCCACCCGATCCCGGTAATCCACGTGGGTGAACCGCTCCAGCTCGGCCTCGCTGAGGGATGCCTTGTAGGTGAAGAACCTCAGGTAGATGGAGGTCTCCGACTGGCTCTGGTGCATCCGTTGCAATGCGTTGGCGTCCGCCGGGGTAACGGGCCGCAGGTGTGCCGTCGCCCCATCGCGCAGCACCACGTCGGCTTCCCAGTGACTAGGATATTCGGCGGATTCGTTGTTCTTCACCATAGAATAAAGCCTAGAGCCTATTTCTCATCGGGTGGGAATGAGGCCCCCAACATTTCTTTTTGACCGCCAGGAGGGTGCGCCCACGTATGTCCCGAGAACAGGACAGCCTGCAGGACGCTGACTACACCGAGAACATCATCGACATCGATGTCGCCTCGGAGATGGAAGGTTCCTTCCTCGAATACGCGTACTCCGTGATCTATTCTCGGGCCTTGCCGGATGCCCGTGACGGGCTGAAACCCGTCCAGCGCCGCATCCTGTACATGATGGCTGAGATGGGTCTGCGCCCCGACCGGGGACACGTGAAGTCCTCCCGCGTGGTCGGCGAGGTGATGGGTAAGTTGCACCCACACGGCGACGGCGCGATCTACGACGCGATGGTCCGTCTCGCCCAGGACTTCTCCCTGCGGCTGCCCCTCGTTGACGGTCACGGCAACTTCGGTTCCTTGGACGACGGCCCGGCCGCTTCCCGCTACACGGAGGCGCGGCTGGCACCTGCCGCCCTCGCGATGACCAACAACCTAGATGAGGACGTCGTCGAGTTCATCCCGAACTACGACAACTCACAGCAGCAGCCTGAGGTGCTGCCGGCCGCGTTTCCCAACCTGCTAGTCAACGGTGCCTCCGGCATCGCGGTCGGGATGGCCACAAACATGGCCCCGCACAACCTTGGCGAAGTGATCGCCGCAGCCAAGCACCTCGTCTTGAACCCCGAGGCCGACCTGGCCGAGCTGATGAAGTTTGTGCCCGGTCCCGACCTGCCCTCCGGCGGGATCATCGCCGGCACCAAGGGCATCAAGGAGGCCTACAAGACCGGACGCGGCATCTTCAAGACCCGCGCAAGGGTCGCCCTCGAGAAAATTTCGGCGCGCAAGACCGCACTGGTAGTCACCGAACTGCCGTACCTCGTCGGCCCAGAGAAGGTGATCGACCGGATCAAGGCCGCGGTGACCGCGAAGAAGCTTGCCGGGATCGCCAACGTCCTCGACCTGACCGACCGGAAGAACGGCCTGAAGCTGGTCATCGAGCTCAAGAGCGGCTTCAACCCCAACTCCGTGCTCGCCGCGCTCTACCGGCACACGCCCATGGAGGAATCCTTCGGCATCAACAACGTGGCGTTGGTGAACGGCCAGCCGCAGACCATGGGCTTGGTCGAGTTGCTGAGCGTGTACGTGGACCACCGGCTTTCGGTGGTTCGCCGCCGGACCGCCCACCGCCTCGGCAAGCGCAAGGAACGCCTGCACCTCGTCGAGGGTTTGCTCATCGCGATTCTCAACATCGACGAAGTCATCCAGATCATCCGCGGCGCAGACCAGGCGGCACAGGCCCGGGAACGCCTCATGCTAGCTTTCGACCTGACCGAAACCCAAGCCAACCACATCCTCGAGTTGCGCCTGCGCCAGCTAACCAAGTACTCCCGTATCGAGCTGGAGGCCGAACAGGAGGAGCTGAAGGCCGCCATCGCCGAACTGGAAGCGATCCTGGCCTCCGATCAGCGCCTGCGTGAAGTGGTCTGCACGGAACTCGATGAGGTGGCCGAGAAGTTTGGTGACGAGCGACGCACCGTCCTGCAGCGCAGCGAAGAACTAGCCCCACTCGCGGGCACCAGTGCACCGGTGCCGCAGCATGCCGCCAAATCCAGCGGTGGGGCCCTGCAGATCCCGGACGACCCCTGCTTCGTGGTCCTCACCAAGACCGGACTGATCTGCCGCACCGCGAACCGTTCCACCGAGTTTTCGCAGCCGCGCCGGTACAAGCACGATCTGCTCGAGGCGGTCATCCCCACGACGGCACGCGCTGAGGTCGGTGCCCTGTTGACCAATGGGGAGATGCTGAGGGTGCCGGTGATCGATCTGCCGGTCACCGCGGTCAACGATCAACAGCCGCGATTCCAGGACGCGGTCAGCGCCAACGACTTCATCGGCTTGGCGAACAACGAGACGCTACTGACCCTAGTCCCGCTGACCGAGACGCTCGCCATGAGCACGGTGGAAGGCGTGGTGAAGCGACTGGTCGCCGACTATCCGCTGAACCGCGACCGCTGGGAGGCGATCAGCCTGAAGGGCGCCGATCAGCTGGTCGGCGCGGCCGCCTGCCCGGACGACGCCGAATTGGTCTTCATCACCCGCAACGCCCAGCTGTTACGCACCGAGGCGGAGAAGATTCGGCCGCAGGGACGCACCGCCGGCGGGGTTGCCGGGATGCGGCTGTCCGCTGGCGACCAGGTGATCCACTTCGGCGTGCTCAGCTCTGCCGAGCAGGCACGCGGTGCACGCGTGGTGACGATCACGAACCCGGGCGCCGAAGATGCCCCGCACGGCACCGCCAAGGTGACGGCGCTGGAGGATTTCCCGTTGCGTGGCCGCGCCACCGCTGGCGTCCGCGCGCACCGTTTCCTTAAGGGCGAGAACACGTTGACGTTGGCCGGTTCCGGCGCCACCATGATGCTCGCGTCATCGAAGGCGGGTGTCGCACGGACACTGCCCTTGGAGCTGGCCGGCCGGGACGCCTCGGGCATCCCGCTGACCCACAAGGTGGAGCTGCTCGCCGGCACCGTCGTCGTGCCCAGCACCACCGTGAAAGACGGGCGCTCCGCGGGCGAACAGGGCACCCTCGAGTTCTAGGCGGTGCCGGGCGACTCTGATGGGCTGAGCTGACTGCCGGGGAGGATCACGTGACGGTCCGCGTAGTCGGCGAAGGTCAGCTGATGGGTGACGATCACCAGCGCGGTGTCCTCCTTCAACATCTGCAAATCACGGATCAGCTCTTCCGCTTCGTCTTCACCTAGGTGAGCGGTCGGCTCGTCGAGCAAAAGCACGTCGGCATCCGACAGCAGCGCGCGGGCGAGGGCGAGCCGCTGGCGTTGCCCGCCGGAGAGGTAAGCACCGCCCGCACCGATCTTGGTCTGCAGACCGTCAGGGGCACGCTCCAGCCACGGGCCTAAGCCGACCCGTTGGAGCGTCTGAACCATTTCGGCGCTGCCCAGATCATCCTCCCGATCCCTGGCCAACGCTAGGTTCCCCGCAACGGTTGAATTAAACAGGTAGGCCTGCTGTGGGCACCACGCGATTCGATGGAAGAGGCCCCCTGCCGGCACGTCCACGTCAGGGCCGTTGGTATAGATGCGGTACGTCCCCGCCGCAGGCGGCAGAAAGCCGAGGAGCACCGCCAACAGTGTCGACTTGCCGCTGCCGGATGGGCCGGTCACCACAGTGAGTTCGCCCGGGGCAACCGCAAAGTCTAAACCGCTGAAGACAGCCTGCTCCGCGTCCGGGTAGCGCGCCTGCAGGTTGCTGGCTTCCAGGCCGGAGACCTCGACACGTGCCGGCACGTCCCGTCTCGCGTACTCGATGTGCTCCTGCAAGGCGACCGTTTCCGTGTCACTCAGGAGCGGGTCAAGCTTGTGCAGCTGCACGGCCAAGACCGTCGCCTCGTGTGTGGCCTCCACCATCTGTCCGAAGGGTTCGGCCAAGGCCAACAGCAGGAAACCGATCAACGCGACCATCGGGGCTTCCAGACCGGCGACGAGGGCCTGGGCGACAGCTAACACGGCGGCAGCCGAGGTGATCAACGCCGCCCCACCTTGGCCGATACCGGCCGTAAAGGCAGTGCGCCTCAGGTGTTTGCGTTGGCCCTCTTCAGCGGCGGCGTAGCGATCCAGTAATTCGCTAGCCAGACCGTTAGCGGTGATCTCTTCAGCACCGGCCAGCAATTGAGAGGTTTCGTCGATCAGCCAGGTTCGGTGCTGTGCCATCCGCCGCTGGGTTTCCCGTTCAATCCACCAAATAACCACCGGGCTGAGGAGCAGACCTAGGAGCCCGGCTACCAGCGCGATCGGCAACAACTCCGGCAAGATGAGCCAGAGCAACAGGGAGCTTGCTGCCCAAGAGAGCACCGCTGCCGGAATAGGTACGAGCACCCGTGGCACGGCGTCCCTCAATTCGTCGACATCCGAGATCAGCAAGCTCAAGGAACCGCCGCGACGGGTGAGGACCGGCCAGAATCGGATGTTGGTCGCCAACGCATCCCACAGTCGCAGCCGCAACTGTGTGGCCCAGTCCAAGATGGCTCGGTGTGTAACCAATCGTTCGCTGTAGCGGAAGGCTGCCCGGCCGATGCCAAAGAATCGAACGCCCACGATCACCGAGAGCAGATACAACACCGGGGGCTGGTACGCCGCCTGCACGATGAGCCAGCCGGACAAGGCCGCCAAGGCCGCTGCGGCCAACACGGTTAGGGTTGCCAACAGCACCCCGCCAATGAAGCGTGGATTGCCCAACGGCAAATGACCCAGCAGTCGGAACAGCGAGACGCGGTCGACGGGTCGCCTCGCTCCCCGCTCGCCGTCCGCTGCCGGCGCGGCGATGTGCGGTTCGTCCGACGCAACCCCCAGGCTCGCTTCGCGGTCGCCGGTTGCGACGCCGGGGACGATCTTGCCGGTGTCGGAGATGTCCAGCACCCGGCTAGCCCTCAAGTGGAGTTTGCGATCGTGTGAGGCAGCGATGACGGTTGCCTCCGGCCGCTGCTGTAAGAATTCTTCGATTCCCTGCCGGATCCGTTCGGCAGAATACTCATCCAGATGCGCCGTTGGTTCATCGAGGAACAGCGTCACCGCTGAGTCCTGCTCCGCGACGCCGAAGGCGCGGGCGAGCACCCTAGCGAGCGCGACCCGCCGCTGTTCGCCGGGACTGAGCTCGGCGAGAAAGCGCTGCTGCAGGTGATCGGCCGAGCACAGCTGCAAGGCCCGTCCGATCTCGGCTGGCCCGGCACCGACGTCCGAGGTGTACAGGAGCATTTCCTCGGCAACGCTTTTCTCGGTGAACACCGGGTGCTGCGAAAGGTAGAGTCGCTGCCGCGGTAGCGTGGCCTGCGCGAACTCGAATTCCAACTCGTGCTCGGTCAGCACGCCGGAAAGCAGTTTCAACAGCGTGGACTTACCGGTTCCGGAGGCGCTGCCGAGAACCACGAGCTCGCCTGGCCCCGCGCTCAACTGGGCGTCAACCAAGATCTTTGTGCCAGCGCCCCGGTAGCCCAGGCTTAGTCCTTGAATCCGTACTGCCGCGGTCGCATCCGGAAGCTGGCTGGTCGACAGCGGTTTGCTCTTGGGCGCGGCGAGTTCGTCTCGAATCCGCTTGAGCGCCTCCAGCCCGTCTTCACTGGCGTGGTACGCAGCCCCGATGTCGCGGAAAGGCAGGTAGACCTCGGCGGCGAGAACCAACACCACGATCCCGGCGAACAGGTCCATCTGCCCATACACAAGCCGCACGCCGATGAAGACCGCGACCACGGCGACGGAGAGTGTCGCGATGAGCTCCAGCGCGAGGGCGGACATGAACGCGGAGCGCAAGGTCTTCATGGTGGCGGCCCGGTAGCGCTCAGATACCCGCCGCAGCGCCTTGCTGTGGACACCGGCGCGGTGCAATCCGACAAGCACCGGCAGACCGCGAGCCAGCTCGTAGAGGTTCTGCGAAATACGCGCAAGGCCCTCGGCGGCCTCCTCAACCCGTTCCTCGGTGTGCTGCCCGATGAGGATCATGAACAGCGGGATCAGCGGCACCGTTAGCACCAAGATCAATGCTGACACCCAGTCCGCCAACAAAATCCAGAAACCGAGAACAATCGGCACGAAGACTGCGGAGACCAGTGCCGGCCAGTACTGCTTGTAGTAGTCGTCGAGCCCGTCGAGTCCCCTCGTCAGCAGCACTGACTCGTCCCCCACCCGTTCGGTAGGTGCCCCGTTCAGCCGGTGTTCGAGGATTTTGTAGCGGTAGTGTTCCTTCTCGCCGAGGGCGATCCGGTTGGCGACCACTTCCGTGCCCCAGCCGGCCAGACCGCGCAGCCCTGCACCGATCAACCCGAGTGTCACCGCGACCCCGATGTTCGCGTCCACCGGAAGTTCCGCCAATGGCGTGATTTGTGGGGCCAGCAGCGCGGTCAGGCTGGGGACCTCCGTCTTGCCCTCCAGCGCGGCGAACGGGGTGATCAGTTCGGCGATGGCCTGCGCAATGAAGATCCACCCGGCAGCGCGCAGGACCGCAAAGAGTGCAAAAATGCCGATCGCGCGGCGCCCACTGGGACTCTCAGGTGGTTCCGGTGGGCCGACCGCGCGATTCTTGGGCCTTGGTTCTACGCTCACGTATCTATCCTAGAGCGGCACGACCTCGTGATGATCTGGGATGTGATGTTCGGCGATCCGCCTAGCGAAGACTTTGTAAGTCCAGGCTTGGTAGGCGAGTACGATCGGCACCGCGATGGCGGCTACCCAGGCCATGACCGTGAGCGTATACGTGGAGCTCGAAGCATTCTCGATGGTGAGGTTGTAAGCGGCATCGATGGTCGATGGCAGCACCACCGGGTACACGCTGCTGAAGATCGCTGTCGCGCCGGCGGCCAGGAAGACACCCAAGCCGATGAAGGACCAGCCTTCGCGCTTCTTGGCGGCGGCGCCCCACGCGCCGGCCAAGGCGAGCACCGCGAGTACGAGGCTGCCCCACGCCCAAATCTTGTTGCCGTTGGCCACGATGACGATGATCGCCCACACCGCCAACGGCAGGATGTACAGCGGGAGGTACTTGCGCAACTGCTCGTTCGCAGTGTGCCGCGACGGTCCGTCCGTCTTCAACCCGAGGAAGGCCCACGCTTGGATCAAGGAGAAGCCAACTACGGCCAGCCCGCCCAGCACGGCGTAGCCGTTCAGCCAGACGAACGCCCCACCGACCCGGTCGCCGTTGGCATCCAGCGGAAGGCCCGTGGTGGTCAGTGCCAGCATGGCGCCCACGCAGAACGCGGCCACGGCGGATCCGCCGGCCATCGCCCAGTCCCACAGGTCACGGCCCCGTTGGGTCAGTGACTTGGATCGGTACTCAATCGCGACCGCTCGCAAGATCAAGGCCAGCAGCGCAATGGTCAACGGGATGTAGAGTGCGGCAAACAGCGACGCGTACCAGTACGGGAAGGCTGCGAAAGTTGCGCCACCGGCGGTCAACAGCCAGACCTCATTGCCGTCCCAGACTGGACCGATGGTGTTGAGCAGCTGGCGTCGCTGGGACTCGTTGCGAGCCCAGAGCTTCATGAGCATGCCCACGCCCAAATCGAACCCTTCGAGGAAAAGGTAACCGATCCAGAGCACCGCGATGAGAATAAACCAGAGGGTAGGTAGGAAGTCCATTGAGTTTGTTCCTTCTGTCCTTACTACGCCCTAGTAGGCGAAAGCCAATACATCGTCACGGTCCTTGCGGTCCTCGTCGTCGATGTGCTCATCCGCCGTCAGCTCCGGCATTCCGGCCGGTACGCCTCCGCGCACGTAACGGGTCAGCAGGATGAGTTCAACGACCAGCAACACACCATAGATCCCGGTGAGCACGATCAAGGAAAACAGGATCTCCCGGCCGTCCACGCCTGGAGAGACCGCCGCGGCCGTGTACATGAATATCTGGTCCACGCCGTCGGGGTTCGGTGCCACCACGAACGGTTGTCGGCCCATCTCGGTGAAGACCCAGCCTGCGGCGTTCGCGCCGAAGGAACCCCAGATGCTCGCCAACGCTAGGTTCTTCAGCAGCCGGGACTCGGGTACCGTGCCCTTCCTGCTGAGCCACAGACCGACCGCTGCCGCCAGCGCGGCCAAACCACCGAAGGTGATCATCAGCCGGAAACCCCAGTAGGTGACCTCCATGATCGGCAGGTAGTTGATCTCCATGCCAGCCCGTTCACCGTACATCGGGTCGTCTGGCAGGTGTGTGCCGTACTTCTCTTGGTACTCCGGCAGCAGGGTGTTGACGCCCTTCACCGGAGTATCGAAGTTGCTGTAGGCCAAGTAGGACAGCAGACCGGGGACTTCGAAGACGCCCACGATGTCGTCACACGTGGTTGCCCCGCCCGAGCGTAGGTCACCGACGGCCAGCACGGAGAACGCCGTGCCGTCGTGGCAGGCTGCCTCTGCCGAGGCCATCTTCATCGGTTGCTGGTGAATCATCAGCTGAGCCTGTGAGTGCCCGGTGAACGCGGTGCCGAGGAAAGCGACGATCGCGATCCAACCGCCCCAGCGCAGCGAGGAGAACCAGACCTTGTGATCGGTTTCATCGCGTCCCTTGGAGCCGGTGCTGCCGACGACGACCCTGCCGTCTTCATCGACGGTGTCGATCCCGTCGACCCGGCGCTTCCACAGGTGCCACCACGCGATGCCGAGCAAGAATCCGCCGGCTACGGCGAGCGCGCCGAAGATAGTGTGTGGGAAGGCCACCCAGAGCGTATCATTGCCAAGGACCGCCCAAATGTCGACCATGACAGGCCGGCCCTCGATCATCTCGGTCCCGACGGGGTGCTGCATCCACGAGTTCGCTGCCAGGATGAAGAAGGCGGAGAAGACTGAGGCGATCACAGCGATCCACAGTGCCGCGAGGTGCAGGCCCTTCTTGAGTCGCCCCCAGCCGAAGATCCACAGGCCGAGGAAGGTTGATTCGGCGAAGAACGCGATCAGCGCTTCCATCGCCAAGGGCGCACCAAAAACGTCACCGACGAAAAGCGAGTACTCGCTCCAGGCCATGCCGAACTGGAACTCCTGCCAGATCCCGGTGACGACGCCCATGATGAAGTTTATCAGAAACAGCTTGGCCCAGAACTTCGTCATCCTGAGGTACTGTTCCTTGCCGGTACGCACCCACATGGTCTGCAAGGTGGCCACGACCAACCCCAAACCAATCGTCAGCGGCACCATGAGGAAGTGGTAGACGGTCGTGATCCCGAATTGCCATCTCGCAAGTTCTAATGGGTCCATGGGCTCCCTTTCTCACCGGTGGATGGCCGCTCCTGTCTTCGATGAAGCGGACGCGTACCCACCTGTTAACCTATCGATTTTCTACCGAGAGTAGAAATCGACCTAAGCCATGTCAGCCGTATTTTCATGTGAGGTTGTACACTAGGTAGTAACTCATTGAACTTTCGTGGTTGACCCGCTCTGGGTCGGCCCAAGAAGAGGGAAGATATTGCGCTCACTCGGAGATCTTGAACGGTCGATCATGGACATCTTGTGGAGCGGGCTGGGTCCGCTCTCGGCGCAAGACGTGCGTGAGGCCCTCAGCGAGACCGCCGGGCAAAAAGAACTGGCCGTGACGACTATTTTGACTGTGTTGACACGGCTGGAAAACAAGGGCATGGTGTGCCGGGATCGAAGCGTACGCCCGCACCAATTCTCCTCTACCTCCTCGCGTGAGGACCACACGATGGAGCTGCTGCGCACGGTCTTGGGCACCGTGCCGGATCGCACTGCTGTGCTAGCCCGGCTCATCGGGGAAATCAGCCCGCAGGAGGCCCAAGAAGTTCGCTCGTTGCTGTCGCAACAGAATTAGTCCTGCGTCGATTCGATGGTGACCGCGCTCATTCTTGCGGTACTCGCCGTCTTGCTGGCATGGCCGCTCCCCCTGTGGTTGCACCGTCAAAAGTGGATGTGGGCCAATCCCTTCGCCGCCATGGTGATCTGGCAAACCATCGCCGTGGTGGGCATGTTCTCCCTGCTCGGAGCACCACTAGCCGCTGGGCTGTCCCCGCTCGGCACGAACATCCCAAACGCGCTGGCTCGACTGTTCACGGCCCGCGACCCGGTTGATGCGATCCTCGGCCTACCCGGCCTGAACCTGGTCCTGCTCGTGTTGGCCCTCTTGCTGGCCGGCCACCTATTGCTGACCCTGTTGGTCACCGTGGTGCGGTTGCAACGTGAGGTCAACCAGCACAAGAACATGGTGAAACTGCTTGGGCAAGAAGACGCCAACAAAGGAACGTATGTGCTCCCGGCTGAGCAGCCGGTCGCATACTGCCTGCCGGGCCTGCTACAACCGGTCACCGTGGTCTCCTCGGGGTTGCAGGATCAACTCACTCAGGAGCAGTACGAGGCGGTCCTCCGACACGAGGAAGCACACCTAAGACAGAGCCATCACCTGTTGCTGGCCGCGTTCTTGACGTGGCGCCAAGCGCTGCCGTGGCTTCCGGTGACAGAACGCGCACAAGCCGCCGTGGCCACGCTGGTTGAGATCCTTGCCGATGAGGCCGTATTGGAGTCCCACGATCGGGCGGTGTTGCTGAAGGCCGTAGTCGCCGCGTATCCGTTGAATCCGGAGAAGCCGGTGACCTCGTTCGTGCCGAGCGCCGAGCCGGAAACACCACCAGAGCAGCTGTCGCCCCGGCTGGCGAACCTGATTTCCGTGCCGGCCCGCTCACAAGCTGTTTCGCTGACCATGGTGGGCCTCAGCACTCTGGCCCTCGTGTCGGTAGTGACCCTGTTGGCGCTGGGCCCGATCTAGTCCTAAGCGTCGATCTGTTCCCGGTCGAGCGCTTCCGCCCCGGAGATGATGAACTCCTTGCGTGGGGCAACATGTGACCCCATCAGCAACTCGAAGATGTCTTCGGCCCGCTCCGCGTCGGCGATGCTGACCCGGCGCAGGGTACGGTGCCGCGGGTCCATGGTGGTCTCGGCCAATTGGTCCGCGTCCATTTCACCCAGACCCTTGTAGCGTTGAATCGGCTCCTTGTAACGCCGCCCCTCCGCCGCCAAGCGATCCAACAGCTGGTACAACTCCTGTTCGGAGTAGGTGTAGACCACCTCGTTGGGCTTGGACCCCGGGTTGATGATGTCCACCCGATGCAATGGCGGCACGGCCGCATACACGCGTCCGTCTTCCAGCATTGGTCGCATATAACGGAAGAACAAGGTCAGCAGCAGGGTCCGAATGTGCGCGCCGTCCACGTCCGCGTCGGTCATGAGGATGACTTTGCCGTAGCGAGCGGCGTCGAGTTGGAAACTGCGGCCCGAGCCGGCACCGATGACCTGAATCAGTGCGGCGCATTCGGCATTGTTCAGCATGTCCGACAGGGTGGCCTTCTGCACGTTGAGGATCTTCCCGCGGATCGGCAGCAAGGCCTGGAAATCCGAAGAACGCGCCATTTTTGCGGTCCCCAAGGCCGAATCCCCTTCGACGATGAACAGCTCCGAGCGCGCCACATCTTCGGAGCGGCAATCGGCGAGTTTTGCTGGCAGGGTGGAGGTTTCCAAAGCGTTCTTGCGACGCTGGTTTTCCTTGTGTGTGCGGGCCGAAATGCGTGACTTCATCTCGGCGACGACCTTCTCCAACAGGGCGTTCGCCTGGGCCTTTTCATTCCGCTTGCTCGGGGTCAGCAGCG
The DNA here is from genome assembly GCA_964476735.1 of uncultured Micrococcaceae bacterium. GTDB lineage: Bacteria > Actinomycetota > Actinomycetes > Actinomycetales > Micrococcaceae > Micrococcoides. The sequence continues at coordinate 25,644 of CAYZBX010000009.1, forward strand.
CGGTCAGCTGTTTTTCCACGATCCTAGTGACGATTTGCCGGACGGCGGAGGTGCCCAAGACTTCCTTGGTTTGGCCCTCAAACTGCGGTTCGGCCAGGCGCACGGTCAAGACGGCGGTCAGCCCGGCCAGCACGTCATCCTTTTCGAGCTTGTCATTGCCGACCTTCAGGCGGCGCGCGTTCGCCTCGACGACCTTGCGGAACGTTCGCAGCACACCCGCCTCGAAGCCGGCAACATGGGTGCCGCCCTTCGGCGTAGCGATGATGTTCACGAACGAGCGCAGTTGGGTGTCGTAGCCGATGTTCCACTGCAACGCCAGGTCCACTTCGCAGCTACGCTGAACGTCCTGCATGGTGGCTTGTCCGTCCGCGGTGAGCACCGGGACGCGCTCGGTAAAGGTGCTGCTGCCTTCGATGCGCCACACATCGGTGACTGCGGCTTGGTGCGTCAGGTGTTCCACGAACTCTGTGATGCCGCCGTCGTAGTGGAAGACTTCTTCAGCCGGCATCGCCGGGTCCGGGCGGTTTGGGCGCTCATCGCGGATGACAATCTTCAGGCCCGGTACGAGGAAAGCAGTTTGTCTTGCGCGCGCTTGTAGCTCTTCGAGTGAGAATTCGGCGTCGGGCGTGAAGATCTGGGTGTCCGCCCAGTAGCGCACCTTGGTTCCGGTCAGCCCCCGTTTGGCCTTGCCGACGATCTCCAAGGGATGGTCCATGCCTTCGAACGGGGTGAACGGAGCATCGGTCTTAGGCCGACCCTTGTCTTGGAAACGCCCCGGTTTACCGCGTTTGAAGGACATCTGGTGGATCTTGGAGGCGCGTGTGACCTGTACGTCTAGGCGTTCCGACAGCGCATTGACCACCGAGGCGCCCACACCGTGAAGACCGCCGGAGGCTGAATAGGAGCCGCCACCGAATTTGCCACCGGCATGCAGCTTGGTGAAAACGACCTCGACACCGGACAGCCCCGTCCGTGGTTCCTTGTCTACCGGGATCCCTCGCCCGTCGTCCTCCACTTCCACCGAACCGTCAGCGTGCAAGGTGATGATGATCTCTTGGCAGTATCCGCCGAGGGCCTCGTCTACGGAGTTGTCGATGATCTCCCACAGGCAGTGCATCAACCCTCGGGAGTCGGTCGAGCCGATATACATGCCCGGGCGTTTGCGGACGGCTTCGAGCCCTTCGAGCACGGAAAGCTGGTGGGCATTATATTCCGAACGGGTGATCAACGGGGTCTACTCCTTGGTTTTTGGGCCTTATCTAGGATACCGGTTCAGCGCTGGGCCCGAAGTTTCCCTGTGGGCGTAGTCGTTTCAGGCATGATTTTGCGGATCCGCGTGGTTGTATTGGGTGTACGAGAGATACTGGTTCGGATTACAAGGAGGGCATCATGACTGAAATTCAGACCAACTCTTCCCGACAACTCAATGCCCACGATCGTTGTGACCGTTGCGGCGCGCAGGCCTATATCCGCGCTGTGCTCAAGGCGGGTGGCGAGTTGCTTTTCTGCATCCACCACAGCCGCCAGGTCAAGGAAGCCCTACAGCCGCAGTCCCAGATCTGGGACGACCAGTCCGAACTGCTCGGTCAGCCCGCCTAGCGCACGACCGACGCTCTAAGCCACGCACAAAAAACCGCGTGGCCGGTGCCTCTTGGAGGAGGATCCGGCCACGCGGTTTTTGTTTGCTTAGTCGAGGTAGTCGCGCAGAACCTGTGAGCGAGACGGGTGCCGCAGTTTGGACATCGTCTTCGACTCGATCTGGCGGATGCGTTCCCGTGTGACCCCGTAGACCTTGCCGATTTCATCCAGCGTCTTTGGCTGGCCATCGGTCAGGCCGAAACGCATGGCGACCACGCCAGCCTCGCGTTCGGACAGGGTGTCAAGAACGGAATGCAGCTGCTCCTGCAGGAGCGTGAAGCTGACGGCGTCCGCTGGGACGACGGCCTCGGAGTCTTCGATCAGGTCACCGAATTCGGAGTCGCCGTCCTCTCCGAGGGGGGTGTGCAGGGAGATCGGTTCACGACCGTACTTCTGGACTTCGACGACCTTTTCCGGTGTCATGTCCAGCTCCTGCGCAAGCTCTTCCGGGGTCGGTTCCCGGCCTAGGTCCTGCAACATCTGCCGCTGGACGCGCGCTAGCTTGTTAATGACTTCCACCATGTGGACCGGGATACGAATGGTGCGTGCTTGGTCTGCCATGGCGCGCGTGATGGCCTGACGGATCCACCAAGTGGCGTAGGTGGAGAACTTGAAGCCCTTGGTGTAGTCGAAT
>CAYZBX010000010.1:0-1056 GCA_964476735.1 uncultured Micrococcaceae bacterium
GGTGCCTCGGCCGGCCATGTTCGTGGCCACCGTGACGGCGCCCTTGCGGCCGGCCTGGGCGACGATCGCGGCCTCGCGTGCGTGGTTCTTCGCGTTCAGCACCTCGTGTCGGATGCCCTCCTTGGCCAGCTTCTTGGACAGATACTCAGACTTCTCCACGGAAGTGGTACCCACCAGAATGGGTTGGCCTGTTGCGTGCCGTTCCACGATGTCTTTCACCACGGCATCGAACTTGGCAATTTCATTCTTGTACTCCAAGTCGGGCTGATCGATACGAGCCCTCTGCTTGTTGGTCGGGATGGGCACCACGCCGAGCTGATAGGTGCTCATGAACTCGGCGGCTTCGGTTTCCGCTGTACCTGTCATGCCGGAGAGCTTGTCGTAGAGACGGAAGTAGTTCTGCAGGGTAATGGTGGCCAAGGTCTGGTTCTCGGCCTTGATCTCCACACCTTCCTTGGCTTCGATCGCCTGATGCATGCCTTCGTTGTAGCGTCGGCCGGCCAAGACACGGCCAGTGTGTTCGTCCACGATCATCACTTCGCCGTTCATGACCACGTAGTCGTCATCCCGGGCAAAGAGTTCCTTGGCCTTGATCGCGTTGTTCAGGAATTGCACGAGGGGGGTGTTGGCAGTCTCATAGAGATTGTCGATGCCGAGGTAGTCCTCGGTCTTCTCGATACCCGATTCCAGGACGCCGATCGTCTTTTTCTTCTCGTCGACCTCGTAGTCCTCGTCCTTGGTCAAGAGCTTGACGAGCTTGGCGAATTCTGGGTACCAGCGATTGATCTTTCCATCGGCCTGGCCAGAGATGATCAACGGGGTGCGGGCCTCGTCAATGAGGATGGAGTCAACCTCGTCGACGATGGCGAAGTTGTGCCCACGCTGGACCATGTCCTCCAGCGACCAGGCCATGTTGTCACGCAGATAGTCGAAACCGAACTCGTTGTTGGTGCCATAGGTGACGTCTGCGGCGTAGGCCGCCTTCTTCTCGGCCTCGGGCTGCTGGGGATAGATCACCGAGGTCGTGAGCCCGAGCGCCGAATAGACCTTGCCCAT
>CAYZBX010000010.1:1066-27623 GCA_964476735.1 uncultured Micrococcaceae bacterium
CCGGGTCTTGATTCGCGAGGATGACACCGGTCTCCATGCCTAGGAAACGGAAGATTCGGCCCATCAGGTCCGATTGGTATTCGGCCAAGTAGTCGTTCACCGTGACCACGTGAACGCCCTTGCCGCTGAGCGCGTTGAGGTAGGCCGGTGCGGTTGCTACGAGGGTCTTACCTTCACCGGTCTTCATCTCCGCGATGTTGCCCAGATGCAATGCGGCCCCGCCCATCAGCTGCACGTCGTAGTGCCGCTGGCCGAGGGTCCGCACAGATGCCTCGCGCACGGTCGCGAAGGCTTCCGGCAGCAGCGAGTCGAGGGACTCGCCGGCCTCGATGCGTTCCCGGAACTTGTCAGTTTCGGCGCGCAACTCAGCGTCTGAGAGTTTCTGGAACTCCGGTTCCAGATTGTTGATGGCGTCCGCGTATCCCCTGAGCCGCTTGAGAATTCTCTTCTCGCCAGTACGGAGAATACGTTCAATAAAAGAGGCCACCTGTTGGCTCCCATCCTGAATTTTCGGTTGATCGTGCGCGATACACATGCAAGTCTAATGTGTTTGCGGAGTGGACATGCAACAGGGACCACCCGTGAACGGATGGTCCCTGAAACTTAGCGGGTTGGGTCAGCTGGTCTGGTACTCGACTTCTTCTTCGACGACCTGTGCCTCCGGGTGGTCCGGGTCAAGGCTGATGGCGCCGTAGCTCCAGCCCTTGCGGCGGTAGACCGCAGACGGGCGGTTGGTGTCCGCGTCGAGGAACAGGAAGAAATCGTGTCCGACCAATTCCATGGCGTCAACGGCTTGGGTGACCGTCATCGGTTGGGCCGGGAAGACCTTGCGGCGGATCTGTACCGGGGCTACGTCATCGTAGAACTCCTGGTCTTGCTCCTCCTCGGGGCTCTTCAACGCTTCTTCCAACGGAACTGAGGTGTCAACGACTGGCAAGGAAGCTGTGGCTTCCGCTACAGAGTTGCCGCGGCCGCGGGCCTGGTGGTCCTTGCGCTTGTCGCGGGCCCGGCGCAGACGCTCCATGAACTTGCCGAAGGCAATATCAAATGCGGCGAATTTGTCCTCAGCCTGTGCTTCAGCCCGGATAACCTTTCCACGTCCCACAACGGTGAGCTCCACGGTGATTGCCGTGGCAGCCACGCGGGCGTGGGCTTCCTTGGTGACCTTGATATCGAGCCGCTGGGCGCGGTTGCTGAGTTGCTCGACCTTGTCGAATTTGTCCTCGGCATACTCCCGGAAACGGTCAGAGATCGTGATGTTGCGGCCAATGAAGCTGACATCCATGGTCATGGTTCCTCCTTGGGTCGGAATACACAACAGCGACTGAAAAGATTCCTCCTTCCAGTCGCCGAAGACACTGCCGGCACTCCGTGGTACCGACTGTGTTTTCACTTTATCGAAGCACGGCAGATTTCTGTATTGTTTTGCGATATGTTCTTCCATTTTGAAGTGGATTCACCCGATAGCTGATTTCGTCCAAGTCATCGCGCTTTCGCCGGCAGGTAAGGTCGCGGCCACGACAGCTGCTGCCACGACGTGATAGCCGGCGCTGGTCAGCACTCGGTAGGCCTCCGCTAGGGTTGCTCCGGTGGTCAACACGTCATCGAAAAGCACAATTTGTCGGTGTCTGGTGGAGGCGAAGAGGGCCGGATTGAGCTGCAGAGTACCGGCGACGGCGGCGGCCCGAACGGCCTTCCCACGCAGTTTCTGGCTGGTGCGCCGAGGTCCTTGGCGCACCGCTGCGGCCGTCAGCAGGAGGAAGGCGTCGTCGTCGACGGTGGTGTGTCGAAAGAACTCTTGCAGGGGCCAATAGCCTCGCTGGTTTCGAGACCTCGGTGTTGCCGGGATCGGCACGAGCAGGGCTGGCCGGTCACCTTCGCTGTGGCTCGCCGCGGCGCGTATCGCGCGGGTGAATCCTGCTGCGAAACGCGCTGCCAGTTGCGGCCGGCCCTGTTCCTTGATGGCCCAGATCACCGAGGCAACTTCGTCAAGATAGGGCCCGGCGGCGTAGACGGGTAGGACCGGCAGCTCCCCCTCAGCGGGATCGTGGAGCCCCACCGGAAGCGGTGACAGCGGCAGGCTCATCGCGAACCGACTCGCCGGGAGCACGACGCCGAGCAGCTGGTCGAGCCGGTCGCGGCACGGCAGGCACAGCGTGCTGCCTGGTTGTCGGCAGCCGGCACACTCGGTCGGCATCACAAGGTCAAGGGTTTCGGCCAGCCAGCGGCGAGCCAGAATCGACAGCGCACTCATCTCGTTAGTGTGCATGCTCTCCAGCCGATGCGTAACGGGGCCGCACCCGAGCTGTGGATGCTCGGGGCCCTAGCCGGGGTAGTTGAGATCGGACACCGCGGTCTCTTGGGCGCGCCAAGACGAGCCGACCCGCAGATACACCGTTTCCTCGGTCTCCGCGTAGATAGAATCCTCACCTTGACCGATCGACACGTTGGTCAACCCGAGCAACGGTCGCAGCGTCTCTGTTTTCCCGTCCAACCCAATGATCTCCGGGGTCACCCGCTCAACCGGCGAGACCTCGGCGGCGATCACCTTGGTTTCCGAGGCCCAGTTGACGAAGTTGATGTTCTCCTCGGTGCGGAGCATGGTCGGGTTGGTCAACCCCCTGGGTACGCCTTCGGAGTCCCTGATGACCCCGGCGATGTAGAGTTTGTTGCCGTCCGCGTCGCCGGCGACGACGGCGGCCCGGGCGCCGTCTGCCGAGATCTTCAAAGCCGCTACCTTCTTCCCGTCCAACCAATTTGCGCTGACGCTCCGGGTCACGCCGTCGATCTCTTGGATTGGCACCGCGTTGATCTTCGGGGTTCGGCCTGCGTTGTCCACGGTCCACACCCATCCGGAATTGTCGATGCTCGGCCAACTCAGTTCGGACCCGGTCAGCGCCGCAGACAGTCCCTTGGACTCGTTCACGGTGTAGAGCTGTGTCCGCCCCTCGTTCAGGAAGGCGTAGACGGTGCCCCGCACATCCATCGCGGGATAACGAGGGTTGGTGTGTCGCACGTTCGGCATGCCGCCGATGGGCACCGGCTCCCTACCTTCGAAGTAGACCAGCGACTTGTTGTTGATAGCGATCTGGGTGGAGCCCACGGTCGGGTCCTGCTCCGCCAGCTGTACCGAGGTTTCGTTTCGGCCCAGACCCACTTCGCGTTGGTCTGCGGTCAACACCACGTCTTGGATGGTGGTGAGCTGATTCAGTGAGGCTTCGAGCTGCTGGTGCATCCGCTGCCGCGTTTGGGCGGAGCTGTTCTCGAAGACGATCGGGTCGAAGTCAACCGTCGCGGTCCCGGCTTCCACGGGAATGGCCGAACGCGACAGCTCTGTGCCCTCCGGGAAGGCCGAGGAAACGGCCGAGCTGAGGTACGGGGCCGGGCCATTCAAGAGTGCGCCCACCACCGCTGCGGCGATGCCGGTCCGGTTCACGAACCAGCGTACATCCGGCACTAAGTACTTGTAGGTCGAATCGAAGAAGTACAGCTTTTGGGAAGAGAATAGCACCGGGAATTGGTTGGCTTGGACCACGGTACCGTCGGGGGCCTCCACGATGCGCTGCTGACCTTCGATCTCGGCCACCTTGAACGTCAGTGCCCGGGTCGAGTCATCCGGCATCTCCGTCATGATCCCGTTGGCGTCGATGATGGAGTCAAGCTCAAATTGGACAACGAATTCGCCGTCATCGGAGCCGGGCGTGATCTTGGGTTCGCCGCGGTAGGTGTACGTTTGTGCGACCGGGTTCCATTCCGTGGCGAGGTCGGGGGCGAGATATTCGCGCGCTACCCGGTAATCCTCACTTGGGCCGGTGCCGGCGTTGAGGAAGCCACGCACCGTTTCCTCGGCGCTCGCCCCGTCGGCAGGCGGGTCAGGGTTAAAGTTGTACGCGCTGACCTTGCGGCCGGCCTGGCCGGAGTCGGATTGTCCTACCGGCCCGGACTTGGGGATCTGACCGCATCCGGTCAACGTCAGGACCATTGCCAGTAGGACCGTGATCAGCAGGGCGCTCTTATTCCGCATCGTCACCGTCGCCTTCGCGCAATGACTCTTGCAGCTCCGCCATCGAGATCTCCCAGGTATCGGATTGCTGACGGTCGACCAGCCGATAGTTGGGTGGCAGGTCGAGGGCCGCTTCCCCCGCCGGCACGTCCTGTTTGCGTGGCAGCACGAGCCGGAAACAGGCTCCATAGCTGGGCTCAGCCCACACGTCCAGCCGGCCCTTGTGCAATTGCGCGTCCTCTTTGGCAATGGCCAGTCCCAACCCGGAGCCGCCGGTGGTTCGGGCTCGCGCCGGGTCGGCGCGCCAGAATCGGTCGAAGACGTGTCCAAGGGTGTCCTCGTCCATGCCCAAGCCGTAGTCCCGTACGGCCAAGGTGATGTTGGTGTCCGTCGCCCCGAGGATGACGTCCACCGGGTTGCCTTCAGCGTGTTCGATCGCATTGTTCACGAGGTTGCGGGAGATCCGTTGCACGCGCCGGGTGTCGAGGTCGGCGCTGAAGTCATCGCCCTGTGTGATCAGCGACAGCTTGCACTTGTTGGCCGAAGCAAGCAATTCGGCGTCGTCCAAGACCGCCACCACGACTTCGCGCATGTCCTCCGGTTCCACGTGCAGATAAGCCGCTCCGGCATCGAATCTTGAGATCTCCAACAGGTCCGCCAGCAACTGTTGGAAACGTTCCACCTGGTTGAACAGCAATTCGGCAGAACGCTCGTTGATCGCGTCAAACTCGTCCCGGGAGTCGTAGAGTACTTGGGCCGCCATCCGGACCGTGGTCAACGGGGTGCGAAGCTCGTGCGAGACGTCCGAGACGAAGCGTTGCTGCATGGCGGACAGGGTCGCCAACTGGTTGATCTGTTGCTCCAGCGAGTTCGCCATCTTATTGAAGGAGGTCCCGAGGCGAGCGAGCTCGTCCGCCCCGGTGACGGGGATGCGCTGATCGAGGTTGCCGGCGGCAAGCTCTTCGGACACCTTGGCCGCGACCGACACCGGCTTGATGACCGATCGCGTCACGTAGGAAAAAATGATGATCGTCATCAGCATGAACACCAAGGTGCCCAACCACATCACCGAGTTGATGAAGTCCATGGTCTTCTGCAGGGAGGACAGATCGTAGATCAGGTAGAGGGCGTAAACGTTGCCCGGCGGCAGCGTGACCTTGGTGCCGAACGCCAGCCCCGGCACCGTGTCATTGTCCCGGCTCAACCCGATGGACTGCCAATAGACTCCGTCGCCGTTCTGAACGCGTTCGGCCAACTCGAACGGGATGGCTTTGGTTGTCAGCCCTGATGAGGTCAACGTGCCCACGTACAGGTTTTGCGCCCCCGGCAGTGGCGAGAGGATGAAGTCCCTGCGGATGGAGGCGCCGTCGCCTTCCAAACGCAGGAGGGTGTCGGTGGCTAGCGCCGTGGTGGTGGCCCGGTCCGTGACCGCGGCCGAAGAGAAGGTGTTACTGACTTGGGACAGCCCCCGGGTCGCCTCGATCTGATGCTGTTCGAAACGCTCCTTGAACAGGCCGGCGGCGATCTGGTTGGACAAGAACATCATCAATGAGGCGATGCCGACGAGCATCAGGACCGTAGTGATGAGCACGGTGCGGAAACGCAAGGAGGTGCTCCACCGCTCCGCCAGCAAACCGAGGAAGCGGCCGGTGTACAGGTTTTTCGCGGCCTGGGCCAACCAGCGCTTGGTGCGCTCCCAGCCGGTCAGCGGTTCCTCTCGCGGCGCCGGTTCCAGCACAACGGCATCGGCAGGGAGTTGAATCTGCTGCTCGCCGGTCACCGGGTCCGCTTGGATCTTCGGGATGGTGATGGTCTCGGTGAACGGGTCCGGTTCGACAGACTGCCGCCGGCGAAAAAAATGGCGTGCACGCACCCGTGCGTCACCGTGGGCACGGAACCGAGACCGCTCCGACTTGCGGTTGCGGTCTCGTCTCAGCACCGGTTGTGACTCAGGCTTGTCCAGCTTTGTAACCTACTCCCCGAACGGTCAACACAATCTCAGGCGAATCGGGATCCTTCTCCACCTTCGCCCGCAAACGTTGAACATGCACGTTAACTAGACGCGAATCCGCCTCATCGTCATAGCCCCACACCTCGCGCAGCAGTGTTTCCCGCGAGAACGCCTGCCAAGGCTTGCGAGCGAGGGTGACGAGCAGATCAAACTCCAATGGGGTCAACGGGATGGTGGCATCGCCACGAGTGACCCGGTGGGCCGCGACGTCGATGCTGATGTCACGAACCGTCAAGACCTCCGCGGACTTCTGGTCACCTTCCCGCAGCCGGGCCCGAACCCGGGCCACCAGTTCTGCTGGTTTGAACGGCTTGGGGATGTAGTCATCGGCCCCAGATTCGAGACCGCGAACCACATCAGCGGTGTCTGACTTGGCGGTCAGCATGATGACCGGAACGTCCGATTCCTGGCGAATCAACCGACACACTTCAATGCCGTCCATGCCCGGCAACATCAGGTCCAGCAGCACAAGGTCTGGGCGGGATGCGCGGAAGGTTTCCAGGGCGTCCGAACCGGTGTAACAATAGACTGGCTCAAAACCGTCGTTGTTGAGAACAATGCCGATCATTTCTGACAGTGCTTCGTCGTCGTCGACGACCAGAATCTTGGCCTTCACCTTGGCACGGACCTCCTGTGTTCCGATTCGCTCCCGGATTCGCACCGGCGAATCCTTCATCTAGTGTATACATTCAACTTGGAGCGTCGGTTCCGCTGCGCGACGGGCGATTGCTTAGGATTGAGAATAGGTATCCGCCTGTTTCATTCGTCAACTTTTCAAGGATCGAATCCATGTCGGCCCCTCCCCCAAACTTTCCGCCGCCATCTCACTCCGGACCGTACGGTCACCACCAGCACGGGTACGGCACACCGCCGCCCACTGCGCCACAGGTTGGCAGCATCCCGCTGTCACCGCAAACCCTCGGAACCGTGTACTCCGGGGCGTGGCGGACCGTAAAGCAGAGCACCGGCGCGATGCTGGGTCAGCCAGCCCTCTGGTATTCATTGGCGGCCCTGCTGTTGACGGTGCCGCTGACGATCTGGACCGTGCGTTTTCTGAACTACATGCTGGCTATCAGCCGGACACCGGGAGTCAGCGAGTACTACGGTGCCGAGCAGGTCCGGGCGATCATCGCCTGGTCCCTGCAAGAGATGGTGTTGTGGACCGCCATCGGTTCGTTCTTCTACACCCTGCTCGTGCTGATCGGGACCGCCATCACCATCGCCCCCACCATGCGTGCGATCGTGGGTCTGCCCACCGGCGCCGGCCAGGCCTGGCGGCTGCTGAAACCCTCGCTGCCTCGCATCCTCGTAGGCGGCCTACTTCTCTGGGCGGTCACCATCGTCTTGTTCGCACTGTTGTGTTGGCTCGGCTATTTGTGGGCCGACGCCCTCATCAGCGCTGAGGCCGGAAGCCAGGCCAGCGTCGATGCGGCCGTAGCCCTGAGCATCGGTTCCACTTGGTTCACCTTGCTCAGCTACGTGGCGCAGATCGGATTCACCCTGCTGGCGATCCGCTTCATCTACACGCTGCCGGCCATGGTGCTGGAAAACAAGGGGTTCTTTGCCGCGCTCAAGCGCTCTTGGAACCTGATCAAGGGACGGTACTGGCAGGTGCTCGGGACCATGGTGCTCGGGTCGATCATCCTCAGTTTCGTCGTGAGTTTGCTCGTGGGTCTGCTGACCATGGCCGCCGTCTTCGCGGGCATGTTCACCATGGATTTTGAAGACATCTCCGCTTCGTTGAACTCCTGGGGCATCTGGTTCGGCGCCATCCTATTCCTCAGTCTGGCCATCAGCCTCATCGCTATGTTCCTACTGTTACCGGTTGCCTTCCTGACCTACGCCGACGCACGCATCCGCAAAGAAAACCTTCTGCACGAGCTGCTCACGGTGGCTCTTCACGATCCGACTCTCGCGGCCGCCCGCAACGGTGACCCGCACGCACTGTCCCAGACTGCACACTATGTTCCGGGCAGCATGCCCAACGACAGGAGAACCGTATGAGCCAGAACTATCCGCAGCCACCGGGGCAGCCACCACACTATTCCGGGCCCGGCGGCTACCCGCCGCCGTACTATCAGGCTCCACCGCCACCACAGGTCGGCTCGGCACCCCTCGCCCCGTACCGTTTGGGCAACGTGTTTACAGCCGCTTGGCACAACATCGTCAAGAACCCCGGGGCCGCGCTGGGGATGCCGGCATTGCTGATGCTGATCGGCTACGGCCTGATGATGCTGATCATCGTCGGCATCATATGGGTCGATGCGTCGAACAACTTCCCGATCTTTAGCGGGCTCGCGGATGACTCGTTATCCGAGACTGACTTCCGCGAGCAGTTTCAGGTCTTCCTGTGGATCATTTTCCTGATCACGGTCGTGGCGATGGTCCCGATGATCATCTTCAGCCTGCTGGCCCAAGCGGTCACGGTGCCGATCACAGCTCGCGACCTGATGGGCCTGCGGACAAGGTTCGGTCAGAGCTTCCGACTCATCAAACCGGTGCTCGGCAAGCTGATCATGTTGGGGGTGCTCTACAGCATCGCTGCCGTCGTGCTGATGTTTGCCATGTTCGCTAGCTTGGTGTTCATCTTCAATACGGCATTCGATGGAGCCAACTACCCCAGCGGCTCCGAGGAGTACGTGACGACGGCCATCCTCCAGTTCGTCGGCATAATTTTCGCCTGGGTCTTCATCGTCATGGCCGTCGCTTTTCTGTCCCTGTTCCTGTTGGTGCGCCTAGTGTTCGTGACCGCCTCAGTGGTCATCGAAGGGCTAGGTCCGTTCGCGGCTCTGCGTCGTTCGTGGACGTTGATCACCGGCCGGTATTGGCCCGTGTTGGGGACTTTTCTCCTATTTTCGTTGATCGTGAGCACCGCCGCACAAATCGTCTCCATGGTGTTCTCGGTGCCCACCGCGATGCTTGAAACCCGCCAAGAGCAACTGCACGTCGAGAACCCCGAGTTCTTTGGCATGATCGCCATCTTGGTGGTGTTGTACGGTCTCCAGCTGGCCCTGACCACGTTCTTGACGGTCTACCAGTCGGCCGCGATGAACAATGTCTACTACGACCTGCGCTTCCGCAAGGAGGGACTGCATCTGGCACTGGCGGATGCTGCCTTTAACGATCCGGTACTGCAGGCTGCCGCCGCGAAGGAGCCTAACGCGGTTGAGCGGACCAAGGATTATCTTCCCGGCGAACTACGGTCGGCGCACGTCGCGGTCCCGGGAGGCGCTGGCGGGACCCGCTAGAAGCCGTCCGAGCTCAGCTGATTCAGCGCATCGGCAAGGTCGATGGTGTCCTCGACCAATTGCCGGTGCGCTGCATGCCCCAGTGTCTGGCATTCTTCTAGCGGGCTGACATCGACCTGCCGCAAGCGTTCGGCCGGCAGTCCCTGTTGGCGCCAGCGCTCCGTCAGCTGCACGGCCTGTTGGCTGCGTGTAGCGTCGGCACGGTCGATCGCGGCGCCTAGGAGCAAGCGTTTGTCTGCTTCGACCCACGCGGCAAGATGCTCCCAGTCATGCGCAGAAAGACCTTCCGGCACGTAGAACCCATCGAATCCGGCATCTGTCGCCAGTGACACGAGGTCGGCGAATCTGCTGCGGGTATTCTCGTCGAAGCGCCACCCGAGGCCGGTTGGTTGGGGACGCATCATGGTTTGCCGCTTGGACCAGCTTGCGCTACCGGCGAGGGTGAGGCTCAGGCGGAGGCTGAATCCGGTCTCATCCGCGTGCTGGCGCAGCTGCGTGATGAACTGGGTCCAGTACTGTTGCACCCGTAGCGGATCAAGCGGCCGGTAACGTTCGAACCCAGAGGCGGTCGGAACCGTCCCGGCCAGCACGTTGGCCACTTGGTGTTCAAAAACCTCGTAGGTGAATTCCTGTACGCCGAACTCTGCTGCCAATTGCTGAAGGGCTTGAGCGGTCGTGTGGGCTTGTTCGATGGCCAGCTCCGCGAGCGCACCTTGGTCGCTGAGCACCTTTTCGCCAGAAGGCAGGTGGACAGTGGCGGCAAGGGTCAACGGGCCATAGCTTTGCAACTTCAGTTCGTGAAGCTTCTCCATGTTGGCAGCCGAAAGACTGTCTCCGAGCGCCGCCAGCTCGGTGTGCAGCGCGCTGTCGATCCGGCGCTGATCGATTCCGGCGGCTTGAGCGAGGCGCCAGCCGTAGGGTTGCAGGTCCACGGGCAACCCACGCAGCCACGCCAGCGATCGGCCGGCCATGTCAGAACCGGGGCCACGATCAGGCTGTGTCCCTAGGGTAAACGGAGCCTGGTCCAGATAGTCGAGTTGGTCCCGGATGTAGCGTTCCGGATCGGTGCCTGGAAACAGTCCGTGGTGGACGAATCGTACCGCACTCATGATTCTTCGTCCGCGATCGCCTGGTGGTGTCGGATGACTTCCTCGATGATGAAATTCAGGAACTTCGCGGCGAACTCTGGATCAAGGTCCGCCTTCTCGGCCAGCGCCTTCAAGCGCGCAATCTGGGCGACCTCCCGGGCCGGGTCAGCCGGCGGCAATTGGTGGATCGCCTTGAGCTTGCCGACTCGCTGCGTCGCCTTGAAACGTTCTGCAAGCATGAAGACCAACGCGGCGTCGATGTTGTCGATCGAACCACGGATCGCGTAAAGCTGCTCGATGATGTCCGGGTCTACGTCGTCCAGTGATGTCGCTCGCGGGTTGTAATCCGGTTCAGATGTGGTCTCCATGGTGGCCTTTCTCTTTACCGAGAAGCGTTACTTGAGTTGGCTGATTGCCATGCCGATGATCGAGCGGAATCGATCGTGGCTTGGCCGAGCACGCGGGTGCCCTGATAAATGACGGCGGTTTGGCCAGGTGCCACTCCCCGCATTTTCTCATCTAGGGTAACAACCAAAATCTGGCGCTGCCGCTCGTCGAGTTCCACATGCGCGTGCGCCGCCACGGGTTCCCCGTGGGCGCGCACCTGGACGTGGCAAGGGAAGCTCTCCCCGGTGGCGACTTCCGGCAACGGAATACCGGCCCAAGAGACCTTGATGCCACGGATCTGATCGATGGACAGCAGCGCCTCCGGACCGACCACCACGGTGTTGTCCTTCGGCCGCACCTCGAGAACGAAGCGCGGCTTTCCGTCTGCGGAAGGCCGGTGGAGGTTCAGGCCGCGGCGCTGTCCGACGGTAAACGCTTGGGCGCCGGGGTGCTTGCCGATGGGATTCTCATCCTGATCGAGGATGGTGCCTTCCTCCATGTCGACATGCTCGGCCAACCAGCCACGGGTATCACCGTCCGGGATGAAGCAGATGTCGTGGGAGTCGGGTTTGTTCGCCACCCCAAGGCCCCGGCGTTCGGCTTCCGCCCGCACCTGGTCCTTGGACGGGGTGTCACCCAGCGGGAACATGCAATGCTCGAGTTGTTCCTTGGTCAGCACACCGAGCACATAAGACTGGTCCTTGGCCCAGGCGGCTGCCCGGTGCAGTTCCGGGTTCCCGTCTTCGTCTCGCTGGATGGTGGCGTAGTGACCTGTACAAACCGCATCGAAACCAAGCGCGATGGCCTTCTCCAGCAGCGCGGCGAACTTGATCTTTTCGTTGCAGCGCATGCAAGGGTTCGGGGTTCTTCCGGCGGCGTATTCGGCGATGAAGTCGTCGACCACGTCTTCTTTGAAGCGGTCGGAGAAGTCCCAGACGTAGTACGGGATGCCTAGTTTTTCACAGGCCCGCCACGCATCCGTTGAGTCCTCGATGGTGCAGCAGCCCCGCGAACCGGTGCGTAGGGTTCCGGGCATCCGAGACAGGGCTAGGTGCACGCCAACGACTTCGTGTCCGGCCTCAACAGCCCGTGCAGCCGCTACCGCGGAGTCGACTCCGCCGCTCATTGCCGCTAGTACCTTCACCGATTACTCCTTTGCCGATGACATCTTGACGTGTGGTTCCCTACCAACCGTCGGATGCCGTTTTAATGCGTGCTGTTTGCGCTGCCATCCCGGCGCTGCGGGCGTGTTCGTAGGCCTTAGAGATGACGGCTATGACATGTTCAACGTCCTCATCGGTTGAATCATGCCCCAGTGTGAACCTTTGCACACTGCGGGAATCGGCCTCCGAGTTACCCATCGCAAGCAACACATGCGAGGGTTTCGGCACCCCCGCCGTACACGCGGAACCGGTAGACGAGTATACCTTTTGCATGTCCAGCATGAAGAGCAGTGAGTCGCCTTCGCAATCCGGAAACACGAAATGCACGTTGTTTGGTAGTCGCAGCGTGCCGTCCGTGTCCTCGGGTCCGCTGAGGCGGGCCTGCGGCACCTGCGCACGGATTCCGGCGATGAGCCTGTTGCGCAAGGAGACGAGCCGCGGTGTTTTGCTCGGCAGGCCTGCCACCGCCTCGGCGGCAGCCGCCGCGAAGGCTGCTGCCCCTGCCACGTTCATGGTTCCGGAACGGATATTTCGTTCCTGGCCGCCCCCGTGGGACACGGCGTGCAGGTTCACGTCCCGGCGGACGAACAGCCCGCCGACACCGACCGGCGCCCCCAGCTTGTGCCCCGAGACTGCCATGGTTGCGGCACCGCTGTGCTTAAAGTCCACCGGGATCGCCCCAAACGCCTGCACCGCGTCCACATGGACCGGGACCTGCTGCGCGTTGGCGACCGAGATCGCCTGCTCCACGGGCTGAATGGTGCCCACCTCGTTGTTGGCCCACATCAGCGTCGCCAACGCCACGGATTCCGCGTGGCTGGCCAAGAACTCCGTCCACGCGGTCAGCTCTACTTGGCCAAGTGGGTTCACGGGAAGGATCGCCAGCTCGGCGCCATGGTTGCTCGCGAGATACTCACAGGTTTCTAACACTGCGGGGTGTTCGATTCCGGTCAACACAATGACGTTGCGCTGTTGCGTCCGGCGGGCGAAATACAACCCCTTGAGCGCTAGGTTGTCTGCTTCCGTGCCACCTGCGGTAAAGATCAGCTCCGCTCGTTCGGCACCGGCGAGCCTGGCCAGCTCTTCGCGAGCCTCCTCCAGGTGGTGGCGAGCATGGCGCCCCGCCGTGTGCAGCGACGACGGGTTAGCTGTGTCCTGATGTCGTAGCCATGCCTCTTTCGCCACCGCACGCAGTGGTGTGGTGGCGGCATGATCAAGATAGCTCGGCAGTGACTGGTTCAACACACTTCCCATTCTAGTGCTGCGAACAGCACGTAAGGTTAAGGGCATGACAGGCTCTCCCTCCGCACAGCAACCGCATCGCTTCGCGCACCGCACGGTCGACTTTTCCAGCACCGTGCTGGTCATGGCGATCATCAATCGGACTCCGGATTCGTTTTACGATGCCGGCCGGAACTTCGCTTTTTCGTCGGCTATGGAAGCCAGCCGGCGGGCACTCGCCGACGGCGCAGATTGGCTGGACATCGGCGGCGTCCCGTTCGCACCGGGCGAGGAATTGCCGTGGGAAGAAGAAGCCAACCGAATCGTTCCGGTCATCGCGGCGCTGCGTCGTGAGTCGTCCTGCATCATTTCCGCTGATACGTTCCATCCCGAGGTCGCCAAGGCGGCCCTAGAGGCCGGCGCGGACGTCATCAATGACACCACCGGCCTCTACTATCCGGAGCTGGCCGAGGTCATCGCCGCCGCCGATGCACATTTGGTGCTCACACACTCCTTGGCCACGCCACGCACCCACTACCCCAGACCGCACTACGACGACATCGTTGCGGAAATCAGCAACTTCTTTCGGGAGCGATTGGCGCGGGCCCAGCAAGCCGGCATCCCGGCCGAGAAAATCATCTTGGATCCGGGCCCGGACTTGAACAAGAACACCTTGCACACCTTGGAGCTTGTCCGGCGGTTCCACGAGTTCAGCGCGCTGGGGTATCCGTTGCTGGCCGCGACAAGCAACAAGGACTTCCTCGGGGAGACACTGGGCCTTCCGAAGCGCGAGCGCCTGATCCCTTCCATCGCAACCGCAGTGATGTGTCTGCAGGCCGGAGCGCGGATCCTGCGTGTTCACGAGGTTAAAGAGACGGTCCAGGCGGCACGCATGTTTAGCGCGGTGCAAGGCTGGTGGACGCCAACCGATTTGCGCCACAATATGGGAGAGAAGAACATCCCAGCGAGCCAGAGTTTGTGACATGAGCCCCGTAAGTATTCAGGATCTTGATTCAGTGTCCGACAACCAGTTGTTGGACCACTATTTTTTCCCCGACCGCCGCTGGTGCCGGTTCAATTTCATTTCCTCGGCCGACGGTGCGGCCACCATCCGTGGTCAGTCGGCCGGTCTCGGCTCCGAGTCCGATCAGCGGTTGTTGCAGGTGCTTCGGTGGAACGCCGACGTACTCCTGATCGGTTCAGGCACCGTCGTGGCCGAGGGCTACTTGGGTTCACTGGTCTCCGAAGCGGGGCAACGCTGGCGTGTAGAGAGGGGGTTGTCCCCGCATCCTGAGATCGCGGTGCTGACCACGAGCGCGAGATTTGTTCACGACGCCGACGACTTTTTCCAAAAGGCCCCGGTGAAGCCTTATGTTTTCACCACCACGCAGGCGGATCCGGAAGCCCTCGCCCTGCTTGACGGGAAAGCGATCGTTCATCAGGGCCAAACTCCGCAGTTGAGCCCACACAAGATCCTGTCCACCTTGGAGAAGGACGGGCTGCGCGCCATCCATTCCGAGGGCGGGCCATCGATCTTTGCTCGCTTCGTCGCGGCGGACGTTGTCGATCAGCATTGTTTGACGTTGTCACCGTTGCTGGTTGGCTCTGGGCCCCGACGAATTGCGGACGCCGGCGATCATCCGTTTACCCATGGGCCGCGCCCACTAACCCTCGACAGCATTTTTCAGGCCGACGACATGTTGTTCATGAGCTACCGGCGGCGCCGATGACCGTCGCTGAGGCCTACGAACTTCTTGGACTCAGCCCGACCGCCAACGAGCAGGAGCTCAAACGCGCTTATCGCCGGGCTTTGCGCACGGCACACCCGGATGCGGGCGGCTCAGACCGCGAATTCATCGCGGTCCGCAGCGCCTACCACGCGGTGCTAAGGGCACGCTCTGCAGGACGTGCCCGCGATTCGGGCAGCGAATCCGGGCCGTCGACCCGAGAGCAGGCAACCGCACGAAAACGTCGTAGCCCCGCCACAAAGGCTCGGGTCCAAGTAGTCGGGAGTCGGCTGCGTCCGGAACAGTACGCCCCGTTCAGTCACGGAGAGACCTATCATCCCGGCTTCTTCGGCGCCTTCTCCGCAGGCAAGAAGCGGCAAGAACAAGCTGAGAGGTTCGCCGCAACGGTCCTGACCCGCCGCATCCCGCGTGCGCTCCCGGCGGCTCGCCTAATCAACGGCTTGAAGATCCCGGCTCAACCGCGAATCCCGCACCTGCTGCTCAGCGGCTACCGTGCGGTCCTGCTCTTTCCGCTGCAGGTACCCGACGCCCGTTACCAGTTCCGTGATGATCAGCTGCGCAGCGACACCGGCAGGATCCCCACACCTCACGTCGCCCAGATCCGTCGAGCATTCGAGTCCAGGTTTCCGCAACTCAACACCATCGCCAAGATCGTTCCCATCACCGCGGCGATGGATTCCCAACGCCCCCGCGTCACGTCGGACAGCGCAACCGCGGGGAGCCGTCAGGAGCTGGTCAGCGCCGCCAACCTGTCCACGGCTGCAGCTGATGCCGTCCTGTTTCTTGCAGCCGGACCGCAGCCACATGTGTTGGACATCGACCTGCTGGCCTCCCTCATCGACGTAGAATGATCCTTCGTGACTGACAATACTGGTGCCCCGTTCCGCATTCTTTTCCATACCCCGGAAATACCGGGAAACACGGGAAATGCCATCCGCTTGGCGGCCGTCAGCGGCGCAGAGCTGCATCTGGTTGAACCGCTCGGCTTCAATTTCGATCACGCGCACCTCCGGCGCGCGGGTCTGGACTACCACGACTTGGCCGTGGTGACCGTCCATCCCACGCTGGATGCGGCCTTTGCGGCGCTCCTGCCTGCACGAGTCTTCGCGTTTACCGCGGAGGGGACGACGAGGTATACGGAGATCGAGTACCGCCCCACGGACGTGTTGATGTTTGGTCAAGAATCGGTGGGCTTGCCGGCCGAGGTCAAGACACGACCGGAGGTCACCGACTTGGTGAGTTTGCCGATGCTGCCGGCGCGGCGTTCGCTCAATCTTGCCAACACGGCTTCGATCGTCTTGTACGAGGCTTGGCGTCAGCATGGCTTTACCGGGTCCGGCGCTCCCCGTGGCTTAAGCTGAGAGACATGAGCACTTTGGATTCAGCACACGAGCTTCCTTTTTCGGTTCTCTGCCACATGCTTGCACGCGGCCATGAGGAAGCCCCGAACGCCTTGATGGAGCTCTACACGCGTACCTCCGCGCCGGTATTTGCCCTTGCCAAGACGATGGCCAGTTCACCGGTCCACCGAGACCAGGGTGCTGCCCCGACGCCGGAAGAGGCGCTGCGTCAGGTGTACCTCGAGCTGTGGGTCAACGCCCGCCAGCTCGCTGACTGGCCGGTGGAAACGGAGCCGGAGTGGGAAGCCGCGTTCTACGTGTTTGCGCACAAGACACTGGTGGCGAGCTTCAACGCCGAGGACGAGGCTGAACCGCGCATTCCTCAGGTTGCCTCCGCATACATGACCGAGCGGGCCCCGACGCCTCGGGTCCAGGTGCCGCACGGGTTGACCGAAGTCGTTGACGCCTTGCCTGCCGCAGCGCAAGACATGTTCAACTTGGCCTATTTGCAGGGGCTGAACTACTACCAGATCGCCGAGAAGACGGGGGCGTCCGTGGCTACCGTGAAATCACGGTTGCGCATCATGGTGATTCGGCTCATCGACGAGCAGCCAGAGGCCCAGCATGATCCATTGCAGGTCCAGCAGCACTATTTCGCCCGGGATGACTCCAAACCGCAACAGTCGGGGCAGTTCGGTGCCAATCTCGAAGCCGACCTGAAACACGGACTACTATTGCCGTGGGCGGAGCTGGTGGCGACCGGTGCGCTAAATGCGCACGAACGCAGCGCCATGGAGCGGGCCCTGAACCGCGTCGACGAAGACACCAAGGCGGCGTTCGTCGCCCGGTACCGTCAGAGCATCGTCGCATTGGCGACGGCACTAAAGAACCTGTACACAGATGTGCCGGTCCAGCTCCGTGAACAAATTGCCACAGACATCGCTGAAGTCGAGCCTGCCCCTCAGCCTCCGCTGCCTGAGGAACCGCAGACCCCCCGCGATGTTCGAGACAGCGAAGCTCCGGCACCGGCCGAAAAGACCACGAACAAGACTCCCCTCGTCATCGGCGTGGGACTGCTCGTGGTCGTGCTGGTCGTCTTGTTCCTGATCTTCACCAACTAGGGCTCAGAAACCGGCGATCGTCTCCGCAGAGTTCACCACCACGTGTTGGAAGGCTTCCACCGACCGGCCTACCTTGCCGGTGAGCTCCGTGTACGTGTGTTGGACCATGTCCCGGACAAACGCCTTCATCTTGGGCACGTCGGGGTGCTGTGACGCGTGTTCCAGCAAGGCCTTGATCTTCAGTTCGCAGTAGTCATCGGCTTCGAAGGCCACGTTCCGCAAATGGTCTGGCGCCGCCATCATGAGGATCTGGTGGATCTTGTACGGTTCCAAGCCCTCTTCGAGGCGTAGCTCCGGGAAGGCATATGGGTTCTCCACGGCCGGGTAGGCCGCGCGGATCACAGCTTGGCCGACAGCCAGATGGTCCGGGTGTGAGCGCTGGAAAGACGTCCAGGTGTGGTCCGGGTGCTGTGTGAGGATGGTGTCCGCGCGTTCGGTCCGCATCACCCTGATGATTTTTTTCTGCAGTTCCGCGTTGGGTTCCACGAACCCATCGGGTTCACGCAGGTAGTGAATGTTGGTGACGCCGTACACGTCCGCGGCGGCCCGTTGTTCTGCCTCCCGCCGGATCGCGATGCTTGATTGGCCGTCGTCCTCGAAGCCGCCCGCGTCTCCAGAGGTGACGATGCAATAGCTCACCTCAACCCCCGCCTCGACGAAGGCCGGGATGGTGGCGCCGGCGCCGAAGTCCGGGTCATCGGGGTGGGCCGCAATGACCAAGAGCTTACGCACCCCGGTGCGTTCGACGAAGCTGGCTACGGAGCTGATTTCCACGGTTGCCATGACTACTTCTTACCCGTCGCGCGAACTTGAGAAATCAGCTCCGGCAGTACCTCGAAAAGGTCACCGACGATGCCGACGGTGGCGATCTCGAAGATCGGCGCGTCTTCGTCTGAGTTGATGACAATGATGTTGTCGGCCGTGTCCATCCCAACGCGTTGGTGAATGGCGCCCGAGACCCCGGCGGCGATATAGACCTGCGGTGAGACCGTCTTACCGGTCTGACCGACTTGCATGGAGTGATCAGCCCATCCCTCATCTACCGCGTCCCGAGTCGCACCGATTCCGGCGTTTAGCTCGTCCGCCAGCTCTTCCAGCAGGCTGAAGTCGCCTCCGGTCCCCCGTCCGCCAGTGATGACCACTGCCGCCTCGGTCAATTCCGGTCGCTCCGACTTTGGCAGTTTCTCGCGCTTAACAATCTGTGGTCCCCCGGTGATGCAGACCGGGATGGACGTCACGTTGAAGGCAGAGGTTTCTTGGTTCGGTACGGGTTTGGCGTGCAACGTGATGGTTGCAAAATTCGTCTGCGGCGACGAGTTCGTCTGCCATGTGCCGCCGAGCACGAACTTGCGCAGCAGCAGCGCGTTGTCCTCAAACTTGAGTTCCTGGACGCCGGTGATGACGGCCCCCTGCCGCTGGACGGCGAGCATCGCCGCCAAGTCGGTGCTGGTGTTACCGGAGGCGAACACCACCAATTGGCTTTCGTCGAGGATCAGCGCGGAAAGGACCTGCTTGATGAGGTTCAGCTCGCCGGTGAGGAAGGCGCCGCTGATATCTGCATCCGGCGCATACACGGCTTTGACTGTGCCAGGCAGCTCGATGCTGGCACCGACGGGACGGTTCAGGACGACGATCGGTTCCAAGCCGTGCTTTTGGATCTTTTGCAAAGTGCCCAGCGAGGCATTCTCCACGCTGCCGTTTTCTTCGCAACGAACATAGACCAGAACGTCAGTGGTATCTGGTTGCCACACGTGATTCATTATTTTTCTCAGACCTTGTTGTTGGCGAATGACTGTTTAGAGAAGCTGTTCTTTTTCCAAGACCTTAAGCACGGCAGCGACGCCTGCCTGCTCGTCGTAAAAGATCTCACCGGCAACGCGTTCCGGACGGGGCTCGGCCATCGAGACCGTCACTGGCACTTGCCGTTGGGTTAGGGCGACATCGCTCAAGCCGAGGGTGTCGACCTTCTTGCGTTTAGCCGCGATGATTTGCTTGAACCCCGGGTAGCGTGGCTCGTTGGCCCGGTCGGTCACGGAGACGACAGCCGGCAGTTGGGATTGAATGGTCAGCAACGATCCGTCCTCGTCGCGCACGATTTGGATGTGCTGCTCGTCCGGCATGGACACCTCGATGGCTTCGGTCAGCACCGGCAGTCCCATCGTGGCCGCTAGCGCCGGCGGGAGCAGCGAGGTCTGGCCGTCGGTCGAGCTCATGGCGGTCAAGACGAGGTCGGCGCCGCCGATGGCCTCGATGGCCGCCGCGAGCGCCGCCGCGGTCATGGTTGCGTCCGCTCCCTGGAGTTCCTCGGCGCACAGATGGACACCCTTGTCAGCGCCGATTTGCAGAGCCTTCTTCACTGCGTTAACCGCTTTTTCGGGGCCCATGGTCAGGGCAATGACCTCATGCCCCGCCTTGCTGCCGCCGAGGGCTTCGCTCATGCTCAACGCTGCCTCGATGGGGTGTTCATCGAGTTCCGACAGGATCGATTCGGCACGGTCAACCCGCCCGGTGGCTGGATCGATCTGGCGATCCAGTTGGGTGTCGGGGGCGTATTTGACTAACACTACAAAACGCAAAATCGCGCTCCTCATGGAAGATAAGAATGCTCAGTAGTTAGCATATCGGAGCTAACTGGGGGGCAACGATTCGACCTTAATCACATCGAGACGCGGCCCCTACCGCAAAATGGCTATTGGTTGGCGAGGTCGCCCAGGGTCACGGTGGTGCTGGCGTCCCGGTCGTTGCGCAGGTAGCGCACGGTGACCTCTGCGCCGGCCGGGTACTCGCGCACGGCCGCGTTCAGCGTCAGTGCGTCTTCGATGTGGCGCTGTTCCACCGCGGTGATGACGTCCCCTCGCCGCAGCCCGGCCTTGTCTGCCGCTGAACCCGAAACCACCTGGACGATCTCTGCCCCGACGCTGAAGTGCGAGCCGGCCCCGGAGCGGTTCGGTGATTTGGGTCGAACCTGAACGCCGAGGAGGCCGTGGGAGGCCTGCCCGTGCTCGATGATGTCCGCGGCGATGCGTTTGGCGTAGTCGATCGGGATGGCAAAGCCGACACCGATGTTGCCGCTGGCGTCTCCCCCACCCGAGGAAGCGATCGCCACGTTGATGCCAATCAACTTGCCGTGGCTGTCCACGAGTGCTCCACCGGAGTTGCCTTGGTTAATGGCCGCATCGGTCTGGATCACGTTGATGGCGATCGAGCCACGGCTGCGCGATTGTTCCTCCAGACCCGGGATCCGGAAATCGAAGTGGTTGGGCCCGGATTCTTCGGAGTCTTCACCCGCTTCACCCGGCAAGGCGGAGGACTGCACGCTGATGGTTCGGTTCAGTCTGGAAATGATGCCGTCGGTGACGGTTCCGTCCAGACCCAACGGTGCACCAATCGCGATCGCTCCGTCCCCGACATTGAGCTTGCTGGATTCGGCCAGCTCGATGGCCGGCAGGTCCGCGCCGGTGACCTTCAGCACCGCGAGGTCAGACAGGGAGTCCCGACCGACAAGTTCTGCATCGAAGACCTTACCCTCTGCGCTCTTGACCTGAATGGTGGGTTTGCTCGCCTGGCCGCCTAGTGTCACCACATGGTTGTTCGTCAAGATGTGCCCGTTGTCGTCAATCACGACACCGGATCCCGAGCCTCCTTGCGAGCCTTGGACGACGGAGATCGTGACGACGGAGGGAGCCGCCTTCGATGCGGCGGCGGTGATCGGCGTCGCCGCTGCCGGGTTGTTGATCGTCAAGGCTTGTTGCTGCTGCGGGACCTCGCCTCCGGGGTTCTGCGAGATCAGCAACGTCGCGGCACCGGCACCACCGACGCCACCGACCAGTCCGGCCAGCAGCGCCGTGCCGACAACCATGCCAGCCCCGTAGCGACGCCTATCCTTAACCGGCTCGGGGGACGCAGGCGCTTCATGTGGTGGCTGCTGCCAACCGCCCGTCGCGGATTGTTCGGGTGTCCCATAGCGAGGCAACGGCTCGGTGGGCTGCTGGCCACCGTAGCTGGTCCGCGGAGGTTGGTCGAACGGCTCCGTATTGGGGTGATTATTGTCGGTCATGAGCGAATTACCACGATTCCTTAAATCGATCCTCGTTGGTTTACTTGACTCCATATTCCCTCTGTTCGCTGCGCCCACAGTTGATGTTAGCTGGAGGTTCTCTGGAAGCGTGTGCGGAATAAGCCCAGAGCACAACTCCAATTCTTAAACTGCGAACTGAGGTGAATTTACCCGTTGCTCGTTAGACTAAAAATCAAGAAGTGAACAGCGCCGAAAAGAGTAAGTCCGTGTCGCAAAAACAGCTTTCGTTTTCCCGTCTGAAAACCAGCGTCGTGGCAGCCATACTTGCCGTGTTTGGCTTGCTGGGCCTAGCCACTCCCGCCCTTGCGGAAGACCCGGTGCGGATCCCGCCAGGGACTTTCGTCATCGATGAGGCCGGGGTCCTAGGCAACGAGGTCGGTTCCCTGACCCAGGAGGTCCGCCGGCTCCAGGCGGATCACGGTGCGACCGTGTTCATCGTTTTTGTTGACCACTTCACCAATCCGACAAATCCACAACAGTGGGCGGCGGAGGTGGCCAATCTGAAGAACATGGGCACCAACGACTCGATCTTGGCCGTCGCGGTCAAGGACCGCCAATACTCTTTTGACACCGCTGACAACGGGCCGTTCGAATCCGCTCAACAGAACATCTCGACGAATTACATCGGGCCAAAGCTGGGCCAAGACGACTGGGCGGGCGCGGCCAAAGGCGCTATCGAGGGTATCCGGGATGTGGCCCGTGGCGGTTCGGCCAGCGGCGGTGGCGGCGGCTCCTTCATCGCTGTCTTAATCGGTGGCATCATCGTCGTGGCCGCTGTCGTTGGCATCATCGTCTTCGCCAAACGCGGGCGGCAACGCTCGCTCGGCAAAGGTGCCGGCCCACAAGAGCCACAAGACCCGCGCGATTCCATGCCGATCCCGGAGTTGCGCAATCTTGCCGGTAGCAAACTCGTCGCCGCCGATGACGCGATCAAGGTCGCAGAGCAGGAGATCGGCTTCGCCGAGGCCTCCTACGGTTCCGAGGCCGTCAAGGTGTATCAGCAGGATCTGGACACGGCCAAGGAACACATGCACGCTTCCTTCCAGCTCCAGCACCAGTTGGACGACCATATCCCGGACACGGAAGCAGATCAGCGCAGTTGGCTGAAGGAAATCATGGACCGCTCCGACAAAGTAGTCGGTTCGCTGCAGGCCCACGAAGCGGACTTCAGCAAGCTCCGTGATCTGGAGAGCTCCGCACCCGAGGCCTTGGAACGCGTCAAGGGGATCTCTGCCGAGCTCCCGGCGGAGCGCGTACGCGCGGAGAAGACCTTGGAGCAGCTCAGTACCAAGTATTCGGCCAGCGCGCTAGCCAACGCCCACGACAGCTTGGCTCAGGCGAACGACCTGCTGGACTTCATTCAGAGCAAGACCACAGCGGCTGAGCACGCGCTCTCGGGCAACGATCGCAGCCAGGCGGTCTGGAGTATTCGGGAGGCTGAGAACAGCTCCCAACAGCTGAAGGAGATCTTCGCAAGCATTCAAGCCCTCCCCGAAGAACTGCAGAAAGCCGAGCGCTTACTTCAAACCGAAATCGCCGAGGCCCGTCAGCACCTCAGCGAGGCCCAGCAATTCGGCGCACACGGGCAAACCCACCCGGCGCTCCCCGGCTTGGTGACGGAGCTACAAGCAACACTGCACGCCGTCGAATCCGCATTGCCAAGCGACGATCCGATGCGGATGCTTGCGGAGCTCGAGGAACGTGACAACGCCGTCGACGAGGCCCTTGGACCGCTGCGAGACCAGCATCAGCGGGCATTGCAGGCGGATCGTGAATTCGATGGGGCGATCGCGCGGGCTCAGGCGAATGTTCAAGCCGCGGACGAGTTCATTCGGTACCGTCGTGGCACCGTCGCCCACCAGGCACGCAGCCAGCTCTCCCGCGCCCAGGCCAGCTTGGATGCGGCCTACCAGTTGCGCAGCACAGACCCCGTAGCGGCGCTCGCCGAGGCCAAGAACGCCAGTACCTTGGCCCGGCGGGCTCAGCGTACCGCCGAGCGGGACTACGACAACTTCCACGGCGGTCACCGAGGGCGACGCGATGGCGACATGTCCGCCGTCATCGGTGGTCTCATCTTGGGCCAAATGCTCGGTGGGGGACGGAGCCACGGCGGCGGGTCCTCCGGTGGTTTCTTCGGCGGCGGAGGTAGCGGCGGCAGCTTCGGTGGCGGCAGCTTCGGCGGCGGAGGCGGCGGAGGCAGCTTTGGCGGTGGAGGTAGCGGCGGCAGTTTCTAACCGAACATTCCAAGCAGCAAAAACTCAAGAAAGTCTAACCGGCAAACTCGCCGGGTTTTAGGGAAAGGTACCGATATGGCCAAGCAGACAATCCTCGGACGAATCACTCAGCTCGCCAAAGCCAACATCAACGCGATCTTGGACTCAGCAGAGGACCCGCAAAAGATGTTGGATCAGATGATCCGTGACTACACAAACAATATCGCCGAGGCCGAGTCTGCCATCGCGCAAACGATCGGTAACTTGCGGCTGGCGGAGGATGACCACCGTCAGGACGTCGAGGCGGCTCAGACTTGGGGCCAGAAAGCACTGGCAGCCTCGAACAAGGCGGAGGAATTCCGTGCTGCCGACGATCCAGCCAATGCGGAGAAGTTCGACAACTTAGCGAAAGTCGCAATTCAGCGACAGATGGATGCCGAGCGTTCTGCAAAGACCGCTGAACCAGCGATTTCGTCCCAAACGGAAATCGTGGAGAAGCTCAAGAGTGGTCTGGAGATGATGAAGACCAAACGCAACGAGTTGGTCAACAAGCGTGATGAGCTCGTCGCCCGGGCAAAGACCGCTCAGGCCCAGTCTCAGGTCCATGATGCGGTGAAGTCGATCGACATCATGGATCCGACCTCGGAGCTGTCCCGCTTTGAGGAAAAGATTCGTCGTGAGGAGGCCAAGGTCCGTGGCCAGCAGGAGCTGGCGGCTTCCTCCCTCGACGCACAGTTCGAGCAGCTAGAGGATCTTGGCGAGCAGACCGAGGTTGAAGCCCGTCTCGCGGCGTTGAAGGCCTCCCAGAACAAGCCTCAGGCGGAGCTCGAGGACTAGGTTCACCCGACCGCGAAGAGCAAAGCAACCCAAGGGCTGGTTGTCGGTTTCACACCGGCGACCAGCCCTTGGGTTTAACCCGCGCTAGCGGGGCGTCGGTGAGGAGATCAGTGCCATCGCCTCTGCAGCCACCGCTCGCCAGAACTCCACCATGACGTGCGGATGCTGCTCCGAGACCCTTTCGATGGACTCTTGGGAAAAGTGTTTCACTTGAACTGAGGTCACCGCACGGATGGTGGCAACTTGGTGGGTTCGTTCGTCAAGGGCAGACTCGCCGAACGTCATGCCTGGTGTGAGCAGGGCAAGCCTGCGCCGACGGCCCTGTTCTTCCGCGGTGAGTGTTTCGATCCGGCCGGATGAGATGAACCACAGCCCATCAAAGACTTGACCGATCTTCCTGATCACTTCACCGGACTCGTAAGACTGGTCAACGAGTTCGGCTCGAATCACCTCCGCCGCGTTGTCGGAAAGGCTCGATAGCAACGGGTACTCCCTGACCGAGGACTCCGGGAAGCAGGCCGGGGAACCGAAACGTTTGAGGACTTGGTACTCCGCCCACTCCAGCGCAGCATTGCGGGTTCCAAAGGCCTTCACGTCCATGTCCAAGGGCACCCGCAGTCCCTCCAAACGGTCATCTGGGTCAACTAGGCCGAGTGCGGTTTCGTCGGCGGCGAGGACCTCGGCAAGACGGGATAACGCGTCAACAGACACTTCCGCGATGTCGTCCGTTCGACTCATGTCGAGGACGACGCAGACGCTATCGCGGTCCAATTCAGTCACGGCGCGGCACACGACCTCTGCCCCAGAGAAGAGCAGATCGCCCATCACCTCGATGATGTGTGCCTTGTTCCCGTGTTTCTCGAGCACCTCTCTGGCCTCATCGGGACGCCGCACCGTCGAGGGGTAGCGGTCCACGGTGGTCTGGGTTCGGATGGTCGACAGCCCGGCCTTCGAGGTTCGGACGAAATGTAGCTCGAGGTCGGTGGAGATTTGTTTGTACGCGCGCAAGCCCCGCACGGAAGAACCGTGTTGGTCCAGTGGTGGTGAGAACGAAGCGATGCCCAGCTGGCCGGGCAGCACCCCGAGAATTCCGCCGCCGACGCCGCTCTTGGCCGGCAACCCGACCGTACTGACCCAGTCACCCGAGTCGTCATACATGCCGCAGGTCAGCAT
The DNA here is from genome assembly GCA_964476735.1 of uncultured Micrococcaceae bacterium. Lineage (GTDB taxonomy): Bacteria > Actinomycetota > Actinomycetes > Actinomycetales > Micrococcaceae > Micrococcoides. The sequence continues at coordinate 26,698 of CAYZBX010000010.1, forward strand.
GACGGACAGCACCCGCTGCACCACCTCTGTGTCGAACACTTCTACCCCGGTGACCGGGTTGGTGCCGAGGTTGGCCAGCGTGGCCGCCATGACCGACAGATCCTTGGTGGTGACGGAGATGGCGCATTGACGGGAATAGTCATCGAACGCTTGGATGGGATCACCCTCGATGATCTCCGAGGAGGCAAGCAACCAGGCGAGTGCCCGGTTACGTTTACTGGTGTCGCGATCGTATTCGTAGATCTTCTGGTCAAGTTCAAGTTCGCGCCCCGCGGCGGCAGAACAGGTCTCGAGGATGCGGTCGAATACCGTCTTCTTGGCTGTCCGGCGGATCTGTGCGGTGGCCGCAATCGCTCCGGCGTTGATCAACGGGTTCTTCGGTTTTCCGGTTTCCGCATCCAAGGAGATCTCGTTGAACGGGTCGCCAGATGGTTCGACGTCGATCCGGTCGTCGATGTAGGCGAATCCGCGGTCCTGCAGCGCGAGGGCGTAACCGAATACTTTGGAGATCGATTGGATGCTGAACGGGACCTCGGCGTCACCGCTGGCGTAGCTGAAGCCGTCGGCCGTCGTCATGGCTAGGCCGAACGTCATGGGATCAGCTTCGGACAGGCGCGGATTCTTCGAACGGGTGGAACCACCCAGTTCGTCGATCAAGCCGGCGTGAACATCGTCTAGGTACTGCTGTACTGGGGAACGCATGCTGCCAGCCTAACGAACCGCCGATCCGACACCAACACGCAAGGGTTTCCCGCCGCTGGCCAGCAGTGCGTCGCGTCCGAGGATGCGTGCAGACAAAAAATCCCCCGATCTGTTTGATCCAGATCGGGGGATTTCTTCACGTTGGTCTGATGACCAATGCGTTCTCGTGGCGGGGGCAGGATTTGAACCTACGACCTCCGGGTTATGAGCCCGGCGAGCTACCG
>CAYZBX010000011.1:0-27540 GCA_964476735.1 uncultured Micrococcaceae bacterium
CAAGGCACTGGGCTTCCCAGAGAAGATGTTCACCGTGCTGTTCGCGATCGGACGTCTGCCCGGCTGGATCGCGCAGTGGCGGGAGATGATCCAAGACCCGGCCACGAAGATCGGTCGCCCGCGTCAGGTGTACACCGGTGCACCGGAGCGCAACTACCCGAACTAACAGTGACGGGGTAGCTCACCTTTAGACAGTTGGGGGGACGGATTCCAAGGAATCCGTCCCCACAGGTCTTTAATCGTCGAGTTGGCTAGGTTCGCTACTGCCCAATCGTGATCCGCAAGGTGGCTTCGGTGTTAGCAGCCCCGGCGGCCCAGACCCGCTTCTGCCGGTCCCACTCCAGACCGTTGTAACTGATCGTGACCACATCGGCCGCCTGTGCATTCGCCAGCACCCAATTGGCCAACCGCCAGCCGTTCGGATCGGAATCCACCCGCAACTGCAGCACATTACCGTCACGGGTGACGGGGTGCGGTTCGGCCAAGGTTTTGGCGAAGCGACCAAGGAGGCTGCGCAGTTCACCCGCCGATAGCTCCGGTTCCGCCCCTGCCACCGGCTTCAGCACGCAATTCAGCGCACCCGGCTCGCCCTCGGTGAGAGCGCGGGCGAAGGCCGCTGCCAGCTGCTCATGCCGGGCGTAGGCATCGGGGTAGGCGCTGCGTTGGACGGCCTGAGCGGCTTCGGTGACGGACAGGCTCTGATAGTTTGGCACGCTTTCCAGCTCCTGGTAAAAGCGGTCGGCGGCGTACCACGGATCCATCACCTGCTCCTGGGTGCCCCAGCCTTGGGAGGGACGCTGCTGGAAGAGACCACGAGAGTCCGGCCCAGCCGTATCGCCGTAGGAGATGTTTCGGATCTTTGACTCTTGACGTGCGGTGGCCAAGGCGATCATCACCTCGTGCCGCTCTAGGCCACGATTGAGCCCCGCAGAGGCGATGATCGCCGCGTAACGAGTTTGGTCGGGAGCTAGGACAAACTTCTCCGAGCCAAGAACGACGGTGCACTGCGGCCGTTGCAGAAAAGCGCTTTCCTCCAACCACTTCGTGGAAAACAGAACGCCAACCAGCAGAAGGACCAGCCCGATGATCGCGACGAACGGACCGAGGAAGTGACGTCGCCGCGGCGCATCGTCAGCCTTGAGGTAGCGATCAAGGGGATTCTCAGACATGAAGCTTCTTGTGTATCCGATCGACAGGACGGAGGAACGAACGCTCCCATCTTACCGCGCCGTAAACAACCAGAAACGAGGACTGAGCCCCACCGAAGTGGGGCTCAGCAGGTGGCCAGCGTCAAGCGGTCAGACCTTTGCCGGGGCCGCGGTCGTGACATCCGCTTCCACTTCACCGGAGGTACGCGAGGACAGGCGCCTTGCCATCCGTCCCGCCAACCACGTCAGGATGTAGTTCAGGATGATGAAGATCACGGCGGCAACCACCAACGTCTGCAACATGTTGGATTGCCCGGAACCGAGCTGGCGGGCGTACTGCAGGACCTCGTAGAAGCCGATCAGGTAGCCCAACGCGGAGTCCTTCAGGATGACCACAAACTGGCTCATCAACGCCGGCAGCATGGCGACCAGCGCCTGTGGGACCTCCACGAAAGCCAGCGATTGGTTCCTCGTCATGCCAATCGCGGAGGCGGCCTCCCGTTGACCCCTCGGTAGCGTGTGCACGCCGGAGCGGATGAGCTCAGCAATCACCGCACCGTTGTACAGCGTCAACCCGACGATCACTGCATAGTAGGGGGCGTCGGCGGCGTTGATGATGCCCTGCGAGGCAACCACTTTGGCAAAGTAGTTGTACAGGAAGAACATCATCACCAGCACCGGGACGGAACGGAAGAACTCGACCACCACTGTGGCGAACCACCGTACCGGTGCGATTGGTGCCAGCCGCAGGAAGCCGAATATCAAACCGAACAACATCGAGGTGATCACCGCGATGACGGAGGCTTGCAGGGTGAAGCGCAGCCCGGGCAGGTAGTAGTTCACCCACGCGTTGCTGTTCAGCGCGTTACCCCAGCGGGTGGGGGAGAGCTGATCCATCTCATAGAGCTTGACCAGCACTAGAGCGATGCCGACGGCGACAACGGCAAGGGTGATGATGTTGACGATGCGGGTACGCCGAGCCGCCAACGGCCCGGGCGCATCGAAGAGAACTGTTTGCTGTTTCATCGTGCCACCGCGTATTTCTCTGAGGCCCATGTCGTGATCAAGCCGATCGGGATCACGATGAGGCAGAAGCCGATGGCGATGGTCATGAAGATGGAGATCATCACGTCAGGACGGAATTCGATCATGGTCTTCATGACTGCGGAGGCCTCGGTGACCGAGGCGGCCGCGGCCACAGTGGTGTTCTTGGTCAGGGCGATGAGCGTGTTGCCCAGTGGGGTGATCGCCCCGCGCAACGCCTGCGGGAAGATCACCATGCGTGCCGCAGGCAAGAATCCCAGCCCGATTGCTCGGGCCGCCTCAGCCTGACCCAGCGGCACGGTGTTGACACCCGAGCGAATGGCCTCGCAGAAGAAGGCGGCGTGGTAGAGGCTGAGGGTCACCACCGCGAAAATGAAGAAGTTCGTGTTGAAATCGGAGCTGAAGCTGAACTTCAGCTGTCCCCAGACGCCGAGGATGCCCAGCACCATCAGGATCGTCAGGGGAGTGTTGCGGACGAGGTTCACGTAGCTGCCGCCGAAGGCCTGCAGCGACGGAACCGGGGAAATGCGGAACAACGCCAAAATTGAGCCAAGCACAAACGAGCCGATGGCGGCCAACGCGGCGAGCGCCAAGTTGACGCCGAATGCTTGCAGCACGTTGTATTGGGCGATGAGATCTAGAAGGCCATCCAAGGAAGCCACCTCATGGTCGATACGATGCGGGTGATGTGGTGGAAGGTGTGGTGAAGCTCAACGGCCCGGTGTGACGCTACTCAACACCGGGCCGCCGAACCGTACGCTAATGGGTGGGTGCGTTGACGTTAGTCGTCGCAGGCTTCCATTTCCACGTCGGTGTTGAGCTTCTCATCCGGGGTGTACCCGGTGCCCTCGGTGTTGGTGTCCAGCGCGTTCTGCCACTCGTCGCCTTCCTTCATCTTCTCGATGGCGGCGTTGACGGCTTCACAACGGTCCTTTTGGCCCTTCGGCAGACCAACACCGTAGCGCTCCTCGGAGAACGGGTTGCCAACAACCTTGAACTTGTCCTTGTTGTTGGTCGCACCGGCCAAGCCAGCCAGAATGATGTCGTCGGTGGTGACCGCATCGACCTGACCGGACTCTAGGTAGGTCACGCATTCTGCGTAACCACCCTGCTCAACCAAGGAGACGCCCTTGGCGTAGGTGTCCTTGATCTTCTGGGCGGAAGTGGAACCGGTTACCGAACACAGCTTCTTACCGTCTAGGTCTTCCGGCCCCTTGATGTCGGTGTCGTCCTTGCGAACCAGCAGATCCTGACCGGCGACGAAGTACGGTCCGGCGAAGTCGACGCGCTGCTTGCGCTCATCGGTGATCGAGTAGGTCGCCAGGATCATGTCGACTTCCTTGTTTTCCAAGGCGTTCTCACGGTTTGCCGAAGGAGTCTGCTTCCATTCGATCTGGTCCTCTTCGTAGCCGAGTTCCTTCGCGATGAAACGTGCCACATCGGTGTCGAAACCGGTCGGCTGCTGGCTGCCTTCGCGGAAGCCCAAGCCAGGCTGGTCAAATTTGATGCCGATGGTGAGCTTCTCCTTCGAGCCGCCGTCACCGTCGCCGTCGCCATTGGAGCTCGGGGTGCATGCGGTCAAAGCGAGGGCACTGACGGCCAGTACGGCAGCTGCGCCGCGGAATTTCTTGTAACCCATGGAATTGTTTCTCCTCAACTGATGGGAAGTGGACGATATTGGTGCGAAATTAGTTGGTCAGGATCTTGCCCAGGAAGTCCTTGGCGCGATCGGATTGTGGGTTGGTGAAGAAGTCCTCTGGTTTGGTGTCTTCGACGATTTCCCCTTCTGCCATGAAGACCACACGGTCGCCAGCCTTACGGGCAAAGCCCATCTCGTGGGTGACAACCACCATGGTCATGCCTTCTTTGGCCAGCGAAGTCATCACGTCGAGTACTTCGTTAACCATTTCCGGGTCAAGGGCAGAGGTCGGCTCGTCAAAAAGCATGACCTTAGGACGCATGGCCAGCGCGCGGGCGATCGCCACACGCTGTTGCTGGCCACCGGAGAGCTGAGCAGGCATCTTGTTGGCTTGCGCCTCGACGCCGACTCTTCGGAGCAACTCCTTGGCTCGCTCTTTCGCTTCCGCCTTGCGCATCTTCCGGACCTTGATCGGACCCATGGTCACGTTGTCGAGGATCGACTTGTGCGCGAAGAGGTTGAAGGATTGGAACACCATGCCCACCTCGGCACGGAGTTTCGCCAAGTCCTTCCCCTCTGCAGGAAGCTCCTTGCCATCAATCATGATCTGACCGCCCTCATCAATCGTTTCGAGGCGATTGATGGTTCGGCACAGGGTTGATTTACCCGAGCCGGACGGTCCCAGAACAATGACCACCTGCCCCTTCGGGATGGCGAGGTCAATGTCCTTGAGCGCCTGAAACGAACCAAAATGCTTATTCACATTGGTCAGCTTCACCAGAGGTTCACCGCCGCTGACGATCGTCTGCGGCTCCGTGAACAGATGCGAGGGCTCATGTGATGTGGAACTCATAATTATGAGAGTACCCAATTCCCACGGGAATCGATAGCAAATAGAAGACAGGTTAGAGTTATTTCATGAGCGAATATCCCAAAGATGTCCAGGAGCGTTTCGCCGAAGCCGAACGAAATCCGACTCGCAATCAGGGTGCGGTCGAGTTGCGCATGGACTTGGACGAACGCCCCATGGAAGACACCTTGTTGCTGTTGTCTCCCGTGCAGGAGGAATTCACCAATACGGACCCCTGGCGGGTCATGCGCATCACGGCAGAGTTCGTGGAAGGCTTCGACGCGTTAGCGGATTTGGGGCCCGCCATTTCGATCTTTGGGTCCGCACGCACCCGGGACCACGAGCCGCTTTATAAGTTGGGCGTTGAGGTCGCCAAGGCGGTTGGTCGGGACGGGTACAACATCATCACCGGCGGCGGGCCAGGCCTCATGGAAGCGGCCAATGTCGGCGCGGTTGATGCCGGAGTCTGTTCGGTGGGCCTTGGTATCGAACTGCCATTCGAGGCAGCAATGAACGAATATCTAAATATCGGCATCAATTTCCGCTATTTCTTTGCACGCAAAACAATGTTTCTGAAATACGCTCGGGGTTTTGTTGTGCTGCCGGGCGGTTACGGCACCCTTGACGAACTCTTCGAGGCGCTGACCCTCATCCAAACCGGCAAGGTCATCGATTTTCCCTTGATTCTGGTCGGAAAGGATTTCTGGGCACCATTGATCGATTGGTTGCGTGACACCGTGGTTGCCGAGGGCATGATCTCGGCAACGGACTTGGACCTTTTCGCGGTAGTTGAAACGCCGGAGGAAGTGGTGCGCGTGTTGCGGGAACGGTGTCGATGATGTTGCTGCTGATCCTGATCTTGCTGACGCTGCTGTTGGGGCTGGCCGGCCTCTATGTGGCGGAACGAATCAGCCTGCCCACCGCAACCGAGAATCGGCAGGAAAACCGGCACGAGGCCCTGACCAGCGACTTCGCCGTCAGTGAGCTAGAACGGGTACGTTTCTCGACCTCGCTGAGGGGCTACCGGATGTCAGAGGTGGATGTGGTCATGGGTCACTTGGAGGAGCGGATTCGCCGGCAAGAACGCGAATTGAACGAGCTCAGAGCGGGGCACGGCGATGCTCAGCAGCTCTTGTGATTAGGCTCACCGCGTGATCTCGCGGATAATGGATGAATAGAGTGAGTACCTAAAGAGAAAGGTCTGAGGATGGCAGCACAGAAGCCACGTGCAGGGGACGGCCCATTAGAGGTTGTGAAAGAGGGACGCAGCACAATCATGCGTATACCCCTAGAAGGTGGCGGGCGCCTCGTCTTGGAAATCTCCCAGGAAGAGGCCAAGACGTTGCTTGACCAACTCGTTGGTGTCGTGGGAGATGAGCGCTAAGCGCACTCTCGGCGGTGCCCATCGCCCCGCTGATTAGTGGCGACGCACAGCTAGGAGCAGGCCGGTTCCGACCCCCAGCAGGGTGGTTAGGAACCGGTCATCATCATTTAACATCCGTTCGGCTTCCCGAGCCGAGATCGCCGTTTCCGAACGGTCCTGAGGCCGCGGCACGCGGTCGTGGTCAAGAGCGTCGTTCACAATGATCAACCCGCCGGGACGGACCAAACGGGTGGATTGTTCCACGTACTTGGGTAGGTCTACGACAGCACCGTCGAGGAAAACCACGTCGTATCCTTGGTCCGCCAGCCGCGGCAGGACGGCTTCTGCCCGGCCAATGATGGTGCGGGTGCGGTTGGAACGGTAACCCGCTTCGGCGAAGCCCTCTTTCGCGGCACGGATATGATCCGCATCGGTATCGATGGTGGTCAGCACACCGTGCGAGGTCATGCCGGCCAACAGCGCTAGGCCTGACACGCCGGCGCCGGTTCCGACCTCAACCACCGTGGTCGCCTTGTTCGTGGTGCACAATACTGTCAGCAGCTTGGCTACAGCGGGGGAGACCGCCGGAACACCGAGCGCGTGAGAGCGTTCCCGTGCCCGAACGTAGAGATCACTCTCCACCGGACGGGACTCGATATAGGACCAATTACTGAACTTGGCTTCGGTGCTCATGTGCATTTATCCTAGCGGATCACCAGCCTCTTCCCAGCCAAGTAAGCCATACTTGAAACTGCAAAATTCATCTGCGACAAGGAGCGCTTCGCGTATGGTCAACGATGCCCATGCTCATGGGCGAGCCGGCTCACCTCGACGACACCCGACCGCAAAGCTGGACCAGTATTTGGAAGACCGGTTGTCGGACGAACAGAGCCAACGCATCGGTGAACACCTGCACGTGTGCCAGCCTTGCCGCGAGGAAGCCCAGCGGCGCTCCAAGGTCCTGCGCCTCGTGCGGAAGCAGCGACCCACCTCAGTGCTATCGACCTCGGATGTGCGCGGTGTCAAGGGATGGAAAGTGGTCGTCGGACTGCTGTGCGTGGGCGCGATAGGCTGCGTGCTGCTGCTGACAGCATGGGTTCTCGGCGGAGATATTGAGCAGGAACCACAAGCGGAAGGCAGCGCCAATTCACCGGCGGCAGCCCTGTTGGAAGAGTACCGCAAGCACCAAGTTCCGGCCCAGAGCCTGGGCTATGAGGATATCCTGAACGTTCGCAACACCGGTTTTGCCTGTCCGCTGCTTACCGGTCTGGGATATTCGTACCGGGACGCGCAAATCATCCAAAACGGTGACGGCGACGTCTCCGTGGAATTGTTCCTGACCCGGGGCGAACACAAGGTGCGGATCTTGGAAACCCGACAGCTGCAGGTAGACAAGAAACAGCAGAACCTGCAGACCTCCGCCGTCGCTGCCGCGGGCAGCAAAGCCGCTGCTACTCACCCCCAGCTGGACGTGCAGGACCAACCGGTTGCCAAGGAGCTGCCTGAAGACAGTTTCAAGGTGCTGGTATCGGTAAAGGGTGCAAGCTACCTGATCGAAGGCCGTGGCACGCAACAGGAAAAAGAACAAATGGTGAACTATGTTGCACTGTCGGAAAAGGCCCGGTTAATGAGCTTTGACAGTTACACCCAAGATGGCGTCAGAGACCGCTTTGTTCGTGGCTTTGAGCGGCTTGTGGGCCAGTAAACACAGCGAAAACGGCCCTGCCGTTTGAGATAAGCTAGGACCCGTGGGTATCAACGGCGGCGAGTTTATCGTCCTCATCATTTTGGCCATGGTGATCCTTGGCCCCGAACGCCTGCCTGAATACGCCTCGAAACTTGCTGATCTGGTGAGAACAGTCCGCGGAATGGCCACCGAAGCAAAGACCAAGATCCAAGAGGAAACCGGGACGGACTTGGACGCGGTGGATTGGCAAAAATACGATCCGCGCAGTTACGACCCGCGCCGGATCATCAAGGAAGCACTGTCGGAAGAAAGCGCGGCGGTGCAGGCCACGGCCGCAGCCGCGTCGCTGCAAGCAGGTGCGTCGCATGTTCACCCCCGAATGCAGATGGGGGCAGCAAGCCCCGAGGAACAGGCCGTCACCAACCCGATTCTTAGGGAGGGTCCAAGCACCCTGGAGCCGGGGCAGCGTGCGCCGTTTGACGACGAGGCGACCTAGAAGCTCATTGGTAACGGCCGGCCCGCCAACCCGCGTCCCTGCCCCAGCAACCCGTCGATAACCTTGGTGATCGCCGCCGCCGCAGGAGTCCGTTCCGGTGCGAGCACCAGTGGCTGCCCTGCATCCCCAGTGACGCCCAGTTCGGGATCCACGGGAATCGTGCCAAGCAGCGGAACCTCATAGCCTAAGGTGCCCGAGAGCTTTTCCGCCAACAGTTCGCCGCCACCGGAGCCAAAGATCTCCAGGGTGCTACCGTCCGGCAGCACCATCGCAGACATGTTCTCGATGACGCCGGCCACCTTTTGCCCAGTCATGGTGGCGAGAGAACCGGCGCGCTCGGCGACCTCCGTGGCCGCCAGCTGCGGCGTCGTGACGACCAACAATTCCGCTGCTGGCAGTTCCTGAGCCACGGTGATCGCGATGTCACCGGTGCCAGGCGGTAAATCGAGAAGCAGGATGTCTAGGTCCCCGAAGTACACGTCGTTGAGAAACTGCCGGATGGCCCGGGACAGCATCGGCCCCCGCCAGGCCACTGGCGAATTGTCCTGGACAAACATGCCGATCGAGATCAGTTTCAGGTCGTGAACCACAACCGGCAAGATCATCTCGTCCATCCGGGTCGGAACCGAACCCAGCGCCCCGAGCAACCGGGGCTGGGAGAAACCGAAGACGTCTGCGTCAACCACGCCAACCGAAAGACCCCGAGCAGCCATGCCCGCAGCGAGATTGGCGGTTATGGAGGACTTGCCGACCCCGCCCTTGCCGGAGACCACCGCAAAGATCCGGGTGAGCGTGTCCTCTTGCGTGAAAGGATTGGTCGGGCGGTTCTTGCCGCCACGCAATTGTTCCTTCAGCTCCTCCCGCTGCGCTGGGGTCATGACCGACTGAGTGAAGTTGATGGTCGCGCCGGGCAACGCGGCGGCCAACGCGCCCTTAACATCGTCCGCGATTTCTTCCTTGCGGGGGCAGGCCGCGATGGTGAGCGCCACTGTGCAGTCCACGACCACCGGGTCCGAGTTGGCGTCCACCGCAAGATGCTCGACCATGCCGAGTTCGGTCAGCGGTTTGCGTAGTTCTGGATCGATGACCTGCGCGAGTGCATGGTGGGCGCGCTGGTACAGGTCAGTCTCCTCGACCGGCATCGGGATCTTCCTTTGCTATTGACGATTGGTGGGTGACGCTTCGGGCCGGCGAGTCGCTTTCGGGCTGGTCTTGCTTCAACTCTTCGACGAGTTCTTCCAAGATGGACCGGACTTCGGCTCGGACAAAATCGCGGGTAGCGACCTCGCGCAGGCTGATGCGTAGCGCCGCGAGTTCCCGGGTCAGGTATTCGGTGTCAGCGAGGTTCCGTTCTGCCCGATCGCGGTCCTCGTGCAAGGCCACCCTGTCGCGGTCGTCCTGGCGGTTCTGCGCGAGCAGCAGCAGGGGAGCGGCATAGGAGGCCTGGAGCGACAGCATCAAGGTCAAGGCGGTAAAGCCTAGGGCCGCAGAATCAAACCGCCACGATTCCGGGGCGATGGTGTTCCAACCGAGCCACACGACGCAAAAGACGGTCATCCAAAAAAGAAACTGCGGGGTTCCCATGAAGCGGGCGAACGTCTCGGTGGTCTCGCCGAAAGTATCAGGGTTGGGGCGGAAGCGGTTCCGTCCCCGGCGCCGGGCTTCAACCGGCGTGTCCAGACCGGTGACATCTAAGTTCTTACGCATCGGGAACCTCCTTCGGGTGCCAGTCAGGGCTTAGGAATCGTGGGTGGTGCGCCAGTCCTCAGGCAGCAAGTGATCCAGCACGTCATCCACCGTGCAAGCCCCCACCAATCTGCCGGTCTCGTTGACCACCGGTAACGAGGTGAGGTTGTACGCGGCGAGCATGCGGGTGACAGACTCCAAGTCCGTCTGATCGGAAATGGGTTCAAGGTCGCTGTCCATGATGGAGCCGAGTTGCTCCGGCGGGGCCTTGCGCAGCAACTGCTGGATGTGCACCACACCTAGGTACTTGCCCGTCGGGGTTTCCAACGGCGGACGGCAAACATAGACGCAGGAGGCTTGGGCCGGGGTCAGATCTTCTTTGCGGACGTGCGCCATGGCCTCGGCCACGGACGCCTCGGGGGAGAGGATGACCGGCACCGGTGTCATGATCGCGCCGGCCGTGTTCTCGTCGTACTCCATGAGGCGTTTGACGTCCTTGGCCTCGTCCGGCTCCATCAGATCCAGGAGGATCTCCTGTTGATTGTCCGGCAACTCGTTGAGCAGATCCGCGGCGTCGTCAGGGTCCATTTCTTCCAACACATCGGCCGCACGTTCCGGAGCCAGCTTGGACAGAATCTCCACCTGGTCATCGTCCGGTAGCTCCTGCAAGACGTCCGCCAACTGCTCGTCTTGCATGGCCTCGGCGATCTCTAACCTGCGTTTCTGACCGAGCTCATGAATCGCATCTGCCAATTCGGTGGCCTTGGCATCCTGGTGTTGGGCGAGGAACCTGGACGCAGGTTGCAGCGCTTGGTCGGGGGTCCACAGCACCTCGCTGAAGTCCACCAGTTTGCGGACCATGGAACGGCCGCGCGGCTGGCTGATGGCCACGTAGAACTCGTTCACCAACCAGTCTGAGCTGCGATTCTGGGTGAGTCCGATGTCTTCGATCAGCACCGTGAGCGTGGGGTCCTCGCGCAGCGTCAGGCGGCGATCGAACAGTTCCGCAGCGACCAAGATCTCCGAACCGCGTTTGGCGAACCGGCGAAGATTGATCAAACCGGTGCAGATCACTTGGCGGGCATCCATCGAGGTGACGCGGGTCATCGGGACGAAGACGCGCTTCTTTCCCGGGACTTCGATCAGCAACCCAGTCAGGTGCGGGGGCGTGGTGGGACCACGTTCGTGCACGACAAGATCACGAACCCGCCCGAGGCGATCGCCCAGGGGGTCGAAAACGTCGAGGCCAAGAAGCCGGCCCGCAAAGATCTTGCTACTCACAACTCATAGCCTAGTGCAGGATATTCAGCTAGGCGTAAAACAGCGCGGGACCGGGCGATGGGCGCACTAAAGTTGAGATGAGAAACACTTGTCGGTCCCATCAGAAGGTGAAACCTCATGGCACGGAATGTCCCGGTTCAGAACGAATTCATGCAGGACAACGGGCTGCCCCGCGGTGAGGTGATCGGTCACTTCAACAGCTATGCCAAAGCGCAGGAACTGGTGGACTTTCTTGCCGACAAGGACTTCCCGGTCCGGGCCGTGACCATCGTGGGAAACGACCTTGTCTCGGTCGAACAGGTTCGGGGCAAGCTGAGCTACGCGCGCGTAGCCTTGAACTCGGCCATGCAGGGTGCGGTATTCGGGCTTTTCATCGGCTTCGTGATGACCCTGTTTTCCCCAACCGACAACATGTTCGCCCAGATCCTGACCACCATGGGGATCGGCGTGGGCATGTGGGTGCTCTTCGGCGTGATCAGCTACGCCATGACCGGCGGCAAACGCGACTTCATCTCCACGCAGAATATGGTCGCGACCAGCTTCGATGTGGTGTGTGGGTTCAACTACGTGGGCGAGGCGAAGAAGGTGCTCAAGGAGATGCCCGGCTATCGCCCCTACGTTCCGGCACCGGCGGCCAGGCAACAACAGCCGGGCGCGGCAGCCGGCCAGCAGCCGGAGACGAGCACCGAACAGCCTAGAGAACCGGAACGGACGGGGCGTTTCCCGGATCTGCCAGATGGCCGTCCTCAGTTCGGGGTGCGCATCGACGAGCAGAATCAGCCGGCCGCGAAGCAACCGGAGCGGGAACCTCGCGACACGCAGTCCGAGGTGAACGGAGATACCGACCGGCACTAACGTTTCAGCAGGAACAACGGTGGGCCGCAGATCAGCTGATCTGCAGCCCACCGCCGTTTAATCGTTGATGCCGTTACTGGCTGTCAGCGATGCGGGCCATCCATGCTTCGATTTCGTCTGGCGTGCGTGCCATTTGCGCGGTGAGGTTTTCCGCGCCGTCCTCGGTGACGAGAATGTTGTCCTCGATGCGCACCCCGATGCCGCGGTATTCTTCCGGCACTGCCAGATCTTCCTTCTTGAAGTACAGTCCGGGTTCGATGGTGAAGATCATCCCGGGTACCAACGTGCCATCCAAGTACATCTCCCGGCGGGCCTGAGCGCAGTCGTGCACGTCCAGCCCAAGGTGGTGACAGGTGCCGTGCGGCATCCAACGGCGGTGTTGCTGACCCTCGTCTCGCAGCGCCTCAGCCGCCGGAACCGGGAGCAGGCCCCAATCCTCCAATCGGTGGGCCAGCACCTCCAGCGCACGGTTATGGATGTCGCGGAACTTGATACCGGGTCGAACGATCTGGAAGGCGGCGTCGTTTGCGTCGAGCACGGCCTGATAGATCCGGCGTTGGACGTCGGTGAACTTCCCGCTGACCGGGATGGTCCGGGTGACGTCGGCCGTGTAAAGCGAGTCCGCTTCGATCCCGGCGTCGACGAGCAGGAGGTCCCCGTCCTTGACCTCACCGGTGTTGCGGATCCAGTGCAGGATGGTCGCGTTGTTGCCCGAGGCTGCGATGGTGTCGTAACCCAAGTCGTTACCCTCAAGCCGGGCGCGGGCAAAGAAGGCGCCCTCAACCACACGCTCACCACGGGGGTGAGCCTTGGCACGTGGCAACGCGGCAATGATGTCATCGAAACCGGCCATGGTCGCGGCCACCGACTTACGCATCTCATCGATCTCGTAGTCGTCCTTGACGAGCCGTAGCTCGGAGAGCGCCTCAATCAACTGAGGGGAATCCGTGGCCTGTTCCTGTTGGCGGAGAACACCGTCCACCAGGGCATCGATCTGGCCGACGTACGCAACCTCGGACTGTCCCGCAAACTTCTCGAGGCTGGGGGCCAGCTGGTCGAGGTGCTCGGTCCGGATTCCGGTGCGGGCCGCTAGGGTTCCCAGCGTCGGTCGGGGGCCGACCCAGAACTCGCCGGATCGTGCGTCCGCATAGAACTCCTCGCTGTCTCGGCCAGCCATCGGACGGAAAAACAGGGTGGCCTGGTGGTTGGAACCGCCGTCACCGGAACCGGCATCGACGGGCTCTAACACAAGTACGGCGTCCGGCTCGTGGTCAACTCCCAGCCCCGTCATGTGTGCGAAACCGGAATGCGGGCGGAACCTGTAGTCGGTGTCGTTGGAGCGGACCTTCGGGTTACCGGCCGGGATGACCAAGACTTGGTCGGGGAACAGCGCAGATAGTTCCACGCGGCGGGTCAACGCGTAACCGGCCGCGGCGTCCTCTTCCGGAAGCTCAGCATCATCGGGAGCCCAGTTGGTAGCCATGAACTCTTTGAACGCCTCGGAGGACGGGCGGTGCGAACGATTGTTCACCCGATCTTCCACGGGTTGTTCGTCAAGGACATCAGCTTCGTTAGTCAAATCTTCAGTGCTAGTCACCAGACCAGTCTCTCACTTTTGACCGCGGACTACACTAGGTAGCTATGCGCTTCGATTTGCACACCCACACGGTCGTTTCTGATGGCACCGACACCCCCACAGAGCTGGCGGAGAAGGCAGCAGAGGCGGGTTTGGCCGGGTTCGCGTTGACCGACCACGACACCACGGATGGTTGGGCGGCCGCTAGCACCGCCGCCAAGCACCTTGGGCTGGTGTTCATCCCGGGCATGGAGCTGACCTGCAGCACGGCGGGTGGCATCAGCGTGCACGTGCTGTCCTACCTGCACGATCCCTATGACAAGGCGTTGCTCAACGAAATGGAGGAGTCGCGTCGCTCCCGGGAGAGTCGGGCACAGCGCATGGTGGAGCGACTGGCCGAGGACTTTCCAGTGGATTGGGACGTGGTGTTGGAACACTGCGCGCCCGGGGCGACCATCGGCCGACCGCACATCGCGGACGCGCTGGTCTCGGTCGGGGTAATCCAGAACCGTTCCGAAGCCTTCGTGGAGCTCTTGCACCCACGCTCGCGCTACTACGTGAGTCACTACTCCCCGGACCCGGTGCGTGGCGTGGAACTGATCCGTGCAGCCGGTGGTGTACCGGTGTTCGCCCACCCGATGGCCGCGATACGGGGCAGAGTGGTGCCGCAGCAGGTCTTCCACGACATGATCGATGCCGGCCTAGCCGGCGTCGAGGTATTTCACCGAGACAACTCGGACGAGGGTCGCCACTTCCTGCTCAACCTCGCCCAGGAGCACAAGCTAATCGTGACGGGGTCTTCGGACTATCACGGTTTCGGCAAACCCAACAAGCTCGGCGAGAACACGGTTGGGCGTGAGGTGGTCGAACAAATCGCGGCACAGGGGAAGCTGATGATCCACTATCCGTCCGGGTTCGAACCCAGGTAAGCGACTTGCTGGGCTTCGACGAACTGGGTCGATTCCGGCAAACGTTTGCGCATCACCCCGATGGCTTCGAGGTTCTGGTCTACGAGCAGGAAGTTGCGTCCCAACTCGGCGGCGGCAGCACCGGTGGTGCCTGATCCGGCGAAGAAGTCGAGGACCCAATCGCCCGGTCGCGAGGAAGCCGTGATGATCCGGCGGAGGATACCCAATGGCTTCTGCGTCGGGTAACCTGTTTTCTCCTTGCCCGTCGGGGAAACGATGGTGTGCCACCAGACGTCGGTCGGCAACTTCCCGCGTTTCGCCTTCTCCGCAGTAACCAGACCGGGGGCCATATACGGTTCGCGGTCCACCTCGGTGGAATCGAAGTGATACTTCTTGGGGTTCTTCACGTACACCAAAATGGTGTCGTGCTTCGCCGGCCACGATCTCTTGGACTTCGCCCCATAGTCGTAGGCCCAAATGATCTCGTTCAGGAAGCACTCGCGCCCAAAGACGATATCCAGCATGACCTTGGCATAGTGCACCTCGCGAAAATCCAGATGCAGATACAGGGTCCCGTCCTCGGCCAGTAGCCGCCAGGCTTGTTCGAGCCGGGGCATCAAGAAGTCCCAGTAGTCGACGAACTGGTCATCGTAGCTGGCGAGCCGGGTCCGCACGGAGGAATAGGACTGGCCCTTGAAACCAATGCGGTCGCCGGCCCCGTGGGCCACCCTCGTGGTGGCGGTGTGGTGCCGTTCCTGTCGCCGACCGGTGTTGAACGGCGGATCGACGTAGATCAGCGTGAACGAACCCGCCGGCAGCTGTTCAAGCACCGGCAGGTTCTCTCCATGAATGACGCGATTAGCGTTGAACACGGCTGTTAGCTTTCGCCACCGCCGGTGTTCTCCTTGTTGCCGCCGCTGCGGCGTCGATTCCGGGTCCGGGTGCGCTTGCGCGGCTGGGACTGGCCCTCGCCGGTAGCGGCACGGGAACTATCGGCCGATGGGGTGGTCTCGTCGCCGACGCGCTTGGTGCGGGTACGGTTCCGTGAGCGGCGCGGACGATCCGTCTTGGTCTCCTGGCGACGGCGGTCGTCGCTCCGGCCTCGGCCACCACGGCCGCGACCGCGGGAGGAACGGTCCTTGCGATCCAACTCCTCGAGCTCTTCGGCTTCCAAACCGGGTTTGGTACGCTGATGGCGTGGCAACCGCCCCTTGGTGCCGGCCGGAATGTCGAGGTCTTCGAACAGATGCTCGGAGGAGGAGTAGGTTTCGCGCGGTTCCGGGGTATCGAGCTCCAGCGCCCGGTTGATCAGCTGCCATCGAGGCACGTCTTCCCAGTCCACAAAGGTGACCGCGGTGCCCTTCTGGCCGGCTCGACCGGTCCGGCCAACGCGGTGCAGGTAGGTCTTCTCATCTTCCGGGCACTGGAAGTTAATCACATGGGTGACATCTTCCACGTCGATGCCGCGGGCCGCAACATCGGTGGCGACCAACACGTCGATCTTGTTGTTCCGGAACGCGCGCAGCGCCTGCTCGCGGGCACCCTGCCCGAGGTCGCCGTGGATGGCGCCGGCGGCGAACCCACGCGACGACAGCTCGTCGGAGAGCTGGGCCGCGGACCGTTTGGTCTTAGTGAAGATGATGGTGCGGCCGCGGCCTTCAGCCTGCAGGATGCGGGCGACTACTTCGTCCTTGTCCAGCTGGTGCGCCCGATAGATGACCTGCCGGATGTCCTTCTTGGTGTGGCCGTCATCTTCCGGGTCCGCGGCGCGGATGTGCATCGGACGGGACATGAAACGGCGGGCCAGCGTCATGACCGGGCCGGGCATGGTGGCGGAGAAGAGCATGGTCTGGCGGACTTCTGGTAGCGCAGCCATGAGCGTCTCGACGTCCGGCAGGAAGCCCAGGTCGAGCATCTCGTCGGCCTCGTCAAGAACAACCCCGCGAACGTTCTCGAGGTTCAGGTAACGTTGGCGGTAGAGGTCGATCAACCGGCCCGGGGTGCCGACCACAACGTCGGTGCCGTTGGTCAGCTCAGCGATCTGTGGCTCGTAAGCGCGACCGCCGTAGATGGTGGTCACTCGGATGCCACGCTTGGTGGCTGCCTTCTGCAAATCGTCGGCGACTTGGACGGCAAGTTCGCGGGTCGGAACCACGACCAAGGCCTGCGGCGCGCCCGCGTGGGTGAGCTTCTTGTAGTTGGCATCGGTGCGCGCCCACGCCTGTTGAAGCAGCGGGATACCGAAGCCGAGGGTCTTACCGGTACCGGTCTTCGCCTGCCCGATGATGTCTTGACCGGTGACGGCGATCGGCAGCGTCATGGCCTGGATCGGGAAGGCGTGGGTGATGCCGTTGGCGTTGAGTGCCTCCACGATGTCCGGGTGCACGCCCAGTTCGGCGAAGGTGGGCTGTTCGGTGACCTGTTCAGGTGCTAGTTCTTCTGTTGTCATTGAGTGAATATTCCAATCGGTTGCGCACCACGAGCTCAAAAAGTGGGATGCTCAACGCCAACGTTCACACGGTGTTAGCGGAGCCACAGCAGGTGCTCTCTGTGGAAGCCGATCGGTTCAAAAACATCACAGAGCTGGCGACCGGGCATCCAATCTTCACTCATAGTCTAACGGCACCCACGCTGGTTCCACGAAATCCTAGGCACAGCAAGCGTGTAAAAACGCAAAGTGCGCCTCCCCGAAGCGGTGGGGAGGCGCACTGCAAGAATCCTCTGAGTTAGCGGACGAAGCCGACCTGGCGTGCGTCTGCGTCACCGAATTCAACGTAGGCGATGGTGGCTCCGGAGACCACAACGGTCTTACCCTTCTTGTCGGTCAGCACGAGCTCCTCCTTGTTGCTTAGGGCCTTGCTCACGGCCTGGGTCAGCTCATCGGAGCTCTGCTCAACTTCGAGGACGAGTTCGCGGGTGACGTTCTGCATGCCGATGCGGATTTCCATACAGTCTCCTTTGAAGACAGGTAAAAGTTACTCAGTCAGTGACTCTACCTTAACCGTGCTGGCCGCTCGGGTCGTCCGCGAGCGAGTTGATGCCGAAGAAGGATAACTTGGTCAACGCCTTGATCGCCGTTTCCCGAGGAATCTCATTGGGTTCGTTGAACCACTGTTCGCTCGCGGTGGTCAGCATCCCGGCAAGACCAAAGCCAAGAAGTTCCGCGCTCGGCTTATCAACGTCGGCGCTCGCCGCAATGTTGTCGGCGAACTCGCGCGCCAGCGAATGAGTCAGGTTCTGGACCACGGTGAAGATCTTCTGGTCCGAGGCCAACGCGGCGGAATAGATTAGTTTCGAGGCATCGCACTCTTCATCCACAAACGTGAAGTAGGCGGTGACCACCGCCTTGACCCGATCGTAGGGCGCCTCTGAATTGTCCAGCACGGCGGTCACCCGCTCGCGCAGCCGGTTCACCGCGGTCAGCAGGATCTCCATGTACAGATCGTGCTTGGAATCGAAGTGCTGGTAGAGCACCGGCTTGGAAACTCCGCCTCGCTCCGCGATGCTATCCATCGAGGTGGCATCGTAACCACGTTCAACAAAGCAGGCGATCGCTGCCTTGATTAGGGATTCACGGCGTTCAGCCCGTGGCAGTCGTGGGGTGCCCGACTTGAAAGGGCGTCCGCGAGGGTTTGGCTTCA
Source organism: uncultured Micrococcaceae bacterium (assembly GCA_964476735.1). Lineage (GTDB taxonomy): Bacteria > Actinomycetota > Actinomycetes > Actinomycetales > Micrococcaceae > Micrococcoides. The sequence continues at coordinate 18,175 of CAYZBX010000011.1, forward strand.
TTGCGCTTGCCTCCGAAGTGCGTTGGTGTTGTGCCTATGTTACTCGGAGTAAGCACGCATTCAATGCCTTAACCGGCTGCGGAATCACGCAGATTTTGCTGCGTGGGACAGGATTTCTCCGCGGCCCGGGCGTCCCGGCGGCGCTTTTTCTCCAACGCGCGGCGCTTCTTGGCGGCGGCCAAGGCCTTGCGACGCTCAGCCCGGGTCTCGATTTCCTGTCGATCGATGTTGTAGAGCGACTCCAGAGCCGCGATGTACTCGGCGGCACGGCCGGACGCCGCTAATTCCTTGGCACGGATCGTTGGCACGTGCAGCAGCTCGCGGACCAAGTGCCGCAGCGCAAACTCGACTTCTTCGGCGGCGGCGGTGCACTTGTGCCGGGAGCGGACCTTGGCCATCTCGGCCTCGAGGACCTCGTGGGTGTGTTCCCGCAGGGCAACGATCGCGTCCGTTGCGGTCCGTTCCAGCTGCTCCGTGAGAAACTCGCCGATGGCCCGTTCCACGATTGCTTGCGCCTGGACGAGCGCCTCGTCGGCCGATTGCGGCGCGGCGTTCTTGACGGATTCGAGGGTGATCAACTCGACCCCGGCCAGATCAGCCACCTGTGGGTCGAAGTCGTGCGACAGCGCCAGATCCAGCACCGCGAGCTGGCCGTCAGAGGCTTCTCGAACCTGACGGATCTGCTCGTAGCTGAGTCGCCGTTCGCCACCGGAACAACCAATCAACACGTCGGCATCGGCGACCGCCGGCAACAGGGTCTCATCGTCGAGAGCCACGCCGCCACGATCCGCAACGAAGTCGGCCGCACGCCCGGAAGAGGAGTGAACGGCGATCTTGGTGGCGCCGCGGGCACGCAACTGCGCCATGGCGGTCCCGGCGTAGGCGCCGGTGCCGATGAGCACGATATTGGCCTTCGACCAGAAGTCGGCGGCGGGGGAGAGGTCCTCGGTCAGATCCAAGGCCACCGAGACCACGGACCGGCCCTGGGCGCCCAGCTCCGTCTTGGCCCCGACTTCCTTGGCGGTTCGGGTGACCGATTCGAAGAGGCGGTTCAGGTATCCGGTCGCGGTGTGTTCATCCTGCGCGTCGGAGAGCGCGCGGCGAACCTGACCGGCGATTTCGCGTTCGCCAACCACTGCGGAGTTCAGGCCGGAGCCGACCTCGAAGAGGTGCCGAACGGCCTCGTCAGAAATCTTCAGGGTGAAGGCGGAAACGATGATCTCGTAGGCCACGCCGCAGGAAACGGAGATCGCCTGATAGACCTGTTGGGCTGCTTGCTGGACCGCGTCCTGTCCGGAACCGGCGGCCTCGATGTACAGCTCGTAGCGGTTGCAGGTGGCCAGTACCACGCCACCGCGAACAACGTTGTCTTCGGGCAGGCACGACAGCACACGGTCAGCCCCGGTACTGAGTTGGGCGACCGTTTCTAAATCCAGCTTCGTGTGCGATGCGATAAGAGAAAAGAAAACCACAGCGCTCCAATTCTACATCTGAATCGAAGTAGGGCAGAATTAACCGCATGGTTAGCGATTCTTCCTCTTTGTTGTATCCGGCCCTGTCTGCCGACCACCCGCTCAATTCCGGGTTGACCCATGACTCGACCTTGATCAGGGCTTACCGTGGCGAACGTAGCGACACCCCGCCCGTCTGGTTCATGCGTCAGGCCGGCCGTTCGCTGCCGGAATACCGCAAATTGCGCGAGGGCACAGAGATGTTGGAATCGTGTCTGCGCCCGGAGATGGCCTCCGAGATCACCTTGCAGCCGGTGCGTCGGCACAAGGTAGATGCCGCCATCTTCTTCTCTGACATTGTGATCCCGATCAAGTGCGCCGGCGTGGACGTGGAAATCGTGCCCAACGTTGGTCCGGTGCTGGGCGAGGCCGTCGACACCCCAGAGAAGGTGGCCAACCTGCCTGAACTCGATGACGCCGCTTTGGACCCGATCCGTGAGGCCGTCGCATTGACCGTGGCCGAGCTGGGCAGCACCCCGCTGATCGGTTTCGGCGGTGCGCCGTTTACCGTTGCCGCATACATGGTCGAGGGCAAGCCGACTCGCGACCACCTCGGCCCCCGCTCCATGATGCACGCCGACCCGCAGACGTGGCACGCGCTGGCCGACTGGGCCGGACGGGTCACCGCACAGTTCATTCGGGCCCAAGTGGAGGCCGGAGCCTCGGCCATCCAGCTCTTTGACTCATGGGCGGGTTCGCTCTCGCTCAAGGACTACATGGAGTACGCCCAGCCGCATTCGGCCAAGGTCTTTGCGGAGCTGGACGATCTCGGGGTGCAGAAGGTGCACTTTGGGACCGGTACCGGAGAGCTGCTCGCGGGGATGAAGGCCGCCGGCGCGGACGTCATCGGGGTGGACTACCGGATTCCGCTTGACGTGGCAGCCAAGCGCGTCGGCGCGCAGACGCCGCTGCAGGGCAACATCGACCCGGCGCTGCTGACCGCGGGCTGGGAGCCCTTGAAGGCCGAGATTGACGCGGTCATCGCCGCCGGCAAGCACGCGCCCGGGCACGTGCTGAACCTAGGGCATGGCGTGCCACCGACAACCGACCCGGACGTGCTGACTCGCATCGTCGAGTACATCCATGCCCGACCTGGTCGATGAGCCAGCACTACGATGCCCTCGTGATCGGCGGCGGGATCTCCGGTCTCGCCGCCGCTTGGGAGTTGAGCCGGCAGGGCGTTGCCCGAATCGCGGTACTGGAGGCCGGCGGCCACTTTGGTGGTTGCGTCAGCGGCCAAACCATCGCCGGCATCACGGCGGATGCGGGCGCCGAATCGTTCGCCACCCGCTCACCGGTCATCCCGGAACTCTTGCGGGAACTGGGGCTGGATTCAGCACGGCGTGAGCCGAACTTCGCCGGCGCGTGGCTCATCTTGCCTTCGGGGGCCCGGCCCATGCCCCGGACCGGCATTCTCGGCATCCCGGGGGATCTTGCCGCGGAGGAAACCGTCGGCGCGCTGAGCCCCGCAGGGCTTGCCCGTGCCAAGCGGGATCTCACCACGCCGGTGGACTCGTGGGCCGAACGGCTCAACCAGCCGGGTGGGGCGCAAGCCTCGGTCGCCGAATTGGTCCGGGATCGGATGGGCGACGAGGTCCTCGACCTGTTGGTGACCCCGGTCGTCTCCGGGGTGCATTCGGCCGACCCGGCGCAGTTGGATCTGGAAACCGTCGCCCCCGGTCTGTTGGCCAAGATGGTCGAACAAGGCTCACTGTCGGCCGCGGTCTACGCGCAGCGGCTGGCCGCCGGCCAGTCCCGTGCCGGCAAACCGGGCTCGGCTGTGGCAGGCCTTGCCGGGGGCATGAATCGGCTCACCGCGGCTCTGGTCGACGGGCTCCGCGACCGTGGCGTCGAGCTGCGCTTGGGCGCCGCCGTGCGCGCGCTCGAGGTGGGCGAGGCACACCGGGTGCACACCGACGGCGCCACGCTGAGTGCCGACCGCCTCGTGCTCGCCACCGATGGCCCTATCGCCGTGGATTTGTTGGCCGACATCGACCCGAGTTTTGCGTCGTACCGGCCCGATCCTGGCGCCGGCGTCGCCCTCGTCTCCCTGGTGGTCGATCATCCGGAGCTTTCTGCGGCACCTCGTGGGACCGGAGCCCTAGTTTCTCCTTTAGTGAACAAGATATCCGCCAAGGCGCTGACCCACGCCTCCGCGAAATGGGACTGGATCGCGGAAGAATTGCGGGCGCAGGCACGGCACCGGCACCTGCTGCGGCTGAGCTACGGGCGCATATCTGACGGGGCAGACACGCTGGGCTACAACTCCTCCGACGGGGACCTCGTCGCCGCCGCATTGAGTGACGCGGCGGCGATCACGGGGGTGTCGCTCCACGCCAACCACGTGGTGGACCAAGCCGTGGTGCGTTGGCTGGGCGCGCTTCCGTTCGCTACTATCGGACATCAAGAAAGAGTTTCCGCATTCCGGAAAAAGTTGTCGTCGTGGCCACGCGTTGACGCCGTCGGCGCTTGGCTTGCGGGCACCGGGCTGGTGGCGGTCATCGCCGACGTTCGGAAGACGCTTTCGGAACCGCGATAAAGTAAAGGTTTGGGAGCAACGAAACCCGCGCCGCCGGTGAAACGGCGGTGCCCAAATGTAAAGGTTGTGACAACCCCATAATGACCGAGGTCAAAGACTACTACGCCCTCTATACTGTTTTCGCCCGCAACGGTATCAACGCAGATCGCAGCGGCGATGTCGAAGCATTCAAAGAAACGATCAACGGCCTCGACGAGGTCACCGTCCGCGGTATCTACGATGTCTCCGCCATGCGTGCCGATGCAGACATCATGACGTGGATGTACAGCACCAGCCCAGAGAAGCTACAGGCCGCCGTGCGCACGCTGCGCCGCACCGCCATGTTGTCGGATACCACCGTGGTGTTCTCCGCCATGGGTGTGCACCGTCCCGCGGAGTTCGCCAAGGACCACGTCCCGGCATTCGCCCGCGGCAAGGAACCGGAAAACTGGTTGGTGGTCTACCCGTTCGTGCGCACCCACGAGTGGTACCTGATGGAACCCAAGGAACGCGCTCAGATGCTGCGCGAACACGGCGCCCTCGGCCAAGAATTCCCCATGGTGCTGGCCAACACCACCTCCGCCTTCGCCCTGGGCGACTGGGAGTGGATGCTCGCGCTGGAATCTCCTGAACTGATCCACCTCGTGGACATGATGCGCCACCTGCGCAACAGCGAAACCCGCCTGTACGTCCGGGAAGAAGTCCCGTTCTACACCGGACGACGCATCACTGCGGAAGAGGTTGCCGAAGTCATCGGCTAAGCCCGCTGACCCGCCCGGAACCCCGGCCAAGGACCATTAACGAAAGGTACAACAAGTGAGTTTTGACCCGATTACCGGCTACGACGAGAACGGCCGCATGCAGCCAAAACACTACGACGCGCTGCTGCTGGCCTCCTTCGGCGGCCCGGAAGGTCAAGATGACGTCTTGCCGTTTCTGCGCAATGTCACCCGTGGCCGGGGCATCCCGGACGAGCGCCTAGAAGAGGTCGCCACACACTACCGCGCCAATGGTGGTGTGAGCCCCATCAACGCGCAAAACCGCGCACTGAAGGCTGCCATCGAGGCGCAGCTGGCAGAAAAGGGAATCGATCTGCCTGTCTACTGGGGCAACCGCAACTGGGACCCCTACATCCCTGAGACCCTGCAGGAAATCTACGATGCCGGGCACCGGAAGCTGTTGGTGCTGACCACCAGCGCCTACTCCTGCTACTCTTCCTGCCGCCAGTACCGGGAGGACCTCGGCATGGCGCTGCGGTCTACCGGCTTGGAAGGCAAGCTGGAGGTCGACAAGATCCGCCAGTACTTTGACCACCCGGGCTTCGTCGAACCGTTCTACCACGGCGTCGTGGAGGGCATCAAGGACGTCGTCGCCCAGCTGCAGGCCAAGAATGAGGACCCGGAGGGCACCATCCACGTGCTCTTCGCGACCCACTCCATCCCGAACTCCGACGCCGAGGCAGCCGGACCGCGGGACCTAGCAGCCGAGCTGAAAGCCTCGCTCGGGGACGACGTCAACGCGAACGACGTCTACTCGGCGCAGCACCTAGCCGTGGCTGAGGAGATCTTCAAACGCATGGATCCTGCCGAACTGGGGTTGGCCGAGAAACCCGCGTGGTCGCTGGTCTACCAGTCGCGTTCCGGGGCACCGCACATCCCGTGGCTGGAACCGGACATCAACGACGCCATCGAGGACCTAGCCGGAGCCGGGACCAAGGGCGTGGTCGTGGTGCCACTCGGCTTCGTTTCCGACCACATGGAGGTCATCTGGGATCTGGACACCGAGGCGAAGGAGACCGCGGACGAGCACAGCCTCGCGTTTTCCCGCACGCCGACCCCGGGCACGGACCCCGCTTTCGTCGCCGGGATCATTGACCTGATCCGTGAACGACACGACGTGAAACACCAGCCGGAACAGAAGGCCACGACCCTCCTCGGCCCGTGGTTCGACGTGTGCCGCCCAGAATGCTGCGTGAAGATCATGCGTGATGGCAGCCAACGCCCGACGATCGGTGCGGTGGACTCGTCCGTCCGTTCGACTTTGGTGAAGGAGTAGGCAAAGCTCATGACTCGTTTCCGGGTCGGAACCCGCGGCTCAGCACTGGCGACAACGCAGACCGGCATGGCCGCCCGAGCGCTCAGCGAACTGGGCGCTCTGGAGCACGACATCGTGCTGATCAAGACCGAGGGCGACGTGAACATGGCTCCGCTGACGCAGATCGGCGGAACCGGGGTCTTCGTTGCGGCGCTGCGGCAAGCACTGCTCGAGGACGTCTGCGACGTAGCGGTGCACTCGCTCAAGGACCTGCCGGCCGCGGGCTACCCCGGATTGGTCATCGGCGCCTACTCGGAACGCGAAGACGTGCGTGACGCGCTCTGCGCCGCCGACGGACACACACTGCAGACCTTGCCGCAGGGCGCGGTCATCGGTACGGGTTCCCCGCGCCGTGCGGCGCAATTGAAAATCGCCCGCCCCGATCTGCAAGTGGTAGGCATCCGCGGCAACGTCGACACACGGCTCGGCCGGGTACGCCGCGCAGACCGAGAGGTCATCGAAGGCAAGCAGGGAGACCTCGACGCGGTGGTGCTGGCGGCTTCCGGGTTGAACCGGCTGAGCCGTCAAGAATTCGTCACCGAGTACTTGGACCCCTCCGTGATGTTGCCGGCCCCCGGCCAAGGCGCCCTGGCCATCGAATCCCGAGCCTTGGCGGACGGCACACCGGAGACATGGCTCGCAGAGATGCTCGCCGCCTACGACCACCTGCCGACCCGCCTCGCCGTGGTCGCCGAACGTGCCGTGCTGCGCACCCTAGCAGCCGGCTGTGCCGCCCCCATCGGCGGATACGCAACCTTCGACGAGGAAACCGGCGAGCTGAAACTGGATGTCCTCGTTGCCAACATCGACGGCACCGAACACGTCACCGCCGGTGCGCGCACCAGCATCGACCTCGCTGGGACTGACCCGGAGGCAGCAGCGGATGCGTTGGGCGCGTCGGCGGCCGAGGAGTTGCGGACCACGGCGGCACGGCTCATCACTAGGGAAAACCACTTCGGCTGACCGAGCCATGCACCGCATCGTCCTCACCCGCCAACCCGGACAAACCGGTCGGTTCGAATCTGAGCTGACCGGGCTCGGCGTTGCCGTGGAGCTGCTCCCGCTGATCGACTTCGCGTTGCCAATCGACGACTCACTGCTGGCCGCGGCCAAGGACAAGGCGGCGGCCGGGGCCTACGATTGGATCGTGCTGACCAGCCCGAACGCGGTTCGTTCGCTGCACAAACTGGGCTACTTCGACGAACCACTGCCGGTGAAATGGGGCATGGTCGGCTCGGGCACGGCTGCGGCATTCGCCGACCACGCCCAACAGGCAGCAGACTTCGTGGCAGAACACAACCAGTCCGGGGAAGGACTCGTGGCCGAGTTCCCGCCACCGGAACCAGCAGGACGCAACGCCGTGCTGCTCCCGGTGTCAGAGATCGCCAGCAACACCGTCCAGCAGGGGCTTCACGCAGCTGGATTCACCGTCGAACGGGTGACCGCCTACCGAACCGTGGCGGCAAGCACCGAACTGCCGCAGGAGCAACGACTACTGCCGCCGGTCCACGTGCCGTACCCGGTCCACGGTGTCGAGGCGTTCGCCGACCGCGCTGCGAGGGCGGCTGCCGTCGTCCTGACCAGCCCTTCTAACGCACGGCTGTACGCCGCAGCGGCCGAGGACTTTCCGGCGTTGGCTCTGCCTCCGTTGCTGGCGATGGGCCAACCAACCGCAGCCGCCATGACAGCAACCGGACTACCCATCACCGCGGTGTTACCCAAGCCCGATGTCAGGAGCGTGTACCGCTGGCTGACCGAACACCTGCCCCCAGCCTAGACCGACCAAGGAGACCAAGCTATGGCATTCCCACAACACCGGCCGAGGCGGCTCCGCCGCACTCCGGCCATGCGCCGCCTCGTCGCCGAAACCTCGTTGGAGGCGCGGAATCTGATCCTGCCAGCATTTATCAAGGAAGGCGCTACGGAACCCATTCCGCTCACCTCGATGCCGGGCGTTGTGCAGCACAGCACCGACTCCCTCAAGGCCGCGGCCGCGGAGGCCGTGGAGTTGGGGCTGGGCGCCATCATGCTTTTCGGCGTACCCGCCAAGCACGACGCCTGCGGTTCTGCCGGTGCCGACCCGGACGGCGTGTTGAACAAGGCCATCAGGGACGTCAAGTCGGAGGTCGGCAATGAGCTGATCGTCATGAGTGATCTGTGCCTCGACGAATTCACCGATCACGGCCATTGTGGGGTGCTGAACGAGGCCGGCGAGGTGGACAACGACGCCACCAACGACATCTACGCGCAGATGGCCCTCGCGCAGGCGGAAGCTGGCGCCGACGTGCTGGGACCCTCCGGGATGATGGACGGCCAGGTCGGCATCATCCGCGCGGCACTGGACACCGCCGGCCGCACGGATGTGGCCGTACTGGCGTACGCAGCGAAGTACGCCTCCGCCTTCTACGGGCCGTTCCGGGAGGCCGTCGATTCGCAGCTGAAGGGCGATCGCCGGACCTACCAGATGGATGCGGCGAACCGGCGGGAGGCCCTGCTGGAGGTGGAATTGGACCTGGAGGAGGGCGCGGACATGGTGATGGTTAAACCAGCCATGAGCTACCTCGACATCCTGGCTGATGTGGCCGCGATGTCCCCGGTTCCGGTATCCGCCTACCAAATCTCCGGTGAATACGCCATGATCGAGGCTGCCGCAGCCAACGGTTGGATTAACCGTGAGGCCGCCATCGAAGAGTCCATCCTGTCCATCCGCCGGGCCGGCGCCGATCAGGTGCTGACCTACTGGGCCGCTGAAGTCGGCCGCTGGCTAGCCAACCGCTAAGGAGACGTGTCCACGTGACTACCAACAACGAACTGTTCACTCGCGCCCAATCACTCATGCCAGGCGGTGTGAACTCCCCGGTGCGTGCCTTCGGCTCTGTCGGCGGTACCCCAGCATTCATGGTCAAGGCGGACGGCCCACGCCTGTGGGACGCGGCGGGCAAGGAATACATCGATTTGGTGTGCTCGTGGGGGCCGATGCTCCTAGGACATCAGCACCCAGAGGTCATCAAGGCAGTGCACGAGGCCGTGGACGCCGGCCTGAGTTTCGGCACCTCCACTCCCAAGGAGTCAGAACTCGCCGCGCACATCACCTCCCGGGTACCGACAGTGGAGAAGGTCCGCATGGTCTCCACCGGCACCGAGGCAACCATGACCGCCATCCGGCTGGCCCGCGGGTACACCAACCGGAACCTGATCATTAAGTTCGCCGGCTGCTACCACGGGCATTCGGACGGCCTCCTC
>CAYZBX010000012.1:0-1333 GCA_964476735.1 uncultured Micrococcaceae bacterium
GAGCCCCTTTTGCTGCCCTTTGGTCCACAGTTACCCCTGGTGAGTATTCGAATATTTTATTAGGACTTTTCTTCTACTTAGACAGCCTCACGCGGGTTCGTGGCCGCCACACAACACCACCGCCTCGCGAGCTATCAAACACAGAGGTAAAACGAGACAGCACGAATCATAATTCTTGTATATGGAGAGCAGTTGCTTGAGATTTGCAATTGATTTTGGGCACGACAAAGCTCCCGGACGGGGTCTCATCCGAGAGCTTTGTGTGGGGTTAGGAAGTGCTAGACCTTGGCAGGCAGTTGGAAGTCCACGAGCTCCTTGGCGGCTGCGCGGTGGGCGCTCAGCAAGGACTCCATGTCCAGACCGTTGATGCGTCCGTCGCTCACCCGCCAGCTGCCGCCGACCATGACGTAATCGGCCCGGTCTGCCCCGCAGAGCAGAAGCGCGGCCACTGGGTCGTGGGAGCCGGAGAAGCGGATGTCATCCAAACTGAATAGCGCCAGGTCAGCCTGTTGGCCGACCTGCAGGGTGCCCAAGTCGCCGCGTCCCAGCAGTTGAGCCGAGCCACGTGTCGCCCAGCCTAGAACACGTTCAGGGGTGACGGCCTCGGCGCCATATTTAAGGCGCTGAATGAGCATGGCCTGCCGGACTTCGAGCATGAGGTTTGAACCGTCATTGGAGGCGGACCCGTCGACACCGATGCCGACCGGCGCGCCGGCGTCTTCGAGTTCGATGGCCCGGCAGATCCCGGATGCCAACCGCATATTTGATGCGGGACAGTGGGCCACGCCCACGCCGGCTGCGGCGAGACGTTGGATCTCTTGGTCGTCGAAGTGGATGCCGTGGGCCAACCAGGTGCCTTCGTGCAGCCAGCCGACGGATTCAAGGTAGTCAACCGTGCGCAACCCGAACATTTCCCGGCAGAAGTCTTCTTCATCGATCGTTTCTGCCAAGTGTGTGTGCAGACGGACATCGAGCTCGGCTGCAAGCTCTGCCGTGTCTCGCATGATTTCCCGCGTCACCGAAAACGGTGAGCAAGGCGCCAACCCGATCTGGATGCGGGCACCGGCGCCACGTTCATGGTATTTCTCGACCAAGCGTTGGCTGTCTTCGAGGATGATCGCGGCTTCTTGAACGGTTTCTTGCGGTGGCAGCCCGCCGTCCTTCTCCCCCAGACTCATGGACCCGCGGGTCAGCATGGCTCGCATGCCAAGGTCTTGGGCGGCTGCGACCTGAATGTCGATGGAGTGTTCCATCCCATCCGGGAAAAGGTAGTGGTGGTCGGCAGCCGTCGTGCAGCCGGACAGCAGGAGTTCGGCCATGGCGACCGTCGTCG
>CAYZBX010000012.1:1343-27504 GCA_964476735.1 uncultured Micrococcaceae bacterium
CGTCCGGTGTGAGGCGTGCCCACGCCGGATAAAGGTTGACCAGCCACGGGAAGAGCGGCACGGACACGACCGGCCCCCACGCCCGGGTGAGGGTTTGGTAGAAGTGGTGGTGTGTGTTGACCAGCCCTGGGATCAGCACGTATTTGCTGGCGTCGAAGGGGTCACAGTCCGGGGTCTGGGGTTCGGCACCTGCCGGTACCAGTTCGAGGATGGTCCCGGTGCTGCGGTCAATAACCAGTCCGTTGGCGGCCGCCTGATCTTGGTCCGGTCCGGCTGCGGTGAAGGTCGCAATCGGGTTGCGAATCCACAGGGGGCGCTGTTTTTGGCCCGTGTTGTTTTCAGCAGGTGCTGTGAGAGTCATGTTGCCTCCGTAGGTTCCAGTTGAATCGGTGCCTGCGGCCGGTCCAATAAAAAAAGAGCCGGCGTGCACCGCCAGCTCAGTCTTAATCCTGTCTGCTGATCCAGGAGATTGGTCTCCCAATCAGTGATCTAGCTTACGCCAGCTGCGGGCGGTTGTCTAGGAATTTGGTGGGCTGGCTCACTACACTGGCGAACATGGACAAAGCCGAGCTGCTGGAATTGATCGCCCACCATGGGGCTCATGTGCCCGGGCTGGAGGCCGCGTGGCGGATGAAGGACCCGGAGCAAATCCTGCTGCGGGATTGCGTGAATCCCAGCTGCGGAGACCGCGTCGAGGTCGAGCTGCGTGAACGGAACGGGACGATTGAGCTGCGCGGGATCGCCGAGGGCTGTCAGCTCAGCCGGGCTGCGGCGTCTTTGCTGGCTGAGGCGCTGGAGCTGGCTCCGTTAGCTGAGACTTCCGCCGTGCTTGAGACGCTGGTGAAAGTTCGGCAAGGCACTGTTCCGGCCGAAACTGCAGCCGGGTGTGCAGAGGATGAGCGATTCGCCGAGCTCGCCGATCTGGCCGTGTTGGCAGTGGCACCGCTGCGCCGCCGGTGTATCTCCATGGTGTGGGATGTGACGACGGATCTGATGGATCAGGCCTCGAACGCTTCTGCCCAGCGCCGATAGTCCTCCGCCGTATCGAGGTCCGCGGCACTGCCGATGTCCGCGCATTCGATGAGCGTGACCCGGTGCCGGTGCATCCGAAGGAATTCTTTGGCCCCCACGTCGCCGGTGGCAGACTCCGCTGCTTGCTGGAAATCGTCCGCGTCGAAGAGGACCGGGTGGGCGGGCACTCCCTCGTAGCTGGCCCGGGCGATGGTGCAGGCCTGATGGGCTGCGCTGATGCGCTTGATGACGTCAACGGTGATGCCGGGTTGATCGACCAACCAGAGCATGACCGGTTCGTTTGAATGTGCATGGAGCAGCCTGCGGGCTGCTTGCTTTATGGAGGCGGAGATTCCGCTGGCGTGGTCGGGTACCGCTTGGACATCGGCATCGGTGGCCAGCAATGTCCGGAGCGTGTCAGCAACCTGCGGAGCGGCCAACACCAGTGGTGTCAGACCGGCCTGAATGGCGGTGGCGGTGGCCCGTTCGGCCAAGGTGCTGTGCCCGAGTTGCACGAGTGCTTTGGGGCCTTTGCCGAGCCGCCGGCCTGCTCCGGCCGCGAGAATGACTGCGATCATGGTGGAAGGCTTCTACAGTGGTTGGGCGGGAGAAAGAAGCCCCGCCGCGTTCAGCCGGCACCTGGCGAACACGACGGGGACTCGTTGCTGTGGCTCAGCGCAGCGCAGAGCGGCTTACTTCTTTCCTTGTGAAGCGACTTCCTTGATGGCGGCGTCAGCTGCCTCCGGGTCGAGGTACTTCCCGCGCGGGGTGATCGGCTTCAGGTTGGAGTCCAGCTCGTAGTACAGCGGGATACCGGTCGGGATGTTGACCTGGGCAATGTCTTCTTCGGAGATGCCGTCGAGGTGTTTGACTAGGGCCCGTAGGGAGTTGCCGTGGGCCGTGATGAGGACGGTTTTGCCCGCCTTCAGGTCCGGGACAATTTGTTCTTCCCAGTACGGCAGCAGACGCGCCACAACGTCCTGCAGGCATTCGTTGCGCGGGGCGTCCGCGACGTCCGCGTAGCGCTCGTCGTTTGCCTGGGACCACTCGGAGTCGTCGGCCAACGGTGGCGGCGGCGTGTTGTAGGAGCGGCGCCAGATCATGAACTGCTCGTCGCCGTACTGGTCCCGGACCTGGGTCTTATTCTTGCCCTGCAGGTCACCGTAGTGGCGTTCGTTCAGCCGCCAGCTGCGTTTGACCGGGATCCACTGCCGGTCGGCCGCCTCCAACGCCAGATTGGCGGTGGTAATGGCGCGCTTCAGCAGTGAAGTGTGCAGCACATCGGGTAGCAGCCCGGCCTCGGCAAGTAGTTCGCCACCGCGGGCAGCTTCTTTGCGGCCCTTCTCGGTGAGCGGAACATCCACCCAGCCGGTAAAGAGGTTCTTCTCGTTCCATTCGGACTGACCGTGCCTCAGCAGGATCAGCTTGTAAGTCTCAGCCATGTTCCTAGTCTACGTCTAGAAACCGTAATATCCGGTTTGTTTCGGCCCGCCAACCTCCGGCCGGACACCGGCCAGATAGACGCCGCAAATGCAAGCGGCCACCAGCTGCAGGATCATGCCGAACGGCAACGCCGCGCCAATGACCATCAGGACCATCACGGCGGCGGATCCGCCGGTTAGCCCAAGCCAGAAGCTCTTGGTCCGCTTACCGCTCACCACAAAGTTTTGCGCGTGCGACTTGGCCGCGTGGGCGAAGGCCCAGACGGCCATGGCCAGCACCACGAGGCTCAGCAAGACGTTGAGCCAGAACTCCGCGTACAAAGCCAACCTGAAGGGACCACTGAGATCAAGCATGGTTCTAGCCTAAAACATCCGCCCCCAGGTTTGCCGCTGCTTAGCGCAACGCGGCGGCCATGTCGGCCACCAAGTCGTCCCCGTGTTCGATCCCGACGCTGATTCGCACGAGGTTCTCCGGGACGGTCTCCGGTTCACCGGCGTGCCGCCGGCGACGCTCGATCAGGGACTCGACCCCACCCAGCGAGGTGGCCGGCGTGAACAACTTCAACGCAGCCACGAACTCGTTGGCTGCCTGTTCCCCGCTCTGCCCGTCGCGCGGCTCGATGGTGGCGGTAATGATGCCGCCGGGCCCGCCCAGCAGCCTGCTTGCCAGCTCGTATTGCGGGTGCGAGGGCAACCCCGGGTAACGCACCTCGCCGATGCGCGGGTGCTGGGCGAGGAACTCGGCGAGCTGCTGCGCGTTGTCTTGAGCGGCGCGCAACCGTAGCGCCAAGGTGCGCATGCCCCGCAGCGCCAGAAAAGCCTCCATCGGCCCGGGAATGGCCCCGTGCAGGGATCGGTAGCCGCGCAGGGCATCGTACAGCCGCTGATCGCTGGTCACGGCAGCACCCATGATGACGTCCGAGTGTCCGGCCAGGTACTTGGTCACCGAATGCAAGACGATGTCGGCGCCTAGCTCCAGCGGGCGCAGGTTCAGCGGGGTGTTGAAGGTGTTGTCCACTACCGTGATGACACCCGCGGTCTGGGCCGCCGCGAGGATGGCGGGTAGATCCGCGATCTCCAGCATCGGATTGGTGGGCGACTCCAGCAACAGCAGGCTCGCGCCGTCGAGCGCTGCGACGGTCTGTTCGGTGTCCGTGATGTCGACCTGGCGCAGCCGGAACAAGCCGGCCTCGGCCTGTTGCTGGAACAACACCACCGAGCCCTGATAGGCGTGTTGCGGGATGACGACGGTGCCGCCAGCGGGGACCAAGGACGCGGCCGCCGCCACGGCCGCCATCCCGGAGGCGTAGGCGATCGCCGGCAGTGTGGCGCCCTCGAGCTGGCCCAGCAGCTCCTCCAAGCCCTCCCAGGAGGGATTGGCGAAGCGGCCGTAGGTGCGCTCGGCGACCATGTCGGTGCCGGCGCCGACGAAGGTGGAGGAAAAGACGACGGGCTCGTTCAACGGCGCGTCGGTAACCGGACGCGGGCGGGCGCCGGCGACCAACATGGTCTGGGCGGAAAATTCTGAGTTGTTCACGCTCATCATCTTAAGCCCGTGCGGCGCCCGCCGCGTCCTTTCCACCGGGTAGGTTACTGCTCACGCGGGGGGATCTGGAGCGAGTAATTGTCTACCCGGAGCTTGCCCTGAACGGTCAGCGCCAGCCCAAAGCTCAGCGCGGCAGAAGAACCCGGAAGCTCTGATGGCTGAGTTCTGCTGACGCTTCCGCTCCACACGCCGCGCCAGCACCATCCGGTCCCCACCGGCGGGCAACCTGGGCGCTAGCGCCACTGGTAAGCAGATAAGCTGGCAGGGTGGAAAGACCAGTTGCACAGCAAGGCCCCGGCCTGTTCATCGTGTTCGAAGGCGGCGACGGCGCGGGCAAAACGACCCAGCTCCGGTTGCTGCACGAGGCCCTCGTGGACCGCGGCCACGACGTGGTGCGGACCCGGGAACCGGGCGGTACCCCGCTGGGTGAGGCCGTCCGTGGGCTGCTGCTCCAGGCCCACAGCCCGTCCGGGCCCGATTTACCCATCGGCGACCGCACCGAGGCGTTGCTGTTTGCGGCGGCGCGCGCCCAGCACGCGGACGAGCTGATCAGACCCGCTGTGGCCGCGGGGAAACTGGTACTTTCCGACCGTTTTGTGGATTCCTCGCTGGCCTATCAGGGCGCGGCACGCGGCCTAGGACTGGGACCGGTTCAACAGGTCAACGAGTGGGCCACCGCAGGCCTGTTGCCGGACCTGACCATCGTGTTGGACCTGCCGGTGGCGCAGGCCCGCGAGCGCATGGCGGACCGGGCCACGGCGACAGACCGCATCGAGGCGGAGGCGGATGCCTTCCACGAGACGATCCGACAGACCTTCCTGGCCCTGGCCCAACAGTCCCCCGAGCGCTACCTGGTGCTGGACGCCCGCCAGGACCCCGAGGCGTTGGCGGCGGCGGTGCTGGCGCGGGTCTCCGCACTGGTGAACCGGGGCGGGGGTGCCAAACATGACTGATGCCGCCCCGCAAGCCGCGTTAGACAAGCACACCTTCGGCGTGTGGGACGCCCTGATCGGGCAACCGGCCGCCTTCGAACAGCTGCGCGGTGAGGTGTTGCGCGGCAACCCGACGCACGCCTGGCTGTTCACCGGACCGCCCGGCTCCGGACGCTCGGTGGCCGCCCGCGCCTTCGCCGCGGCCCTGGCCTGCAAGGAGGCTGACCCGGCGGCGAAGGGCTGCGGCCAGTGCCACCCCTGCCGGTCCATCCTGGCCGACGCCCACCCGGACGTGGCGGTCTATGCCACCGAGGAGGTGCAATACCGCATCGAGGAGGTGCGGGACTGGTTGGAGCTGGCCTACCGCCGGCCGGCTACCGCGTCGTGGCGGATCATCATCGTCGAGGACGCCGACCGGATGACCGAGCGCACCACCAACGTCCTGCTGAAGGCGATCGAGGAGCCGCCCGCGCACACCCTGTGGCTGTTGTGCGCGCCGTCCCCGGCGGATGTGCTGGTGACCATCCGGTCCCGCTGCCGGCCGGTGCGCTTGCAGATCCCGCCGGTGGAAGCGGTGACTGCGTTGCTGATCAAGGAGGGCTACGGACCGGACGTGGCCGCGCAAGCGGTCCGGCTCTCGCAGGCCCACGTTGGGGTGGCCCGCTGGCTCGCCAGCCAACCGGAGGCGATGGCCCGCCGGTTGAAGATCGCGGCGCTGCCGCTGCAGGCCCGCAACGTGGCCGCCGCGACCGCGATGGCCCAAGAGCTGGTAGCCACCACCGCGGAGGAGGCCAACGCGTCCACCGCGGACCGCAACGAACGCGAGCTGGCCGCGCTGAAGCACTCACTGGGTCTGGCACCGGGAGAAAACGTCCCGCCGAAGCTGCGCTCCTACGTGAAGGAGCTGGAGGAGAATCACAAGCGCCGGGCCCGCCGGGCGCTCAACGACGCGTTGGACCGGGCCATGGTGGATGTGGCTAGCTTCTTTCGCGACTGCCTCACCCTGCAGCTAGGCACCGACACCCCGCTGGTGAACGAGGAGCTGATGCCCCAGCTGGGTGGCTACGCCGCCGCGACCTCGGCGACCCACTCGTTGGCCTGCATCGACGCCATCGGCGTCGCCCGTCAACGCATCCAAGCCAACGTGCCTCACCAGTTGGCCATGGAGGCACTCGCCGTGAACTTTGTCCCCGAAAACAGAAGGTAGCCGATGCCCACGCTTCCCCGCCTCTTTCACCGCCCGGCCCGGCTGAGCGCCCTGCTGGCCGGCGCTGCGCTGCTGGTCAGCGGCTGCATACCGGCCCCGGTGGAGCAGCAGCCACAGCCATCAGGAGCGACCCCACAGAGTTCCCAGGCGAGCCCGGTACCGGCCGAAGGGCTGTTCGCCGAGGAGGCGATGGCCGAGTTCGTGGACCAAGAGTTGCGCTGGGGAGCCTGCGAGGACCAAGAAACGCACGGCGCCAAGCTGGAATGCGCCACTATGAAGGCCCCGCTGGACTATCAGGACCCAGCGAAGGGCAGCATCGACGTGGTGCTCGCCCGGACCCTCCCGGAGGGCAACTCCGCGCCGACCCGGCACCTGCTGACCAATCCCGGCGGCCCGGGTTCCTCCGGTATCGATTTCCTGACGTGGGCGGCCAACAACGTGTTCTCCACGGAGATGACCCAGCAATTCCGCCTGACCAGCTTTGACCCCCGCGGTGTGCAACGGTCCACCCCGGTGGACTGCTACACCGATGCGGAGCTGGATCAGTACCGTGCCGAACCGCTGGTCGACCCGCAGGAGATGGACTGGGCGGCGGAGTTCGAGCGGGCAGAAAAGGTGGTGCAGACCTGCCGGGAAAAATCCGGGCCGATCGTCGACCACCTCGACACGGTCAGTGCGGCGCACGATCTGGAGCTGATGAGGCTGGTGTTGGCGCAGCCGAAGTTGGACTACATGGGCTTCTCCTACGGCACCGCGCTGGGCGCCCGCTACGCCGAGCTGTTTCCGCAGCAGGTGGGGGCCATGGTGCTCGACGGCGGCATGAACCCGGATCTGGACAGCAATCAGCTGAGCCTAGAGCAGATGGCCGGTTTCGTTTCCGCGACCAAGGACTGGGCCAACTACTGCCTGACCGAGGCGAAGGAGAGCTGCGCACTAGAAGGCGGGGTGGATGAGGCCCTGAAGCAGATTCAGCAGCGCCTCGAGGAGCTGGACGAGCAGCCGGCGACCGTGGCCGGGCGGCGGGTCAACGGGGTGACCTGGCTGGACGGCTTCATCGTGCCGCTGTACGACAAGGACCTGTGGCCGCACCTGGTCAGCGCCTACGCCAAGGACGCCAACGAGGGCGACCCGTCCATGCTGTTGCAATTGGCTGACTTGAACTACGACCGCAACAACGACGGCGGCTACGACTCCAACCTGTCCGAGGCCTTCATGGCGATCAACTGTGCGGACTACGGCGGGCCTCAGGACAAAGATGCTTTGGTGGCTCAGTACCGGGCGGCGAACGAGGCCTCCCCGCTGTTCGGCCGCTACTTTGTGGCCACCAACTTGGTCTGCAGCGCGTGGCCGCACGAGACCGAAAACGCGCCGCAACGGGTGAGCGCGGAGGGCTCGGCGCCGATTCTGGTGGTGGGCACCACCGGGGACCCGGCCACCCCGTACAAGTGGTCCGAGGCGCTGACCGAGCAATTGGCGAACGGCCGACTGCTGACCTGGCGTGGCTTCGGTCACACCGCCTACGGCAAATCCAATTGCGTTGACGCCGCGGTGGAGGGCTTCCTGATCGACGGCATCTTGCCGGAGGAGGGGAAAACCTGCACCAGCTAGGCCGCGCTCCGGCACCCCCGGGACGCGTCTAGGCGGGGCGAAATCGGAACAAAAAACGTGCTAAAGTATCGATCTGTGCGCTAAGCACGTGCGCCTCCTTAGCTCAGTCGGTAGAGCGATTCCCTCGTAAAGAATAGGTCGCCGGTTCGATTCCGGCAGGAGGCTCCAACAGAACACTGTCAGGCCGTCTTCCCGGGGAAACCGGGCGGGCGGCCTGACGCGTTAACCCGCTCGGACCAGTGCTGCCCGTGGACCGGTCGCCTCCTAGTGACGCAGGCGTGCCGCGACGGCCGCCTCGATCTCCTCGTGGACTTTCTCCGCCCGGGAGCGCACCCGTTCGATCGGGATCTGGCGCATCCGGAACAGCGCCGCGGCCTCCGCGGTGGTGGCCAGTGCGTTCGCCGCGGAGGAAAGCCGGGCGTGCACGTCCCGGCACTCGTTCGGCACCGTCAGCTCGTCGGAGGGATGGGCGCGCTGGCACTCGGCGCACAGGCTGCGCACCGCCGGCAGCCGGTCCGCGAGCTCGTTGCCCAGCACAGCCAGCTGGTTGTAGGCCTCGTCCTCGGTCACCCCGTCGAGGATTTGGTGGTACCGGTCCAGCGCCCGCACAAAACGGTCGTGGGCGCGCCGCCACAGCCCCTGCCCCAGCTCTTGGGCGAGCTGACGCTGCTCGCGACGTTCACGCAACCGGTCGAGGATGCCCACCGAGGCTAGTGCTCCATGGTCAGCAGCACCTTGCCGCGGTGCTGGCCGGAATCGAAGTATTCGTGCGCCTGCGCGGCGTCCGCCAGCGCAAAGGTTCGGTCCACGTAGGTGTTCACGTAGCCTCCGGTGATCAGCGGCCACACGTTGCGGCCGAGCTGGCTCATGATGCGCCGCTTTTCCTTGCGCGAGCGGTCGCGCAAGGTCGAACCCCGCAGCGTGAGCTTCTTGGCTAGCAGCATCCCCATGTTCAGCTCCGCGGTGGCCCCGCCCTGCAGACCGATGGTGATCATGGTGCCGTAGCGGGCCAGCGCGGCCATGTTCTTCTCGAGGTACTTAGCGCCGACCACATCGAGGATGTAGTCCACGCCCGCGCCGTCGGTGAACTGCATGACCTGTTCCACGAAGTCTTGGCGCTGGTAGTTGATGACGTG
This sequence comes from uncultured Micrococcaceae bacterium, assembly GCA_964476735.1. GTDB lineage: Bacteria > Actinomycetota > Actinomycetes > Actinomycetales > Micrococcaceae > Micrococcoides. The sequence goes on from CAYZBX010000012.1 coordinate 10,226, forward strand.
ATTCGCGCCCAGGTTCAGTGCGTAGAGCGCCTTTTCCGCCGAGGAGACCGTCACGATGACGGTGCACTGGAGGGCCGCCAGCAACTGGATCGCCATCGATCCGATGCCGCCGGAGCCGCCGTGGATCAGCACGGTGTCGCCCGGGCGGACCCGCTGGTCGTAAAACAGGTTGGTGTAGACGGTAGCGGCGACCTCGGGCAGGGAGGCCGCCGCGAGCAGGGATACCGGCTCGGGGATCTCAAGGACCTGCCCGGCGGGTGCGACCACGTACTCGGCGTAGCCGCCACCGGTCAGCAACGCGCAGACCTCCGTGCCCAGCGGCAGCTGCTGCTGTTGTTTGGCGTAGCGCTTCGCGCCCTTCTCCGGCTCCGGGCCGTGGCCGACCACGGTTCCGGAGACCTCCAGTCCGGGGATGTCCGACGCACCCGGTGGCGGCGGGTAGTTGCCGCGGCGCTGCAAGACATCGGCGCGGTTCAGTCCCGCTGCCGCGACCTTGATGAGCACCTCGCCGGGGCCGGGTTCGGGCCGGTCAACCTCGACCACTTCGATGACTTCTGGGCCACCTGCCCCGGTATATTTCACCGCGCGCATGCCTATTTCCCCTTTCGCTGCCGCCACCGGTTGTGGCGGTATTTCCATTCTCCCAATTTTTACGGTGGCCGGGTAACTGCCGTATAGTAGTCACGTCTGGATGGTTGTCCGAGCGGCCGAAGGAGCTGGTCTTGAAAACCAGTAGGCGGTAACCCCGTCTCAAGGGTTCAAATCCCTTACCATCCGCGCGTGCGATGGCCCGGAGGAGTTCTTCCTCCGGGCCATTGCTGCGTCAAGGACGTCGCCGCGCCCGCCGCCTCAGCTGGGCTGCTCGCCGAGTTGGGCCAGCACCGCCAAGGCGATCGCATCCGCGTCGGCAAGGGTGCGCGCCCCCAGCGCGGTGCTGGCGCCGGCCTCCGCCGCGATCGCGGTTCCCCACTGTGCGGAGGACAGCTGCAGGCCCAGCACGAAGATGTTCTCTTCCCCGTCCTCGTTGCGCAGCCGGTAGGGCCGGTCGCTGACGTCCAGTCCCTGGCCGGTGACCGCGAGACCGTCCTCGTTGGTCAGCACCCATGGCCGGGCGAGCTTGTGGGCGAGCAGTTCTTGGAGGAACACGGAGGCGGTCAGCTCGATCTGGTTGGCAGGCATCATCGCCTCGACGAGGTTCCGCGCCCGGACCGGTTCGTCGTGCACCCACGGGCTCATCGCCTGAAACGAGTCGCTGTGCTGTTCGACCTCGAAGACCGGGTTGGGTCCGATGAAGTGAACGATCCCGGCCTCCGCCAGCGCCAGCAGCTCGGCGACCCGCTGCACCGGCGGCCCCGAGGCCAAGCCCTCGATCATCGGGCCGAACCAGCCGGCAAGGTCGCGGATGCGGGAGGCGTCGGTGATCTTGTGTTCGCGGACCAGCTCCTTGATCAACTCCCGGCAGCGGTGCAGGGCCTTGATGGCGATCTTGGTCGGCGACTTCTCCGCCGCCAAGGAGGCGTCGATGTCTGCGGCGAGGAACTGACGCACCCAGCGCTGATACTCGGCGCCGCTGGCGAACGTGGCGCCGGCGGCCGGGGTCGCTAGTCCCCGCACATCCAGCCAGCGCTGCGTCGGCGCGTATTCGGCGAGCAGTTCCTCGGCTTGGGATTGGGTGACCTCTTCACCGTGGTGGGCCGAATCGAGCAGGGTTTCTAGGCGCAGCAGGAACTCCTGCGGGTCCCGGGTGAAGACCTGCGGGTGGTGTTGGGTCAGCGTCCGGTAGTAGGTGAGCAGGACGTCCCGGTTGATCAGCGGCCACAGGTGTGCGCGGAAGTCGAGTTGGCCGAACCGCTCCACCAGCTGGTTCACGTGTTCTGCGGTGCAGTAGCGCAGCTGCACCCAACTCGGGTGGTAGGCGGCGACGTTGGCCTTGCCGCGATACGGCACCCCGCGCCGGGAGGCCGCATAGATGATCGGTTCCGCGCCGGAGGGCTGGTAGTCCAGCCGGCCGGGTTCGCGACCCGGGACGAAGCGGCCGCCGCGGCCCTGGGTCAACGCGATCATAACGTCGAAGAAGTTCAGCCCGAGCCCGCGCATGAGCACCGGCTCCCCGCCGGGCAATTGGTCCCAGTCCACGTCACCAGAGATGTTCGGTTCGATGTACCCGAGCCCGTGGGCGGCAGCCAGATCGGCGAGCGCACGCTGGTTCGGGTTCAGTCTGGCGGGCACGTGGCCGAGGGCCAACACCAGAGCCTCTGCGGTGAAGACGTGATCATCCGCCTTGACCTGGTAGCGGCCGTCGTCGAGCTTGCGCACACCGGTGGCCAGCGCCTGGTGGAAACGAATGGCCGCGATCTGCCGGTGCTGCCGCAGCGCCTCGACAATGGCTCGGTATTGGTCAGAAAGGTAGGCACCGTACAGGGCCCGCGGCGGAAAACCGTCGGCGCGCAGCTGGGCGCACATGTGGTCCACCGCAGGGTTGTGGACCGGTCCGTTGCCCTGCTGCTGGGCGGTCAACCACTCGTTGAAGGACTGCCCCACCGTGGAGGGGCACAGCTCCTTGATGGTGTCGCCGACCGGGGCGACCGTCGGAAACATCGCCGGTGTGTTCATCAGGAACAACGGGTCTTGGTCCTCACGCCAGACGTGGCCGGCCCCGGGCTCGTACGGGTCGATGATGTCCAGCTCGAGCGCGGCACCGGACGGGAGATTCAGCTGTCCGTGCTGCAGGTTGGCGAGCAGCCGTTCCAAGAAGGAGGTCCCGCGGGGACCGGCGCCAATCAGCACACAGTGAAAATTACCCATGAAACACAAGCTTAGTATGTGGCGCTGGCTAAGCTGGTGAGTCATGACTGAGATTGACCCGTACCTGTGGTTGGAAGACATTCACGGTGACGCTGCCCTCGACTGGGTGCGCGAGCACAACGCGGTGACCGAAGCCGAGTTGCACGATGCGGACTACCGGGCTTTGGTGGCCGATCACCTGACGGTGTTGAACTCGACGGAGAAGATCCCCTCCCCGCAACAGCGCGGCGACTATATCTACAACTTCTGGCAGGACGCCGAACACCCGCGCGGGCTGTGGCGCCGCACGACGGCGGCCAGCTACGCGACCGCAGACCCGCAATGGCAGACCCTCCTCGATGTGGACGCGCTCTCCGCCGAGGAAGGCATCGAGTGGGTCTTCTCCGGCGCGACGGCACTGCGCCCGGCCGATGATCGGGCGATCGTGGCGCTCTCCCCCGACGGCGGGGACGCCACCGAGCTGCGCGAATACGACCTCGTTGCCGGCCGTTTCCGACCGGTCGAAGAGGACGGTTTCTTCGTGAAGACCGCCAAGACCTGGTTCTCTTGGCTGGACGCCGACACCCTGCTGGTCGCGGTCCCGCAGGATGAATCCGACACCACCGCGTCCTCCTACCCCGCCACAGTCCGGCTGCTGCGGCGCGGGCAGCGGCTCGCGGACGCCCCCGTGGTGTTCTCCGTCGACCTGCAGCACCTCGGCGCCTCCGCAGCCTTCGACCCGGAGCCCGGCTTCCAGCGGCTGGTCGCCAGCGACGTCATCGATTTCTTTCACGGTCAGGACTACCTGCACACCGGGGAGGACCTGCACGACCCGCAGTTCACGCCCATCCCGGTACCGTCACACATGCGGTTGTCCTTCCACGAGCAGTGGTTGCTGCTCTACCCGCGCGAGGACTACGAATACGCGGACGGACAGATCGCCCCGGGTGGATCCCTGCTGGTGGTGAACGCGGAACGATTCATGGCCGGGGACGCGATTCCGACGGTGGTGTACGCCCCGGACAAGAGCAGCGCATTGCAGTCGTGGGTGTTTTGCTCGGAACTGTTATTGCTCAATGTGCTCCGCGATGTGCGCAGCACGATCCAGGCCTACCGGCTAGACGGCGAACGGCCAGACGGCGGGCTGGCAGCAACCCAGGTCCCGGTGGACGCGAGCGCGCTCACCGGGACGGATCCGTACCAGATGTTTTCCCTCGGACGGGTGGACCGGTTCGGCGACGACCCGGATGAGCTCTGGCTGACCACCACCGGTTTCCTCACCCCGACCACGCTGTACCGGGCCAAGGTGGAACTGACTGCCGACCGGGACGCGGCTGTGGTGCAAGTGGCCCCGGTGAAACGCTCGCCGGCGTTCTTCGAGGCCGAGCGCTACCGGGTGGAACAGCATTTCGCGACGAGCGCGGACGGTACCAAGGTGCCCTACTTCATGGTGGCAGCCAAGGACGCGGTCTGGGACGGGCAGAACCCGACCCTGCTCTCCGGTTACGGCGGCTTCCAGCTGTCCCGGACGCCCGGCTACGAACCAAACATGGCGATCGGCTGGCTGCACCAGCAAGACGGGCAGGGACGCCACGGGGTCTACGTGCTGGCCAACATCCGCGGCGGCGGCGAATACGGGCCGCGCTGGCATCAGGCCGCGCTGCAGCAGCACCGGCACCGGGCCTACGAGGACTTCGCGGCGGTCGCCCAAGACCTGATCCGGCGGAAGGTGACCTCGCCGGCGCATCTGGCCGCGGCCGGCGGCTCCAACGGCGGGCTGTTGATCGGCAACATGCTGGCTCACTACCCCGAGCTGTTCGGCGCACTCTCCTGCGGTGTTCCGCTCCTCGACATGAAGCGCTACACCCGCCTGTCTGCCGGGCACTCGTGGATCGCCGAGTACGGTGACCCGGATGTGCCGGAGCAGTGGGAGTTCATCAAGACCTTCTCCCCCTATCACCTCGTGGACGAGCTGACGGATGAACAGCTGGCGCAGCTGCCGCCGACGCTGATCTGGACGGCGACCAGCGACGACCGCGTCGGCCCGGTCCAGGCCCGCAAGCTGGCCGCCGAGCTGCTCGAGCGCGGCGCCCAGCAGATGCGTTTTCACGAGGTCTTGGACGGCGGTCACGCGGGAGCGGCCGATCAGCAGGCGCGCGCCGAGCTCTTGGCCAGATATCAGAAGTTCTTGTTCGATCGAGTGGCCAGCCCGTAGGCTGAAAACGACCGAAAAATCACTCTCAGCAAACAGGAAAAGAGGTTTTCTCCATGCGACTATCCACCCGCAATCAGCTCAAGGGCGTGGTCGATTCGCTCGACCTGTCTGAGGCGATTGCGGTGGTCAAGGTGAAGGTCGGCGACAACTTTTTCACCTCCTCGATCACCCGGGCCGCGGCCGAAGATCTGGGCCTTGCCGTTGGTAAGGACGTGTACGTCCTCATCAAATCCACCGACGTTCAGCTGGGCGTCGACGACTAGGAATATCAGCGGCTGCGAGACGGAGATCGTTTTGCAGAACCAAGGCGCTTTGGCCTACCCTAGGAGAGTTACATTTGTATGTGACCGAGTTGGAGACGTGCCAGAGAGGCCGATTGGACTTCACTGCTAATGAAGGGTCTGGGTTAAACCGGACCGGGGGTTCGAATCCCCCCGTCTCCGCCGCAGACGATGTCCCGAAACCGCTTTTGTACGCGTTTCGGGACATCGTTGGTTAACCGCTGAAGCTGGGTAGAGATGACCACAAACGACACCACCGAACCCTCATTCACCATCACCAAGCTGCTTCCCGCGCACCCCGACGAGGTGTGGCGGGCTTGGACCGATCATCAGGTTTTCGCCGCGTGGATGGAACCATTCGGCCTCGACCCCGCCTCGGTGACGCTGCAACCGCACTTCGGCGGCCGATACGTCTACGTCCTCGTGAACAAGGAGACCGGCGACCGATTCCCCACCGGCGGGGTGTACCTAGACGTGCAACCTCGGCACCGTTTGGTCTTCACCTGGGGCGAACCCGGCGCGCCCGTGGCCGGGTCCCCGACGGTCGCGGTGGACATCGCAGCCGGTGAAGAGGGAGCCAGCACCCAGCTGAACTTCCGGCTCAGCGGTTTTGCGGGTGAATCCGGGGACGGTTTCGTCTACGACGGCTGGGACCGCGCGTTGACGTGCTTGGCGCACTATCTGCAAGACCGCGCCGGTTAGCGGGCGCTACCGCGAGAGGATCTCGCACTCGGTCGACTTGCGGTGCAGGTACATCTGCCCGTCGGGCGCCCGACCGATTGCCTTCAGTATGGCCTCCTTGATGAGCGCATCGGCCCGGGAGGCGGCGTCTTCGAGGCTCACCGCTTCGACCGTGAGATCCACCTCGATGAGCCGCTCCGTGACGCGCAGGTCCACGTAGGATTCCAGCACCTCGGGGTTGGTGTCTTCGAGCGCCAGCAAATACTTTTTGATCTTGTCCGACTTCGCCGACAGCATCTGGTCGTCGCAAGATTCGGTTGCGGTGTAGATACCGGTGAAAGACAAATGCATGTTTTCCCCTTTCCGATGGGGCGGACCATGGTGCCACTTGCCCGCTGGTTGGAGTCGAAACTATCGGTGCTGTGCGGCAAGGTCAAGGCCTTGGGCGCACTATGACTAAAGTTTTTAAAGTTTACTTTTGACTAATGTCGAGTAACCTCGGCGAAATAATGGGCGTTTCCCGGCCCCACTCAGACGGCCCAGAAACCAACGTGATTCAATCGTTGTATGAAGAATTCACACTCGCACCCACGCCGCGGAAGGCTCAAGAAGTACTTTGCCGCGCTCCTGCTGCCCCTGCTGTTGTTGTTGACAGCCTGTGACATCAACACCTACGTCAAGCTCCATGAAAACAACACGGCAGACGTCGTGACGGAGATGAAGCTCACCAAGGCCGAGCTCGAGATGTTCAGCCTCGGCTCGGAAGAGGCGCCGACCTGTGACGATCTCATGGAGGACACCACCGTTAACGCCGGCCGCGACTACGTCATCGAGGACCTCTCGGCCGACGGCAACCTACACTGCAAGGCAACCGCGAAGAACCAGCCCCTGAACCAGGTAGGGACCGACAACAACGCGACGATTACCAACGAGAACGGCATCTACACCGTTGAGTTGAAGGGCGACGAGAGCTTCGACTCGGGCCTGTTGGGTCTGACCGGCACCGCCTTTAACATCAACATGATCTACGAGTTCCCCGGCTCCGTGATCGAGGCGTCCGCGGGCACCGTCGAGGGCAACAAGGTCACCATCAACGACATCTCCGTGATCAAGGATGGCCTGCTGATCAAGGCCTACTCCACCCAACAGATGGTGTTGGCCCCGTGGGCGTGGTGGCTCATCATCGGCGGCGCCGTGCTCTTGGTGGCCGGCCTGATCTTCTGGTTGGTCCGCCGCAGCAAGAAGGAACCGGCCCAGCCGGGCCATCCGCAACCATACGGTGCGCCACAGCAGAACCAGTACGGTCAGCAGCCACACCAAGACCAGCAGCCACACCAGGCGTGGGCGCCGCAACAGCCGAGCCAACCGCAGGCCTACGGGCAGCAGCAATGGCAGCAACCGCACGGCCAGCACCCGGCTCCAAGCCAGCAGCCCGGGCAGCAGCCTCATCCGCAGGCCCAACAGCCGTGGCAGCCGCCACAACAGGCGCAACCGTGGCAACAGGGCCAACCCGGGCAGCAACCACCGCACCCGCAGCACGGCCAGCAACACCCCGGGCAGTCAGGCCCGTACGGCGGGCAAGGCCAGCAACCCCAGCCGCCGCGGCACGGCGAACAACCACCGCAAGGTACTGATCGCCCCGGCACCGGTGAATAGCCGGACAGACGGCAGCTAAGCTTCACGCCAAGGCTGCCCGTTCCAAGACTGAAGGTCCTGGTCAACCGAACCATGCGTTGCGGTTGACCAGGACCTTCGTCGTCGTTAGCTGGGTTTAGTTAGAGATCTTCTGCGCGCAGCTGCTCCGGGGTCTTGGCCGAGAGCAGGCCGGGGGCGACGTCGAAGACGGTCTTTGCCCCGTGCTGGCCGGCTTGCGCCATCCGGTGCACCGCCCGGGCGTAGGTCGTCAGCACCGAAGCGGTGAATTCCGGGTTGGATTCCAGCGCCAAGCGGTATTCGACCACTTGGTTGGTGCCCTCGGAGGTCACACCGGAGCGGATCACGAAGCCGCCGTGTGGCATGGCCTGGTGATCGCGTTGGAGTTCTTCGTGGCTGATAAAGTTCACCGTGGTGTCGTAGTCGGCAAAGTAGTCCGGCATCGTGACGATCGCTTCCTCCACCGCTGCCGCGTCCGCGCCCTCCTCGAGCACCACGAAACATTCGCGGACGTGCTTGTCCCGGGTGGCCAGCTCGGGACGCGATCCGGAGCGGACCTCCTCGATGGCCCGCTCGGAGGGCAGGGTGTACTGCACGCCGGCGGCGACGCCGTCCACGCGGCGAACCGCGTCAGAGTGGCCCTGCGACAGGCCGCGGCCCCAGAACGTGTAGGTGTCCCCCTCCGGCAGGATGGCCTCGCCCATGATGCGGTTGATGGAGAACATGCCCGGGTCCCAACCGCAGGAAATCAGCGCCGTCTTGTTGGCTGCGGTGGCCGGGGCGTCGACCGCAGCAAAGTACTCGGGTATGCGCGCGTGCGTGTCGAAGGAGTCCACGGTGTTGAACAGCGCGGCCAGCTGTGGGCCCTGTTCCGGCAGGTCGGACTTGGAGCCACCGCACAGGATCAGCACGTCGATCTTGTCCTGAAACTGGGTCAGCTCGTCCCAGCCGTGGACCACGGTCTCCGCGCGCGCTGGCTGCACATCCGCCGGATTGCGGCGGGAGAAGACGCCCACGAGCTCCATGTCGGCGTTCTTGCTGACGGCGGCTTCCACGCCGCGTCCGAGGTTGCCGTAGCCGGCGATGCCGATGCGGATTTTTTCAGCCATCTATTCGCTTTCCTTCTCTTGCCCATCCGGGCAGGGGTTGCTTGGACAGTTTTTGTCGGTTAACACACTACTGTCCCAGCGTCGTTGCTGGTGGCAGCACGCCCGTCAGCTGATGAGACCGGCTGCGGCGACGGCCTGACGTTCGTCGATCAGCTCCTGCACGGTGGCGTCGAAGCGACTGCGTGCGAACTCGCCGAATTCAAGGTCCGGAACAATCCGGTAGGACCCGTCGCGGCAGGTGACCGGGAATCCGCAGATCAGTCCCTCCGGCACCCCGTAGGAGCCGTCCGATGGCACGGCCATGGAGACCCACTCGCCCGCGGTGCCGTTGATCCAGTCCCGCATGTGATTGAGCGTCGCCGAGGCCGCTGAGGCGACGGAGGAGCCGCCGCGGACTTGGATGATCTCCGCGCCGCGGTTGGCGACTGTTGGGATGAAGCTCTGCCGGTACCACTCGTCGCTGACCAGCTCTAGGGCCGGGGTGCCACGCACCGTGGTGTGTGCCAGGTCCGGGAACTGGGAGGCGGAGTGGTTGCCCCAGACCGCGAACCGTTTGATCTGGGTGACGTCCGCGCCGGTGTGCTGGGCGAGCTGCCCTAGGCCGCGATTGTGGTCGAGCCGCATGAGCGCGGTAAAGCGTTCTGTCGGCACGTCCGGGGCGTGGTGGGCGGCGATCAACGCGTTGGTGTTGGCCGGGTTGCCGACGACGACCACGCGGATGTCTTGGGCGGCGTGCCCGTTGATGGCTTGCCCTTGCGGACCGAAGATGGTGCCGTTGGCGGCCAGCAGGTCGGCACGCTCCATGCCGCGGGTGCGCGGCCGGGCACCGATGAGCAGGCCGACGTTGGCCCCCTCGAATCCTCGGGCGGGCGAGTCGTAGACGTTGACCTCGGCCAGCAGCGGGAAGGCGGAATCGGTCAGCTCCATGGCGACGCCGTCTGCCGCCTGGGCCGCTGCCGGGATCTCCAACAGGTTCAAGCGGATGCGGGTGTCGGTGCCGTAGATCTCGCCGGCCGCGGCGCGGAACGCTGTGGCGTAACCGATCTGCCCCGCGGCGCCGGTGATGGTGATGGTCTTGACGCTCATGGCTGGGTTAGTCGCTGCCGAGCTGCTGGTCCCGCTCAGCCATGATCTCAAGGAACTGGCGGGCCTCCGGCTCGGAAAGCTCGGTGTTGGCGGCCAGCAGAGCGGCCCCCGATTCTAGGTCGCCGTCGCGGACCATGGCGGCAAGCTGGTCGTGGACCCACGGTCCGATGTCATCGGAGGAAATCCGGATGGTCTCCTCGTCGCGGGTAACCTGCAGTTCGAACGCCTGGTTGCGCAGCGTTGGTTCCTCCGCGGTCCACGACTCCGGGATGCTGAAGTCCTCGAGCTGGCGGGAGATCTCCTCGCTCAGGCCGGGCAGTTCTAGCTGGTTCGGGTCGACGTCCAAGCCGTCGTGCTCGAGGCTGTCCTCGTCTTCTTCGAAAGCGACCGCGTCGTGCACCGACAGCGGGTCCTCCTCGACGGGGGTCTTGCGGGCCGGAGTCGGGTAGGTGGCGAGGGCGTTCACCGCCAGCAGCGCGTCCAGCACGCTGGCACCGGTGATTTGTTGAAACGCTTGGGCTGCCATCTGGTGCTGTCCCCGCGCCAGCAGACCGTAGACCTGCTTGTGCTGTTCGGGGGTGAGTTGGGCGGCGGCCGCCGCGGCATCCTCTTGGGTGACCGGCTGCGACAGCGCCTTCAAGCCGGCGAATAAACCCTGCCCGGCGGAACCGGAGGACGACGCCTTCTTGGCGCGGGATGCGAAGAGCCGGTACGCGCCGAGGGTCAACAGGACGACTGCGGCCATGATTGCCAGTGGCACTAAGAATTCAGCCATGTCTTCCATACTATTGGGTTACGCCGACTTTTGGGCACCGGTGTGAGGCAAACATCATCTTCACGGATGACTCTCAGGATGGTATACGCCGGTAGGATGGGGGCTGTGTTTGAGACGAAACTAGATCTTAGCGCCATCGCCGCCGCCTTCAAGGCCTACGACGTGCGTGGCATTGTCGATGAATCGATCACCACCGACTCGGTGTACGCCACCGGTGCCGCCTACGTAGACGTTCTGGGCTTGGCCAGCCAGACCGTTCTGGTGGGTGGGGACATGCGCCCGGACTCGGCCGACTACGTGGCCGCATTCGCGGCCGGCGCGCAGGCCCGCGGCGCGAACGTGGAGGATCTAGGGCTGATCTCAACGGACATGCTTTACTACGCCTGCGGGGTCAAGGACGCCCCCGGGGTTGTGTTCACCGCCTCCCACAACCCTGCCGGGTACAACGGCATGAAGATGGCCAAGGCCGGAGCCGTGCCCATCTCCGCCGACACCGGGTTGTTCGAGATTCGGGACGCGATGCTGGAGTACCTGTCCGCCGGCAAGGTTCCGGCGGTCGCGGCCCCTGGTCAGTACCGCAAGACCGACGTGTTGGCCGGCTACGCTGACTACCTGCGTTCGCTGGTGGATCTGCGCCAGGTGCGCCCGCTGAAGGTGGTCGTGGACGCCGGCAACGGGATGGCCGGCCGGACCACACCTGCCGTTCTGGGGGACGCACTGCTGCCCGGGTTGCCGCTGGAGATCACCGATCTGTACTTCGAGCTGGACGGGTCCTTCCCGAACCACCCAGCCAACCCCCTCGAACCGGAAAACTTGGTCGACCTGCAGGACGCCGTTCGTGCGCACAGGGCCGACATCGGCTTGGCCTTCGACGGTGACGCCGACCGCTGCTTTGTGGTCGATGAGAACGGCGACCCGGTGAGTCCCTCGGCCATCACGGCGATGGTCGCCGAGCGGGAGATCGCCCGGGCGAAGGCCGGCGGCGAGGACACCCCGGTCATCATCCACAACCTGATCACCTCCCGGGCAGTGCCGGAACTCGTGGCGCAGTTGGGCGGCCGCGCCGTGAAGACCCGGGTGGGACATTCCTTCATCAAGGCCGTGATGGCCGAGGAGTCCGCTGTATTCGGCGGCGAACACTCCGCTCACTACTACTTCCGGGACTTCTTTAACGCCGATACCGGCATGCTGGCCGCCATGCACGTGCTGGCGATGCTGGGCGAAAGCCAGAAGCCGCTCAGCGAGCTCGCCGAGAAATACGATCCGTACGTCGCCTCCGGGGAGATCAACTCCGAAGTTGCCGACAAGCAGGGCGCCATCGACAAAGTGGTGGCGGCCTTCGCCGACCGCGACGTTGAACTGGACACCATGGACGGCACCACGGTCTCCGCCGCCGACGGGCAGTGGTGGTTCAACCTGCGCCCATCCAACACCGAACCGTTCCTGCGCTTCAACGGCGAGGCCCAAAGCCAGGAACAGTTGGCGGCCATCCGCGACGAGGTGCTCGGGCTGGTGCGCGGCTAAATGGCACGCACCCTGATCCTGCTGCGGCACGGTAAGAGCGATTGGTCGCAACCGGTCTCTGACCGCGACCGGTCGTTGGCCAAGCGTGGTCGCCGGCAGGCCCCCTACAGCGGCCAGTGGTTGGCCGAACAAAACATCATCCCCAACCTTGTGATCGTCTCCCCCGCCACGCGCGCCCAGCAGACCTGGGAGCACGTCGCCGAACCCCTGACGGCTGCGGCCACCGAGCGGATGCGGGTGCAGACCGAGGAGTGGGCCTACACCTTCGCCGGCTCAGACCTGATGGCCCTGCTGGAGTCCGTGCCGGACCCGGTGCACACCGTCATGCTGGTGGGCCACAACCCGGCGTTCGAGGAACTGGTGGAGGCCCTGACCGGTAGCTACGTGCGGATCAAGACCTCCGGCATCGCCATCATCGACTTCCCCCACGTCGGGTTCACCCCCGGCACCGGCACACTGCGCTACGCCGGCCGGCCGGCAGATCCCGACCACGACGCCGAAACCGACACCGGCGATACCGGCGACGAGCTGCCCTAGCTACCCGATATATACTTGAGCAGCACGTCGATTTTCTCCCGTCGACCAAGGAGTAACTCATGACCACCGAACTCAACCATGTCCCGGTATGGGTAGATCTTTCCGTTCCGGACGCGGCAGCGGCACAAGAATTCTACGGGCAGCTGTTGGGTTGGAAGTTCGAGGACCAGGGCGAGGACTTCGGCGGTTACCGCATTGCCGTCGCCGCCGACGGCGCCAAAGTCGCCGGGCTGATGACCAGCCAAGACGGGACGCCGGCTGCGTGGACCCCGTACTTTGACGCCCCCGACGTTGAGGCCTCTGCCGCCGCTGTGAACAAGCACGGGGGTACCGTGCTTGTGGAACCGATGGATGTTCCACAGAATGGCGTCATGGCGATCGCAGCGGATCCCGCCGGTGCGGTCTTCGGGCTCTGGCAGGGCCGCGAATTCGCTGGCACCGCGTTGGGTTCCCGTCCGGGCCACCTGGCGTGGACCGAATGCTTGACTAAGGACTTCGATGCGGCGCTGCCGTTCTACATCGACGCCCTCGGCTGGGACGCCACCGAGATGGGCAACGAGGCGAACTTCCGCTACGTGACCAACGGTGCCGGTGATGCTGCCATGTCCGGGCTGTTCGATGCTGAGAACGTCCTGCCGGCGGAGGTGCCCTCCCATTGGCGGGTGTACTTCGCCGTGGAGGATTGCGACGCCGCGGCCCGTTTTGTCGAAGAAGCCGGCGGTCAGGTGCTGGACGGCCCCCAGGACACCATGTTCGGGCGGATCGCAACCGTGGTTGACCCGCAGGGCGTTCGATTCATGCTGGTCAGCTAGCGAACTGCCTCCCCCACTTCCTGCTCCCGCGGCGGGCTCGAAGGTATTGCCCACGACTCTTCTTCGGTAGCACCTGAGCACCCGACGATTTCGAGACCGGGCGTTTCCAAGAGATCCCATCGACACCACGGGAGCGACCCGCGTTAGGTTACAGGCCCGCCCTAGGATTCCTGAAGCAACTGGGTGACTAGGCCAGGCGGATCCGCCGCGGCGGCTGACCGAATCTCCGCCATCCGTTTAACGCCGGTGGGCGGCGCTTCCTCCGGTTTCGGAAGAGGCGCCGCCCACGCGGTCGGAACAGAGTTTGCTTAGAGCGCCTTAACCCGGTTCTTCAGCTCATCGAACTGTGCAGCCATGGAGGCTGGCAGCTCCTCGCCGAAGTTGTCGTACCAGACCTGGATCTTCTCGATCTCAGCGAGCCATTCGTCCTTGTCCACGGCGATGGCCTCGGCAAACTCTTCCTCGCTCATCTGCAGACCGGTGAGGTCCATGGACTCGTAGGTCGGGACCAGACCGATCGCGGTTTCCTTGGCGTCCGCGGTGCCTTCGATGCGCTCCACGGCCCACTTCAGCACGCGGGAGTTGTCGCCGAAGCCCGGCCAAGCGAAGCCGCCATCTGCGGTGCGGCGGAACCAGTTCACCAGGAAGATCTTCGGCAGGTTGGCCTCGCCGTGCTCCTTGGTCACGGTATCCCAGTGGTTCAGGTAGTCGCCGGCGTTGTACCCGATGAAGGGCAGCATCGCCATCGGATCGCGGCGCACGTTGCCCACGGCGCCCTCGGCTGCGGCGGTGGTCTCGGAGGACAGCGTTGAACCGAAGAAGATGCCGTGCTGCCAGTCGCGGGACTGGGTGACCAGCGGGACGGTAGTCTTGCGTCGGCCGCCGAACAGGATCGCGTCGATCTTCACGCCGTTCGGGTCGTAGTATTCCTCGGCCAGCATGTCCAGCTGGTCGATCGGGGTGCAGAATCGCGAGTTCGGGTGCGCCGCCGGGGTATCCGACTCCGGAGTCCATTCGTTGCCGCGCCAGTCGGTGAGTTTAGCCGGGACCTCGTCGGTCATGCCTTCCCACCACACGCCGCCGTCTTCGGTGAGGGCCACGTTGGTGAAGATGGAGTTACCCTTTTCGATGGCGCGCATGGCGTTCGGGTTGGTGGACCAGCCGGTGCCCGGTGCCACACCAAACAGGCCGTACTCCGGGTTGACGCCGCGCAGCTCGCCGTCCTTGCCGAAGCGCATCCAGTTAATGTCGTCGCCAAGGGTCTCTGCCTTCCAACCCTCGATGGTCGGATCCAGCAGGGCCAAGTTGGTCTTGCCGCAGGCCGATGGGAAGGCGCCGGCAATGTGGTAGGCCTTGCCCTCGGGGGAAATCAGCTTGAGGATGAGCATGTGCTCGGCCAGCCAGCCCTCGTCCTGGGCCATGACGGAAGCGATACGCAGGGCGTAGGCCTTCTTGCCGAGCAGCGCGTTGCCGCCGTAGCCGGAGCCGTAGGACCAGATCGAGCGGTCCTCCGGGAAGTGAACGATCCACTTCTCGTCGTTGCACGGCCACGCGACATCCTGCTGGCCGTCCTCGAGCGGGTAGCCCACGGAGTGGATGGCCGGGACGAAGAACGCGTCGGTCTCATCGATCTTGGCCAACACATCGGAGCCGATCTTGGCCATGATGCGCATGGAGGCGACCACGTATGGGGAGTCGGTGATTTCGATGCCGAACTTTGGGTCTTCGGCGTCGAGGTGGCCCATGACGAACGGGATGACGTACATGGTGCGGCCGCGCATGGCGCCGTCGAAGACCCGGTTCAGGTTCTCCATCATTTCCGCCGGAGCCATCCAGTTGTTGGTGAAGCCGGCGTCCTTTTCCTCTTCCGAGCAGATGAAGGTGCGCGACTCCACGCGGGCGACGTCCGCCGGGTCCGAGAAGGCCGCGAAGGAGTTCGGGAACTTCTCTTCGTTGAGGCGGATCAGGGTTCCCGCGTCAACCATCTCCTGAGTGAGACGGTTGTTTTCTTCTTCAGATCCGTCCACCCAATAGATACGGTCTGGCTTGGTGAGTTCAGCGACTTCCTTGACCCAGTCAAGGATTCGTTGGTTCTTGGTTGGGGCATTGCTGAGATCATCTTTGATCGAAGCTTGGGTGGCGTTATCTGCCATTGCCTTCCCTCCATTGGGTGTTCGAGACAGGTCGTACTTGGTCGTTTCGCCTATATGAAAATGAGCGGCCCTGCGACCGCTTCATATGCCCCTTACACTACCATCGACAACGTTGTATTACGCGGGAAAGGAAACGATTTTAAACGGACTCGCGAGTATGTGGGCACTCTCACACAAGCCCCTAGCGCGGTGGGCCAAACCGGGTGAGAGCGCAATCACAGCCGGCTGGATTTGGCAGTGATCTGTGGGTGTGTGTATAGTTTATTGAGGTCAGCCACCGAGACGGTGAGCAAGACCAAGCGCCCATAGCTCAGCTGGATAGAGCGTCTGTCTACGGAACAGAAGGTCAGGGGTTCGAATCCCTTTGGGCGCGCTTTTTCTTTTAACGCACTTCTCCGTGCCCTCTCTTCTTCACCGTCGGCCCCTGTGTAGCGACGACGCTGCGCCCTCAGGGGCTCGGGTCAGCTGGGATCTCCGTCGCCCGCCAAGCGCCGTCTTGGAGCTGGTATTCCACCTTCACGAAGCGGGCGGGGTCTCCACCCACCTGATCAGAAGTGTACTTATGTGGATACACGATGTACTCGGTGGTAACGATCTTTCGGCCCTCGAGGGACACCTCCAAGATCTTACGTTTGGCGGGACCAGACTCGTTTCCTGGGTAGGTTGAACCGCCCATCAGAGTCGGAGCGATGCTGCTCAGGAGAGTTCCCGCCCCCCCCCGGAAAACTCCCACCCTGGTGATCAGTGTAAACCGCCCGGCACAGCAGTTCTCCGGCGGGCAACCAGCACACCGGTAGGAGAGGACGACCTCCTCAAGACCGTCTCCGTCAAGATCTGCGACCCCAAGAACATTGGCTTCCATGGCACTAGCGCCGGCAAACTCGCCGGTGGCTGTTCGTGCCTGACCTTCCCCGTTGATGAGCCGGATGGGCTGGTTGTGTTCCCAGCCGTACTCCCCGGCCTTACAGGCATTCGCTGGCAGGGTCGCGTTCAACAATTCTTCCTTGCTTAGACGGGGTTGGTTCGCCGACACGGACACGGTCTGTGACGATTCGCCCGTGATCTCGTTGACGATCCCGATGGCGGAAGTCGTCAGCACCGCTGGCACGGTTGCGATCGCGGAGAGCAGGAACTTGCCCCAAACACTGAGCTCGCCGAATCGCTCTGCGCAAGAGAAGAACGCCTTGGCGAAAGCTCCCACCGTTTGACCGTTGACCTTCTGGTTCACCGGAGCACCCGCTTCTGCCACGTCAGCTAGGCATTGCAGGTTTTCGAGCTCTTCGATGGAGAGAATTCCGAGCGCATCGAACGTCCTGCCTAGGATGACCATGAGCAACAGGACCGGGTACTGTTCGAAGTCTAGTTCGATTGAGTTCGGTGACTCCGTGAAGGTGTAGCTGGCCACGCTGCCGGGGAACACGGCGCCGCGGCTGTCCGTTCCGATAAAGCCGAGGCCCCGGGCAGCAGCGAGGATACCGACTGTACTCAGGCTCAGTTCATCGGCCGAGGTCTCTGCCTGGACTTCAGGTTCGCTGGTCACCAGATACGGCATGGCCACCGCAGGCTGGGCGGTGATCACCAGTGAATTGTTCTTTTCCTCCAGACACAGATGGGCGATGGAAGTCTCATCGGCCTCGTAGGTCAGGCCGTTCACGGTGGCTTTTTTGCC
>CAYZBX010000013.1:0-26467 GCA_964476735.1 uncultured Micrococcaceae bacterium
CCATAGCCAAAGGCCTTCAAGATGAACAGGGGTTCTGCGACCGTCATGTCATGTTTTGCTGCAGTCAAATAAAGAGGTTATTTGCAGCCGGCACTGGTTCAGTGCTCCTGTGGTGACGAGTGTTCGATGGTAGGCAGGTCGGCACCCCTCCTGAATTGCGTCCATAATCTCGCAAGAACAGTCCTTTGTAGCGGCTGCTCGCTGGCGCGCCTCGCCGCACCAAGAGGCACTCTGAGTCGGTATTGCCCATGCGGGTGCGGAGCCGTTGGTTGAGTGAGGTGAGCCGATCGCGCATTCTTGCAAATATCATACAAGATTTTTCTATTTTCCCTATTTTCAGACTGGGTAGCTCGATAGGCTGGCCATAATCCCATAGCTCCGTAGGAAACGAGGAATGATGGAACTGCCAGAGAAAATCGTTGTGATCGGCGCCGGACTCGCGGGAGCAAAGACGGTCGAACAACTTCGAAAGCGTGGATTCAAAGGCTCACTGACACTGATCGGCAATGAGACCGACCCGCCCTACGATCGTCCGCCTCTGTCGAAGGAATACCTAGCCGGAAGCGCCAAGTTCGAAGAAGCGCTCATTCACCCACTTGAATGGTATGACGAAAAAGAGATCGACCTGAGGTTGGACGCGACTGCGGTCAAGATCGATCCCGGGGAACGGACGGTGTCCCTCGCCGACGGTTCAACAGTGGAGTACGATGCGCTCGTTCTGGCCACAGGCTCGTCTTCCCGCCGCGCCACGATTCCCGGTGCCGATGCGGACGGTGTGCTTTACCTCCGTAATCGGGGTGATTCTGACGCGATTCGCCAGGTGGCAAAAAAGGGCGAGAAGTTCACCATGATCGGTGGCGGCTGGATCGGTTTGGAAGTCGCGGCGGTCGTCCGGAGCGCTGGCGCGGATGTGACCGTGTTGGAAATCGATCACCTGCCACTGGCACGTATCATCGGCGAGCAAGCCGCCGAGGTCTTCGCCAAGATGCACCGTGAACATGGTGTTGAACTAAGGACGGACGTTGAAGCTGCTGAGATCCTCGTCGAGAACGGTGACGCCAGTGGCGTAGTCCTCAAGGACGGCACGGTGGTGCCGGCAGACTCTGTTCTTGTTGGTATCGGCGCCATGCCCAACGTTGGGTTGGCCGAAGAGGCCGGTCTCACCATTGAGGCTGGGGGAGTCGCGGTTGATTCTTTCCTGCGTAGCTCCGACCCGGCAATCTATGCCGTGGGCGACATCGCTGCGCACGATCACCCGATTCTCAAATCTAGGATCCGGGTGGAGCACTGGGCAACGGCATTGAACCAACCGAAGGCGGTCGCCAGAACATTGGTGGGTGAGGAGACCGAATACACCGAGCTTCCTTATTTCTACACGGACCAATACGACCTGGGTATGGAATACATCGGTTTCGTTCCGCGCCGAACGAAGCCCGAAGTCGTCATTCGGGGAGATCTGGACAAGCGAGAGTTCATCGTTTTCTATCTTGACGAAACCGGGGTGGTTTTGGCCGTCATGACCGTCAATATCTGGGATGTCATTGATGTGCTCAAACCACTCATTCTAGAGAAGAGGAAAATCGACAAGACTCGGCTTGCCGACACAGAGATCCCGCTAGAGGATCTCTGATCAGAACGAGTGTGGCCCGACCAGAAACCGTTTTTTCGGTTCTAGGTCGGGCCACAACCATGTTCGTGCTTGGTGTCCTATCGCGTCTTCAGTGTCTGTACCTCACTTGAGTTGCCGGCGAGGTCTATCGCCCGAAATTCGTAGCTGATGCCAGACTCAAAGGTGGTCTGCTTGGAATATGCGGACCATTCGGCAGAGCCGGAGATGCGGTATTGAACCAAGTCCACACCGGACCCCGTGTCCTTGGACTTGACGTGAACGTTGCCCGAGGACTTGCTTCTGATCTCAAGTGCAGGTGGTGCAGTGTCGATGCGGACCTGCACCTTGACTGGTTGGGACTTGTTGCCCGCCGAGTCTTCGGCCCTAACCTGAACGTTGTGCACTCCGTTGCCGTCAATGAGCACCGTGTCGCCATTCCGCCAGCCGCCCTTGCCCACGTTGTAGCTAATGGCCGGGGCCAGATCAGTGTCATCCGAAGCCGCCAACGTGACCGTGACTGGTTGGTTGTGCCAGCCGTTCATCGATTTCGGAGAGAGCTGAGCGGTCACTGCGGGTTTGGTCTTGTCGCGTGCCAGCGGCAGGGTGACCTCGGTTTCGCCTGAGACATTCACGGTTTCCGAGGCTGCTGCCCCGTCCTTGCTGGTAGCACGGAACGTGCACTCCAACGACGGTACGTAACTGACACGAGCCGCAGAATCGGGGCTGCTGCCGAATTGACGCCAGCCGTCCCCGCAGTTCATCCGGATAGGCGTAGCTGTGTCCGCTGTGCCGTCGGGACCCACAACGGCGACCTTCACCTTGTTTGCGGACGCCAAGTAGGTGGCGCCGGTGATGTGCTGAGCAGCAAAGTGCAAGCGCTCGGGGCTGATCTTGTCGATGGTGTCGCTGGGCCGGTGGTAGGACGGCTCCAAGCCGAACGAACCTGGTGGCGCCCAGTACATCCAGGAATACACCCCGGCTGGAATGCCCACGTTGTGGAACGGCACGTGATCGCTGCCGGTCATCCGGCCCTGATTCAGCTCGCCGTTGCCGCTGAGCCCAAACTCCAGTTGCGAGGTGTCTAGGACGGCATTCGATTCACCGTTTGCGCTATGCCCCCAGAACTGCCATGTTCGGCTCTCATCGCCTTGATGGTTGGTGCCAACCATATCCATCTGCCAGACCCCGACGAACCGGTCGATCTCGGCCTGACTGAGCCCGTTGGCGTAAGCACGGGAGCCCAAGAGTCCGGACTCCTCACCGCCCCAGCCGGCAATGCGGATCTCGGTATCGCTCGGATACTGCGCCAAGACCCGGGCTGATTCTAGGAACGCGCTCACGCCGGTGGCGTCATCGTTGGCCCCCGGGCTGCCGAGGACCGAGTCGATGTGGGCCGTGACCATCACTACAGGTGCCTTCGCAGGGTTCTGCCCGCTGCTGGCGGGCCGGGTCGCGATCACGTTCACGCCAGGCTCGTTGTGGTGCGACGTTGCGATGTTGAGCTGGACCTCGCCCCGCTCGAGTGCAGCCCGGAGGTTTTCAGCATGGTAGGTTCCGCCGCCAATGACCGGGATGGTGAGCCCTTCGACGCTGGAGCGTACGTTGGGCACCGGGCGGTTCACGCCCGCATCAACGAGGATCAGCGCGACCGCACCGGCCTGGTTCGCAGCTGTCGCGAGGCTTGCAACCGAGGAGGCTGCGTAGTTCGCCATGACGATCTTGCCAGCGACAGCATCGGTGACGTCATCTGCTGTTGCTGCGCCGAGATCCACCACCGAGCCGCGAACAGGCTGCTCGGTCCCGGTGAGTTTGGAACCCGGGACCACAGACATCTGCCAGCTCGGGGTGCCCGGCAGTTCGGTGGTAGGGGAGGTGACCGTGGCGATCGTGCGTGCAGCCACGGGGAAGGTCTCGAATTCGACTTGGTAGCCGGATGCCTCGAGCTGGTCTTGGACGTATTCGGCCGCCGTTCGTTCGGCGGGTGTTCCGGTGACGCGTGGTCCGATGTCTACGGACAGCTTCGCGACGTGATCCATTAGGGTGGTGGAGTTGACGGAGGTCCTTGCCTCTGTGAGGTAGTCGGGCTTGAGTTCGAGTTGCTGGTGTTGTGGTTGCTCTGGTGTGAGAGGTGTTTGGTCTGCGTGAGCGGCAACGCTGCCGCCCGTCACCAAAGCTAGGGCTGCAAGGGAGCCCACCGCTCGGCGCATTGTCCTCGTTCTTCTGATGTCCATGTTCCCGTTTCTCTCGGTGCGTTGGGGAAGATCGTCTGCTGGGCAGGGATCATGAAGGTTGAGTGTAATCTGGATCACAGAGGTTTGGCCGCGAGATGGGAAACGCTGGACAAGTTGCAAGCAAGCTGACCAAAAGGCGAAGTATTCTCGGAAGCAAGAGTAGACCGAAAGAGTAGGGGCGGCGCAGGTTGATATCCCACAGTTTGTCTGACATCACAACCCCACGCATTCTGGTTGAACACCAGATCCTGCGGAGGAACATTTCTGGGATGGCCGCCCATGCGGCCGCTCAAGGGCTGCGGATGCGCCCGCACGCGAAGACGCACAAGATGCTCGAGGTTGGTCGGATGCAGCTGCTCGCCGGTGCGATCGGGTTATCGGTGGCGACCATCGGCGAGGCGGAAACTTTCATCGATGCCGGAGTTCGAGACATCTTCATCGCTTACCCGCTGTGGCCGTCACTGACGTCCGTATCTCAGCTCAGTCAGCTTTCGCGACGAGCCTCGCTGAGTATTGGGACGGATTCCGTGGAAGCCGTAGAACACCTAGCTGACAGCCTTAACGGTCGCACAGAAGACATCGGGGTTCTGATCGAGATCAACAGCGGCCACAACCGCAGCGGCACCTTGCCGGAGAGAGCGGTGCAGATCGCCGAGACCATCCAGGCTCGCGGGTTTCAATTCCAGGGCGTCTTCACCTTCCCGGGACACAGCTATGGTCCGGGCTTGCCGGAGCAGGCGGTGGCGGAGGAAGAGCAGGCCCTGAAACGAGCCCGAGACCGGCTCATCGCTGCCGGCTATCAGGTGGAGGTCGTCAGCGGTGGCTCGAGCCCCACCGCGACCCTGACCCAAGGCAGGGTACTAACGGAAATACGTCCGGGCGTGTATGTCTTTGGCGATGCCCAACAACTGGAGCTAGGTCGCATCGGCTGGGAGGACATCGCCCTGACCGTTTTGACCACAGTGATCAGTCGGGACGACGGAAGCGGAGGGACTCCACGACGGATCATCGTGGACGCAGGTAGCAAGGTCATGGGTGGTGACCGACCAGGGTGGACGACCGGTTTCGGCCGAGTTCAGGGTGTACCCGATGCGCGGATCACCGCGTTGTCGGAGCACCACGGGACGGTGATCTGGCCGGCGGACGAGCCTCTGCCTGAAATTGGTTCGCGGTTGTGCGTGATCCCCAATCACGTCTGCGTTGCCGTCAACCTCGTCGACGAGGTAACGGTAGTCAGCGACCAAGACATCATCGGACGTTGGCCTGTAGCTGCACGGGGACGAAATTCATGAATCTCACCGAATGGTGTTGGTGCCTCCAAGGCGTTTGACCCTCACGCGACGTCAGGCTGGAGACTTGAATCATGACAGATCATGAGGAACGCGAATACACGGTTGGGGACGTCTCCCGACTTTATCCGGTCACAGTGCGAACCTTGCATCACTGGGACTTGCTTGGTTTGCTTGTCCCTTCTGGCCGTGACTGGAACTCCTATCGTCTTTATAGCGTTGAGGACCTAGAGCGGCTAAATCACATTCTTGCCTATCGGTCCACGGGAATGCAGCTAGCGACAATAGGCACCGTATTGGACGACCCCTCCACGTCTGTCATCGAGCATTTGCAGCGGCAGAAAGAACTGCTGATCCAAAAGTCAGAGCAGCTGTCGCAGATGCTGAAAGCAGTTAATACTCTGATAGGAGACGCAATGACGGATGAACAGAAACTCTCGGCAGAGCAGAAAGCCGAACTCTTCGGAGATGCTTGGAAGCCAGAGTATGAACAAGAAGCAGCACAGCGTTGGTCTGATTCCGAAGATTGGCAGGAATCTCAACGCCGACAGCTTAGGATGACCAAGGAGGACTGGAGCGCAGTAAAGATTCAGCTAGAACAGCTGAATGAGCGTCTGTCGGAAGCGATGCGGCAAGGAGTACAGCCTGGTACCGCTGAAGCTAACGAGTTAGCAGAGGAACACCGATCCCAACTGGGGCATTGGTTTGATGTTTCACACGCGAAACAGGTGCTAATCGCTCGAAACTATACTGAGGACCCACGTTTCGCGAGCTATTACGACAGCTACGCAGCTGGTCTAAGTGGATGGCTTCGAAGCATCATTGAGCGAAATGCCGAGAGACACGGGGTCGATCCTGCTCAAGCGGAATGGAGGTAATCCTCGACTCCTAGAGTTTTACGCATCTCTACTGATGCGCTTCATCGAGTGACGACCTGAATTGAATGTGACGTAGAGGGTCTCAACACATGCCGACGAATGTATCCGTCGTCGACATCCACGAAGGTTCTATGAAGTTCAACGCCGAAGCGTGAGGTCACGTCTATGGGACGATCGGCTAACGCTAGTGTCGCGCGACCTTCGGTCAGTGTTGGTTTTCCAAGAGCGCTCTCGCGGCTACTGGTTTTCCTCCAAGGATTATCTCTGACAGATGGCTCAGGTTGTTGCGTTCATGAACGGTTGGCCTGAAGATGCCATCCGCTACTTCGATGGGGAGATATTGACTCGCGATCAGCGTCTGGACTCCACCGTTGAAGACGCGTCCCAAGGTGGCGTGTATGCCTTCCTGGGTCTGCGAGAGGGACCCATGTGTTGAGACCACCAGAATCTCCGGAATAAACGTAATTATGGCGAAGCAGCCGGACGCCGTTTCTTCGCTCGCGCGAGGTTCTCAGTTGCTCGCTGCCGTTGACGTCGATGAGCCTGTTCCGAGTCTGACGCAGATACCGCAGCGGTCTGGGATTCCGACGTCAACGGCGCCTCGGCTTGAAACGAGCCAACAACTACGTCACGGACAAGAGAGCAATCATCCAGCAGGCCGGTCGGGTCCGCCTTATTGAATGAGCGTTTGGATAACAACAGTGTGTGCACCGCATGCTTCGATTCCTTCATGGCTCATCTTTAGTATGAGGTTCAGTGCCTCACATAAACGCAACCAAGTTACCCTTGAGAAACTCTGTTGCGTAGCTCACATTCGCTCTATGCTGTGGTCAGCATTCTTTCGATGGAGGTAATGATGACTGCACGTACAACGACACGTCCGTTGGTGGTTCGACTCAGCGATGAATTGAGCGCCAAGCTGAGCGAGGAATCCCGTAGCTCAGGTAGGTCTTCTTCGGCTATTGTCGCCGAAGCGATCGCAGCATACACCGCAAAGTAGTCGAACCAACCAGCTCTCCCATTCCTAAACGAAAAGGACCGGACCTCTCGGTTGAGAAGTCCGGTCCTTTTCTTATCGAGTACTTGGAGTACTTACCTCTGGCTTAGGCGCCTTCGGGGCTGGTCATGGACATGACGTTCAGCGCCTCGTCCAGCTGAGCCTCGGTGACTTCGCCGCGCTCCACGTAGCCCAAGTCGATGACGGCCTCGCGAACGGTCATCTTATTCGCCACGGAGTGCTTGGCAATCTTGGCGGCGGCCTCGTAGCCGATGACCTTGTTCAACGGGGTCACGATGGATGGGGAGGCCTCGGCAAAGAAGGTGCAGCGTTCCTCGTTGGCTTCCAGTCCGTCGATCATCTTCTCGGCCATGACCCGGGAGGTGTTGGCCAGCAGGCGGATGGATTCGAGCAGGTTGGAGGCCATCACAGGGATGCCGACGTTCAGCTCGAAGGCACCGTTGGTGGAGGACAGCGCCACGGTGGTGTCGTTTCCGATGACCTGGGCGCAGACCATGATGGCTGCTTCACAGATCACCGGGTTGACCTTGCCCGGCATGATGGAGGAGCCTGGCTGCAGGTCAGGGATGTGGATCTCGCCTAGGCCGGTGTTCGGGCCGGAACCCATCCAGCGCAGGTCGTTGTTGATCTTCATCAGGGAGTAGGCGATGTTGCGCAGCTGGCCGGAGGCCTCGATCAGGCCGTCACGGTTGGCCTGGGCTTCGAAGTGGTTGCGCGCCTCGGTGATCGGCAGCCCGGTCTCTTCGGCGAGTAGCTCGATCACGCGGGCGGAGAAGCCCAGCGGGGTGTTGATGCCGGTACCCACGGCGGTGCCGCCCAACGGGACCTCGGCCACGCGTGGCAGCGAGGCGTCAACGCGCTCAATGCCGTAGCGCACCTGTGCGGCGTAGCCACCGAACTCCTGCCCCAGGGTGACCGGGGTGGCGTCCATCAGGTGGGTGCGGCCGGACTTCACAATGTTCTTGTATTCCTCGGCCTTGGCTTCCAGCGAGGTGGCCAGCTGGTCAAGGGCCGGCTTTAGATCGTTGATCAGCGCTCCGGTCACGGCGACGTGAACGGAGGTCGGGAAAACGTCGTTGGAGGACTGGGAAGCGTTAACGTGGTCGTTCGGGTGGACCTCGGTGTCCGAACCGGCTTCCTTCAGCGCCTTGTTCGCCAGGGTGGCGAGCACCTCGTTGGTGTTCATGTTGGAGGAGGTGCCGGATCCGGTCTGGAACACGTCGATCGGGAAGTGCACGTTGTATTCGCCGGTGGCAACCTTGTCGGCTGCTGCCTGGATGGCTGCGGAGCGCTCTTCGTTGAGCACACCGAGTTCCTTGTTGGCCTGGGCGCAAGCCTTCTTCACCTGAGCCAGAGCCTGGATGTGAGCTGCCTCGAGGGTCTTGCCGGAGATCGGGAAATTTTCTACAGCGCGCTGGGTCTGAGCACGGTAGAGGGCGTTGATCGGTACGCGGACCTCACCCATCGTGTCATGTTCAATGCGGTATTGCTGGTTATCAGAAACAGAGGACTCAGTCATGCCTCTATTTTCGCCCACGCCGGTCAGCCGACCAAATTATTCGGCTGTTTTACAGGGGAATCTGCCTAGCGGCATAATCTTCGCCGATATTACCGTGAACGGAGACCACTTCGGCTTTACCGTCGCTGAGGTGATAGGTGACCCCGACCACGGCGGTGCGGCCAGCCTTGACAGCCTCGTAGATGACCCGGGAGGCCTCGATCAGTCTGCCGCCGGTCTGTATGGTGTGCTCGGCCACGGTCCCGTCCACGTCGTAGACGCCCTGCTGCTGCGCAGCAAGAACGGAAGGGGAAATGCGTTCGACGAGGTCCCGCATAAAGCCGTGCGGCATCTGACCGGTCTTGAACGCATCCACGGTTGCGGTGACCGCCCCGCAGCTGTCGTGGCCCAGGACCACGATCAGGGGGATCGCCAGCTCATCAATGGAGAAGTCCAAAGAACCGAGCACCGCGTTGTCGATGACCTGACCGGCGGTACGAACCACGAACATGTCGCCAAGACCCACGTCGAAGATGATCTCCGCGGCCAGCCGGGAATCGGAGCAGCCAAAGATGACCGCGAACGGGTGCTGCTCATCCAGCAGCGAGGTGCGTCGGGCCGCGTCCTGATTCGGGTGGTTGGAGGTGCCCTCGTAGAAACGGATGTTGCCCTCGCGCAGGATCTTCCACGCTTGCTCGGGCGTGCGGGTAGTCGGCATGGTCGTTACGCCAATCAGTCGGTTTTCTTCAGCTCGGCCACGGTCGCGTCGGCCAGCTTGGTCAATTCTTCCGCTGTTCCCGAGCTCGTCAAAATCACGGTCTGTGGTTGACCGTCTTCGGTACCCGGCAGGTCGGTGCCGGTTGTGTCCAGCAGCCAGTAGGTGTTGTCCTCTGCGGTGCGCACCTGCCAGCTGTAACCGGCCGCGTTCACTGTCTGGTCTCCGGTGGCCTTCTGTGTTTTTTCCGTTACCCAGGATGGGTTAGCGCCGACGGCCTGGGTCAGTCCCGCGAACTCTTTGCCGTTTGTGACGTAACCGACCTCCCAGTAATCAACCTGGGCGGCGGCGTCCCGCTTCCACCGGGCGAAGGTGGCGTTCCATTCCTGCGGCACTTGCGGAGCTGCGAGCCTGATCGGGGTTGCGGTGGAGCCCTCGGCGGCCAGCTGAGTCACGTCGATCTGCGGATCGTACTCATTCTTCTTGGACATCGGGTTGATGAGCATCAACGGAAGAACGATCGCCACGGTCACCAGCATGGTCAGAAGCATCGCCATGGCCGGTTGGGAAATCCGGTCAATCTGCTTCTTCGTAAACTGTGGTTTTGGCTGTTCGACGTCTTCTACTGCTTCATTCACGAACCCTATTGTCCCAGAAATGCGCGCAAATGCGACTATGATCGAAGTGTTAGCCATCACGCCAACACCACGAGTGAATAAGGACCGGTGAGTGACTTCGTGTCAGAGCAGAACAACCAAGACTTTGCAGAGCTAAGCCCGCGACTAAACGTTTCCGATTCCGAGCCGGACCGTAACCTTGCGTTGGAGCTTGTTCGCGTGACGGAGGCCGCTGCGATTGCCGGCGGCAACTGGGTTGGCTACGGCGACAAGAACCGGGCCGATGGTGCCGCAGTGGACGCGATGCGCGCGCTGCTGGACACCGTGCACTTCAACGGCGTGGTGGTGATCGGCGAAGGCGAGAAGGACGAAGCCCCGATGCTGTTCAACGGCGAACGCGTTGGCGACGGCTCCGGTCCGGAGGTGGACGTGGCCGTCGACCCGATCGACGGCACCCGGCTGACCGCGATGGGCTACAACAACGCGCTGTCCGTGCTGGCCGTCGCCGAGGGCGGCACCATGTTCGATCCGTCCGCAGTGTTCTACATGGACAAACTGGTCACCGGCCCGGAAGCGGCTGACTTCGTGGATCTGCGCCTGCCGGTCAAGGACAACCTGCGCCGGATCGCCAGGGCCTTGAACAAGGACATCCAGCAGGTCACCGTCTGCGTGCTGGACCGCCCGCGCCACGACAAACTGGTCAAGGAGATCCGGGAGACCGGCGCTCGCGTCCGCTTCATCATGGACGGCGACGTGGCCGGTGCCATCGCGGCGGCCCGCCCGGGTACCGGCGTGGACGTGCTGATGGGCATCGGCGGCACCCCGGAGGGCATCGTCACCGCCTGCGCCATCAAGGCGACCGGGGGCGTCATTCAGGGCCGGCTGGCACCGGTCGACGAAGAAGAACGGCAGGCCGCCATCGACGCGGGGCACGATCTGGACCGGATCCTGACCACCGACGATCTGGTGACCAGCGACAACTGCTACTTTGCCGCCACCGGCATCACCGACGGTGACCTGCTGCGCGGCGTGCGCTACTCGAAGGACCACATCTCCACCCAATCGATCGTGATGCGCTCCAAGTCCGGCACCGTTCGGATCGTGGAGGCCGAACACCAGGTCGACAAGTGGCGGGCCTACACCGACAAGACCGGCAAGTAGACTCGGCACGTCCCACACTCGCGGTAAACCCACCGGCGCCAACGGCCCCGGTGGGTTCTGCGTTTCGTGGGAGCATGCGCTGTACCCTCAACGAACAAGGGCTCCTGCCCCCTGCTGCGCCCGGTGGCATCCGTGACAGAATGAGAACGAAGCATAGTTGACCCCGAACGTGGAGGAGATGGGCAGATGAGCGCAACGGAAGCATTGCTCGGTGACGGCACTTGGCAGGGAAAGGTTTTTGACGGGAGTTGGACCGCCGGCTCCGGCGGCTCAGCACAGGTGACCGAACCGGCCACCGGGAAGAGCCTCGGCGAGGTTGGCGTGGCCACCGCGAAGGACGCCTACGCCGCCGCACAGGCGGCAGCCGCGGCGCAACGGGCCTGGGCCGCGACCACGCCGCGGGAGCGTGCCGCAGTGCTGCGCAAGGCCGGCCTGCTTTTCGACGAGCACAAGCACGAGATCCGCGAGTGGATCATTCGAGAGGCCGGCTCTGTCCCACCGAAGGCGGGGCTGGAGACTCAGGTGGCTGCCGACGAATGCTACGAGGCCTCCGCGCTGCCGACCGTGGCGCAGGGCGAAGTGCTGGCCTCTAACGAACCGCATTGGTCGTTCGCGCGGCAGAAACCGATCGGTGTCGTCTCGGTGATCGCGCCGTTCAACTTCCCGCTGCTGCTGGCGATACGTGCGGTGGCCCCGGCGCTCGCGCTGGGCAACGCCGTCCTGTTGAAGCCGGACCCGCGGACCGCGGTCTGCGGCGGGGTTGTGATCGCCCGGATCTTTGAGGAGGACGGACTGCCGGCCGGGGTCCTCCAGCTGTTGCCGGGTGATCACGAGGTCGGTGCCGCGGTGGTGGACGCACCGGAGGTGGGCTGCGTGGCCTTCACCGGTTCGACCAACGCCGGCCGGAAGATCGGCGAGACCTGCGGACGGCTGCTGAAGCGTGCGCACCTTGAACTCGGCGGCAACAACGCGATGATCGTGCTGCCGGGCGCGGATCTGGCCAAGGCGGCGTCCGCGGCGGCGTTCGGTTCGTTCTTGCATCAGGGACAGATCTGCATGACGACCGGCCGGCACCTAGTGCACGAGTCCGTGTACGAGGACTACGTGCAGGCGCTTTCGGAGAAGGCCAAGAACCTGCCGGTGGGCGACCCGTTCCGCGATCAGGTGGCGCTGGGACCGATCATCGACGAGAACCAGCTGGGCAGGATCAGCGCCATCGTGGACGAGACGGTGGAGCAGGGCGGGACCGTGGCCGCGGGCGGCAAGGCCGAGGGCCAGTTCTTCCCGCCGACTGTTCTCACCGATCTGACCCCGGAACACGCGGCCTGGCAGCAGGAGATCTTCGGACCGGTTGCTCCGGTGATGCGTTTCAGCACGGTGGAGGAGGCCATCGAGCTGGCCAACGCCAGCGAGTTTGGGCTGTCCATCTCGATCCTCGGCGATGTCGGTCAAGCCATGGCCATCGCGGACCAGCTGGATTCCGGCAAGGTACACATCAACGAGCAGACGGTCGCCGACGAGTCTAACGCGCCCTTCGGCGGAACCAAGAACTCGGGCAACGGCAGCCGGATCGGCGGCATGCGTCACAACATCGAGTCGTTCACCGAAACGCAGTGGGTGACCATGCGCGGGGACATCGCCCCGTATCCGTTCTAGGCGAGCGTTCAGTTCGGCAGCGAGCCGGCTCCGCTGGTAGCGGCAACCACCAGCGGGGTCTGCTCGCGCCCGGCCGCGCCCGGCTCAAAGCTGACCGTTGGCAGCTCGGCACCGGCCGGCACGAAGACCGCTTGGCCGGGAAGCAACGACAGGCGCTGGCCGTCCTGCTCGACAACCGCCTTGCCGGAGATGCAGAGCACCACGTGCGGGCCGGGCTGCTGAAGCGGCTGCTGCTGCCCGCCGCGGAGCACCTGAAGTTGAAACTCCTGGACCTCAGGGCGGAACGTTACCGCGTGCTCGCCGAGGATCGCTGGCTGTATCAGCGGATCGGTTGCCGGCTGGAAGCAGGACACCGCCAGCAGTTCGGCGACGTCCACGTGTTTGTTCGTCAGGCCGCCACGCAAGACGTTGTCTGAACAGGCCATGACCTCCACGCCGACACCGTGCAGGTAGGCGTGGATGATGCCCGCGGAAAGGTAGATTGCCTGACCGGGCAGCAGGTCCACACGCTGCAGCAGCAGCGCCATGAGCACCCCCGGGTCGCCGGGAAAGTCTTCGCTGATCTGCAGGGCCGTCTCCAAGGCCAGATCGTGGGAGATGTAGTCCGGGTTGGCCGCGGCGGCGGTCTGCATTGCTGAACACAAGGCGGAGCTCGCGGCTTGCTGGCCGAGGATGGTTTCCACCGCTTGGGCGTAGTCTTCGGCGGCCAGCGCGTTTGCGACGGTACGCAGGATGTCCGCGGCCTGCTCGCGGTGCTCGCCCCGCAGGTAGCTGCTGGCCAGCTCGGTCAGGCGGGCCCAGCTGCGCTGTGCCTCGTCCCAGGGCCGGAAGCCGCACAGCGCGGAGAAGTTGGTGAGCGCCAACAGGAGCTCGGGTTTGTGATTTGGGTCCCGGTAGTTTCGCTCCGGGGCGTCGAGCGGGATGCCGGCGGCGGTCTCGCGGGCGAATCCTTCGGCGGCCTGCGCGGGGCAGGGGTGGGCCTGAATCGACAGGGCCTTTTCCGCGGCCAGCACCTTCAGCAGGAAGGGCAACTCGACGATCTCGGCCAGCGAGCGCCCGTCGGCGAGCGGGCTGGGCGCCGCGGGGTGGGTGCCGAACCAGAGTTCGGCCTGTGGTTCGGTCGAGGGCGCGGTGTCGAACAAGTGCGCAAATGCGGTCCGTGAACCCCACGCGTAGTTACGCATGGTGTGTTCCAAACGGTACATTAAACGCTCCTGAGCCGGGGACAAGGACGGGGATTCGGTTATGACAGGGGCTTGCATTTGTGGTTGTCTTTTGAAGCCTGCTCTAAGATACCGTACTGACCGTAACGTTCCATCTCGACGAGGTACGCCTCGTCGATGGGGGAGCCGTCCGGCTTGGTGATTTCGAAGCCGAAGATGCCGCCGGTTCTGCTGAACCCGAAGGCCGGCTTGCCGGTGTTTGCTTGCTGTGGGGCGGCCTTGGCGTCGCCGTTCTCGTTCTCCTTGTCGAACATTTCTTGGACCCGGCTGTGAATTTGCGCAAAGTCCGGATATGTCGAGAACTTATCCCCGGCCTCGCCAAAGTCAGGTGCACCCGTGGTCAGCTTCTGGATCCGCTGGGACCGAGCCTTTTCCGCGAGCGAGATGAAGGAACCCAACTGGGCTTGGGGGAGGTCGGTTTCCACCACTTGTTCACCAGCGGTGAGGATGTTGGTGAAGTTTGTTAGCACGTTCTGCGGGTTGAACTGCTGGATCATCGCCTGCTGGATGCACTGTTGGCGGCGCACCCGGTTGTAGTCGGTGGAGTACTTGCGCGAACGGGCGAACGCCAACGCGTCTTTACCGTTGAAGTGGTGCTTGCCCGGACCCCACCAGGCGTTGCCCCAGGAGCCATCGGGCAGGGTGCCTCGATAGGTGGTCCAGCCTTCGGTCTCGACTTTCACCCCGCCGAGGGCGTCGATGAGCTCGGCGAAGCCCTCCATGTCGATCATCGCGTACCCCTGCACCTCGATGCCGAGGATCCCGGAGGCTGCGTCGACCATGGCCTGGGCGCCCGGGTCCTGCACGGAATCGGGGTACACGTCCCGGTGGTTGTTCATCACGTCGGTGTACAGGGCGTTGATGATGCAGGCGTCGCCGCAGCTGAACCCGTCGGGGTAGACCTTGTGCAGCGGGGAGTCCTCAGGGAAGGGCGCGTTCTGGAAGTCGCGGGGGATGGAGAAGATGACGGTCTGGCCGCTGTCCGCGTTCACCGAGACCACGGAGATCGAGTCCGGTCGCAGGCCCTGACGGCCTTCCCCGGCATCCGCGCCTAGGAGCAGGAAGTTATAGCGCCCCTCCACCGGGTCGATGGCGGGCTTGGTGGAGAAGATGTGGCCTAGCGCGCTGCGCCCGGTATTCACCACGTAGGCGCCGTACAGCGGGACACCGACGGTCAGCAGCAGCGCGAACACCGATAGCGCGCCAACCAGCCGCTGGTGGTTGGGCTCCAGTAATCGCAGGCGCAGGATCTTGATGGTGTTGAGTTGCACCACCAGCCACCACAACGCCAGCGCCAGCAGGGCGGCGATGGCCGCCCACTGCGCGATTGGATTGGCGGCGACGCTGAACAGCAGCGAACGGTTGACGAGGGCGAGCACCGCAACACCGACGACCAGCGCCCAGCACAGCAACGTGACGCGCAAGAAGCGTCGTCCTAGAGCCCGGTCACCGGCCACGACCTGCGCCGTGCCGGGCACGATGAGGTTGGATAGCAGCAGCAGCAAGGCGCGTTTGAGCCTCGGCTGCTTGTCGAGATGCTCGGGATGGCGAAACGGGTCGGTGAGTTGGCCGGTTTCCGCCGTGAGGTGGGAGCGGCTTGCTGCGGACTTGGTACTGCTGAAATCAGACACGTAAGGGTTCCGGGGTCGGCGCTGGGCTAGTTGAGCGGGGTGGCGCCGGGAATGTCCTGAATGGTGTTCTTCAAGGCGGCGCCCTTGGCCGCGGCCGCGGCGTTGAGGTCGGCGGCAAAATCGACAAGCTTGGTGCGCAGCTGGGCGCCGAAGTCGGACTGGTCCGCGGCGAGCATGCGCACCGCCAGCAGGCCCGCGTTGCGGGCACCGTTGATCGACACGGTGGCCACCGGGACGCCGGCCGGCATCTGCACGATCGATAGCAGGGAGTCCATCCCGTCCAGCGCCTTCAACTTCACCGGCACGCCGATGACCGGCAGCGGCGTCACGGAGGCGAGCATCCCCGGAAGGTGGGCGGCCCCGCCGGCCCCGGCGATGATGACGCGGATGCCCCGCTGGTGGGCGTTCTTGCCGTACTCGATCATCTCGGTTGGCATCCGGTGCGCGGAAACGACGCCGGCCTCGTAGGGGATACCGAACTCGGCGAGGGCCTCGGCGGCCGCCGCCATGGTCGGCCAATCGGAATCTGAACCCATGACGACTCCCACGAGGGGCTGGTTGGCGCTTGTTTCAGTCACGATGATGAGTTTCTCCTAGAGATGGCCGTCGCGGATGATCGCGGCCACCTCGGTGGCGGCCGTCCGCGCGGCATCGAGATCGGCCTCTACTCGGGCGATGGTGTTGACATGACCGATTTTACGGCCTGGCCGCACGGATTTGCCGTAGGCGTGAATCTTCGCGTTCGGCGCGTGCGCCATCGCCTGGGCGTAGGCGCTGTAGAGGTCCTGGTTTTCGCCGCCGAGGTAGTTCTTCATGATCACGTAGGCGCCCAACGGATCGGTATCGCCCAGCGGCAGGTCGAGGATCGCCCGCAGGTGCTGTTCGAACTGGCTTGTCACGGAGCCGTCGATGCTCCAGTGGCCGGAGTTGTGCGGGCGCATCGCCAACTCGTTGATCAGGAAGCCCTCGCCGACGCCGGGGGTTTCGAAGAGCTCGACCGCCAGCATCCCGGTGACGCCTAGCCCTTCGGCGACCTTCATGGCGCATTCTTGGGCGGCCTTCGCCACGGCCGGATCGATGTTTGGCGCCGGGGCGATGACCTCGTCGCAGATGCCGTCCACCTGGACGGACTCCACGACCGGGTAGCAGACCATCTTTCCGGAGGGGGTGCGGGCCACCTGCGCGGACAGCTCCCGACTGAATGGCACCATCGCCTCGGCAAGCAGGTGGGTGAAGTCGCCGTTGAACCAGTCGGCCGCCTGCGCTGCGCCGGCGGCGTCGCGAATCACGCGCACGCCCTTGCCGTCGTAACCGCCACGCGGGGTCTTCAGCACGACCGGCCAACCGATGCGGTCACCGAACTCGACGAGCTCGGCAGTGTTGGCGACAGCCGCCCATTCGGGGACCGGAAGGCCGCGGGAACCCAAGCCTTCACGCATGACGAGCTTGTCTTGGGCGTAGCGCAGCGCCTCCGGACCCGGTTGTACGTTGACACCCGCGTCTTGCAGGGCACGCAGATGCTCGTATGGCACGTGCTCGTGATCGAAGGTCAACACGTCGACGTTCTTCGCGAATTCGCTCAACGCTTCGTAGTCCCGGTAGTCGCCGACTGGGGCGGTCGGGATCGCCGTTCGGGCGCAGCCGTCCTCGCCTTCGGCAAGCACTGCGATCTGGCAGCCAAGGGCAACCGCTGCTGGGGCCATCATGCGGGCCAGCTGCCCGCCACCTACTACACCAATTACTGGAAAACTCACATGCATAGACTACTTGGTTTGCGTCTCTTCGGGTGAATCTGGGTGCGGGCGCAACACTTATCTTTCGTGTGAACGTGTCACACGCATCTGCAATAAGTGCTACTCGGCTGATAAAGTTCAGAGAAGGGAAGAATCACATATTTAGGGGGGGTATGAGATGAGTTCCATGGCGTTTGGCAGAGCTGCGGGGCCGCAGGAATCTGTGGACAATCTGGCCAAGGTGTTCAAGGCGCTGGGTGATCCGAATCGGCTGCGCATCGTGCAGATGATCGTGGCCACCGGGGAGATTTGCGTGCAGGACTTCACCCGGGCGCTGGACCTGAGTCAGTCCACGATTTCGCACCATCTGAAGCTGCTGGTCGAGGCCGGCCTGCTGGAGCGCCGCCAACGGGGCACTTGGAGTTTCTACGCACTGTCCGACGAGACCGCTGAAACCGTGCGCGGCTATCTGCGCGCGGTCTTCCAGAAAACGGACACCGACGCCTAAAAGTAGGATCACCGGCCCAAGCCGGGTAGCATTGACTTGTTTTAATGTCAGCCGAGTTGGAGTCAATGCACCGTGCGCCTCGTTTCCTTTACGTCCCGCATCCGGGCGTTGGTCAAGCTTCTCTGGCGCGAAGTAGCCAAATTCGGCACCGTCGGCGGGATCGCCTTCATCATTGACTCGGGGATCTACGTGTGGTTGCTTTCCGGGCCGATGTCCGACTCCGCTGGCAAAGCCAAAGTCGTCGCCGGTGTCGTCGCGACCATCTTCTCGTGGATCGCCAACCGATACTGGACCTTCCGCGACCGCAGGCAGGCCAACCCGGTCCGGGAAGCCATCCTGTTCGGCATCATGAACCTGATCGGGATCGGCATCCAGGTCGGTTGTGTGCTCGTGGCCAAGTACCTGCTGGACGTGAACTCGGTGACGGGGCTGTTCATCGCCGGCAACGTGGTCGGGCTGGTGCTTGGCACCATCTTCCGTTTCTTCGCCTACCGTTTCTGGGTCTTCTCCGGCGATGCCGTGGCACAGAAGAAAAGCGCCGCGCACGCTCCGGTCGAAGACCCCGCCGCCTTGGCCGCGGCCGTTGAACGGGCGGCCGAGGACCCTAAGGCAGACGAACGCTAAAACGCGGGGCCTCTTGCCGCCGCGCGGTTGCGCTGTTTTCTTCGTCGCTGATCACCAGCGAATCTCCGGCGGCCCACGTGCCGAGCGCCAAGTCGACGAGCTGCTCGGACGTCAATGCCTCACCGTCGGAGTCCGGGGAGAGCAGCGTGTTGCCGCTGCGGGTCGGCGGCAGCTGCGTCGGCGTGATGCGGACCAGCAGCTGATCCGGCTGGGCCGGCACCTCGAGGGCGAAATCGATCGCGAAGGGGTCCAAGGCACCGCCGAACTCGGTGGCCAGCGTCGCCAAGTCCACTTGAATCAGCTCGGCCGGGGAACTGGCCAACCCATCGATGGCGTCCGCCGTTGCGTTCGTGACCAGCACGGCGTCGCTGAGGTCCTCCTCGGCAAGATCCTCAAGCTCGGTCCCGAGCCACTCCGGTTCGATCCCAAGCAAACGGCTGCCGAAAGCCACCGCGAAGAACTTCCAATGCGCCGGACCTGCCAGGACGATACGCAACGCGCTGGCGGGGAAGTGGGCGTCCAGCAGATTGGCAACTTTGGTCGCCCAATTGACGAGGACTCGACCGGAGATCTCGACGCGCTCTTGGTCCTGATATTGACACAGCGCCGGTTGGCCGCGCTTGGCGAGGAAATCGAACAACTCCGCGGTCGTCGTCACGGGGGAGTGGGCAGCGGATGAAGCCAAAGAAATCATGACTCAAGATCCTACGGCGTGTTGCGTGCCAAATCCGCCAAAAGTGTCGGTCGGGGTGCTTATCATTTCCCTTCTTGACTTGACGTAGAACAACTTACACACGTGTAATTATGTATGTCACTTACCTTTTTCAGCAGGATCCGGGAGGACTTCTTGGCTAACGCAGAGCGCCAGCAAGATTACCGCAACACAGAAACAGTTGCGGCCCAGCCACCGACCCGGAACATCCCAGCTGACTGGTTCCTCGACCCCGCTGACCCGCAGGCGGCGGAAAAATACCAAGACGGGCTGACCACCAAGCCGCTCTCTCTGGAAGAACAGGCGAACGCGCTGCTGGCGGCACACGCCGCAGCCGAGCAGGTGATCGAAGAGGCCGCGGCCCCGACGGCCCTGCACGTGGCCCCGGTCCAACCGCTGCAGATCGAAGACGCCCAGATGGACGACGCGTCCTCGCTGCTGGATACCATCTGGTCACCCACCGAGGTGGAAGGCGAGCTAGCGTGGCAGGTGGACGCACTGTGCGCCCAGACAGACCCGGAGGCGTTCTTCCCGGAAAAGGGCGGTTCAACGCGCGACGCCAAGAAGGTGTGCACGGCGTGCCCGGTACGCCAAGAGTGCCTGGCGTACGCACTCGAAAAGGATGAGCGTTTCGGCATTTGGGGTGGACTCTCCGAACGCGAGCGCCGCCGATTGCGGAAGAAGGCGAACTAATTCAGCATCAGGTCGACGTCACAGCAATCCTTGTCTGTCACCGCGGAAGCGACCACCTTCACGATGTTCTCACCGCGCTGGAAAACCAGACTCGCCCACTCGACCACCTGATTGTTGTGGATTCAGCAGCCGACGAAGAAACCCGCCGGTTGCTGAAGAAACACGTACCTGAACCCGCGCACCTGATCACGCTGCGGGAAAACCAAGGCTTCATCCCTGCGGTGGCCCACGCCGCGACGGTGGCCGTTGACCTCGGCCACCGCACGCCGGCGGACCGACGCTGGCTGTGGCTGATCCACGATGACTCCGCGCCCGAACCCGACGCGCTAGCCGAGCTGCTGGACGGCGTGGAGGTCTCCCCATCGGTCACCATCGCCGGCTGCAAGCAGGTGCGCTGGCACGATACCCGCAAGCTCATCGACGTTGGCATCGGGATGTCCCCGCGCGCCGAACGCCTGACGATGATCAACCGCGAGGAAATCGATCAGGACCAGTACGACGACCGCTCCGATGTGTTCGCGGTCAACTCAGCCGGCATGATGATCCGTGCCGACGTCTGGGACGATCTCGGTGGCTTCGACCCGGCGTTGCGGATGGTCGGTGACGAGCTCGATCTGTGCTGGCGGAACCGCTTGGCCGGCCACCGCGTGATCGTGGTGCCCAGCGCGGTCATGCGCCACGACGAGCCGGTGCCCGACGCAATCGACCGGCGCTCCCGCCCCGTCTCCGGATCATGGTTGCGGCCGCGGCACAGCGGGCCCAGCAAGGTGTGGGACGAGATGACTGGACGGATCTCGCCATCCGGGATTCGGGCGCATCGTCGCTCGCAGAATTTCTTGCGGCTCAAGTTCGCTAGGACGTGGCAGCTGCCGTTCCTGTGGCTTTGGCTCTTCTTCGCGGCCTTCGCCGACCTGCTGTTGGGTATCGCGAACAAGCGGATCGGCGAATCCCTCAAGGCATGGTTCGGGACCATGGCCGGGCTGTTCAAGCCTGTTCAGCTGACGCGTTCGCGCAGGCAGCTGAGAGAAAACCGCAGGGTCTCCTACGATGTGATCCGACCGTTGTTGACCACGCGCCGCGAGGTGCGCCTCTACGAGCGAGCCAACCAAGCCACGGCCGAACGGTCGGATGTGATCGGTGACGGCACCGGCGTGGCCAACACCACCTACGAGCCCACCGGGGACCGGGACGACTTCACCGCGATGGCCGCTCCCGAGCGGACCTGGGCGGGCACCGGCGCGCTGGCGGCGGTCTTCCTGCTCACGGTAGCCAGTGTTATTGGTCTGCGTCACCTGCTGGGTGCCGGCGCGTTGATCGGCGGCAGCATGCTACCGGTCAGCGGGTCCCTAGGTGCCGTCTTCGGGTACGCGTCCAGTTGGTGGACCGACCTGTCCGTTGGGTCCAGCCACCACGTCGACCCCTTCTCCTATGTCCTCGGACTGCTCGGCGTGCTCGGCTTCGGCGACGCATCAGTGGCCACCGTGTGGACGTTCTTCCTCGCCATGCCCCTAGCCGGGCTGAGCGCATGGTTCCTCGCCGCCGGCCTGACGGATTCACGCGGGATCCGGCTGCTGGCCGCATTGTTCTGGGGCGTGAGCCCGGTCCTGCAGGTGGATCTGGGACAAGGCAGAATCGCTGCGGCGATCTTCCACGTCCTGCTGCCCCTGTTTGCGTTGGCGATCATCCGTGCCACCGGTTCCGGGTTGGACCCCAAACTCTACTTGGACCCAATCGCGATGCGCCGGACCGAGGTGGAGATGATCCTCAAACCCGGGATCAACTCCGTCCCATCGTGGACTGCCGCTGGGGTGGCCTCACTGCTGCTAGCGGTGCTCGCTGCCTGCGCGCCGGCCGCGACGCTGCCGCTGGCCGTTGCCGTGCTCCTCATGTTTCTGCTGATCGGCCGTCGCGCAAAGCCGCTGTGGTTCGTGCCGTTGCCGGCCATCGCGTTGTTTCTGCCGGCGTGGCTGCAGGACTGGAACAACCCGCGGGCGCTGCTGGCGGATCCGACGCGCCCGCAGGCCTTCGAGGCTGCCCCGGTGTGGCAACAGCTGCTCGGATTTCCGATCAGCTTTGAACCGTTCTCGGATACCACCACCTTTGGCTGGTGGTGGCTGTACACCGCAGCGCCGTACGCCCTCGTCACCGCTTTGCTGATCGCGATTCCGGCCGCGATCGGGCTGCTGATCGCGCTGTTCGTGCCGAAACTGCGCGGCACCATCGTGCGGTTTGCCTTCTTCACCGCGGTCCTCGTGATGGCCGTGAGCTACCTGACGAGCGGGATCGTCACGGCCGCCGATGGCAGCCAGCCGGTCACCATCTACCCGGGCCCGGCGATCTCCGTGTGGGTCCTCGTGCTGCTGATGGGCTCGATCGTCACCCTTGACCTGCTGGGCAGCTTGCGGAACCGGGCCGTGTCGCGTCGACGCCACGCGCTGACCGCAGCCACCGGGGTGCTCATCGGCACGCTGGGTCTGTCCATCGGGCTGGCGGGAGCGTTGTTCATTTCGGCGTCCTTCGTGGAGGCTCAGGAAGCCACCGGGGACGACGGGCTGCCCCCGGTGACCGATTTCCATGCGGGATCGGTGGTCACGGATTCGCCGGCTCGGCTGGTGCCGGCGACCGCTGCGGATCAGGCGCTGGGGCCGTACCGGACCCGCACCTTGCGCATCACCGCCACGGACACCGGTTTCGACGGTGCCCTCATCAACGGCGCCGCAACCACCCTCGATGCCATGTCCGCCGGACACGGCGCCCGGCAGTTCACCGGGCCACTGACGGAGGCCAGCTGGGCCAACGAAGACCCGGCAGACCAGAGCATCAAGCAGGCCGTCGCGCAGATCGTCGCCGGCGACAGCCTTGATCCACGGGAGCAACTGGATGAGCTGGCGGTGGCGTTCGTCTTCCTTGCCGACCCGAATAACGAACAGGAACTGTTGGCGGCCAAGATTGACTCGGTTCCTGGCCTAGCCACCGTCGGTCGGGCCCAAGGGGGGTGGTTGTGGCGCGCCGTTCCCGAAACGCAGCTGCCCGATGCCCAGTCCACCACCGACTTCACCGCACGCATGCGCGTCATCGACGAGAACGGCAAAACCCTGCAGCGGGTGCCTTCCACGTTGACCGAGGCGAGTTTCGATCTTGCCGCGAGCGAGCAGGAGCGCCGGTTGTGGATCTCGAACCGGGCCGACCAGGGATGGGTGGTCACCTTCAACGGTGAGCCGATCGAGGCCGAGCGCATCGACTCCTCCGCTGGGGAGTGGGCAGCCGTCTTCACACTGCCTAACGAGGCCGGCACACTCGAGGTGGACTTCAAGCACGAGCACCAGCTCAGCACCGTCATCGGTCAGTTCCTCGTCTTCTTGCTAGCGCTGCTGCTGGCGGTGCCGGTCAGCCGACGTGCACGCATCATCCCCTATGTGGGCGAACAATTGGACAGCGACGAGGAACACGTCGTCCCGGACGCCTCGACAGCGGGG
Source organism: uncultured Micrococcaceae bacterium (assembly GCA_964476735.1). Classification (GTDB taxonomy): domain Bacteria; phylum Actinomycetota; class Actinomycetes; order Actinomycetales; family Micrococcaceae; genus Micrococcoides. The sequence continues at coordinate 23,273 of CAYZBX010000013.1, forward strand.
GAGGGCGCCGCACTCGAGGCGGAGGCCCAAGACAAACAGGAGTCCACCGACGACTCAGCAGCTGCGGACCGCAACGCCGAGACGGCTGAGCCGGACCCAACCGATCAACCAAACCACCAAGCCGCCCAACCTGACAAGAGCACCCGGGCGACGTCCGAGTCCACCGTGACGGAGCAGGAGGGAAACGGCCGTGACGAAAACTAACGGAAAGCCCAGGGCCCAACGCCGCACCCTCGCCGCCGTGGCTGCTGGCGCGTTGCTGCTTGGTGCCGCCGGTGCGGGCGTCTACTTCGCCTCGGTCAACCCGCAGGAGCCGGCGCTCGCCGAGGCGCAGGCCGGATTGACCAGCATCCCAACGGCAAAGCAGCATTTGGTGTGCCCGTCCCAGCCGCAACTGGTCTCCGGGGTCGGCGAGAACACGGACGCCGAGTTCAGCCCGGGCTCCACCAAGGAAGAAACCCGGCTCGCCGCCCTGGCGATCTCCGACCTCGGGGGCACGCTGCCCTGGCTGGAGCTGCACACCTCTGGTGAACCCGGGGCGAAAGCCAAGAACCTGACCCCGCCGGTGGCCGAGGAGGTCCAGCAGGGCGAACCCGCAACAGTGGGTAAGGACGGTCAGTCGCAGCGCTCCGCCAAGCACAGCATCTCCGAAACAGCCGCGCTCGAGCCCGATTTTCTCACCAGCTACCCGCTGGGCGGCCGGCAGGGTCTGATCAATACGGTGCGCAGCTACGCTGCCCCCGACGGAGACCTATCCGGACTAGCGATGACCGACTGCGTGGCGCCGCTGCACGAACAGTGGCTGACCGGTCTGACCACCGAGGTCGGGGCGACCGGAGTCATCGGGTTGAGTAACCCAACGGAAACCACCGCGGTCGTCACACTGGACTTCTACGGGGCAGCCGGAAAAGTCCAGGCGCCGGGTTCGCACGGCATCGTGTTGGCGCCTGGCCAGACTCGTTCGTTCCTCGCAGCCGGCTTTGCCCCGGATGAGCAAGCCGTCACAGCGCGGGTTCGCTCCACCGGGGGCGCGGTCAGCGCTTGGGCCACCCAAACATTCCTGTACGGTCTGGACGCCGGCGGCGTTGACTACATCCCCGCCAGCACCCAGTTGGCTCGTCGTCAGGTGATCGCAGGCTTCCGAGCGCAGGACCCTGCCGAGACGCGGAAATACCTACAAGCGGATGAGGAGCACGGCAACTCGCGGCCGGCGCTCATCCTCAACTCGTCGGCTGCCTCGGAAACCACCGCGAAGGTCACGGCGTATTCGGCCTCCGGGCAGGCCCGGTTGCCGAACAACGGGGAGGTCAGTATCCCGGCGCAAGGCACCGTGGTGGTCCCGCTCGACCAACTCCCGGCAGGCGACTACACCCTGGCTGTGGACGCCGAGAACCTCGTGACTGCGGCCGCCCGAACCCTGCGGGGGAACGCCAAGCCCGATGTGTCCTTCATCAGCTCGGCCGGCAAGCTGGGCAACACCAATGTTGTGGCCGCACCCGGGCACGGCGACGCGGCGCTGGTGTTCGGGCAGACCTCCGGCGAAGCGGAGGTCACGCTGACCCCGATCACCAAGGCCGGCGCACTCGGCAAAGCTAGCACTCTTAAACTCTCCGGTGGCACTTCGGTCCGAAAAAACATTAAAGACCTCGGCGCTGGGGACGAGGTCCGCGGTGTGCTGATCAGCGTTAGCGGTGATCAGGTTTACGGCAACGTTCAGGTATTGGGCCGTGGTAACCAGCTTTCCGCGTTCCCGATCAAGTCCATGGGACAAGCAAATACTGCTGTCCCAGTATCCCTATCGGAATAATGTGATCCCGGTTACACTGGTGGGGACGGCCCATCAACGGGATTAATGTTTAATTCGTTTAACCACGAAAGGCCTGACAAGAAATGAGCATTCCACACGGCAACCAACGCAGCTGTTCCCGCAACGGCTGCCTGCACCCTGCCGTGTCCACGCTGACCTACGATTACGTCGGCGCCACGGCTGTGCTCGGACCCTTGTCTATCTACGCCGAACCCCATTGTTACGATCTGTGTGCCCAGCACACCGAGAGTTTCTCCGCACCCCGAGGCTGGCAGGTCATCTCCATGACCGATCCCGCCGCGATGGCAGCCGTCCGTCCCAAGGCCGAACCAGATGACCTGCTGGAATTGGCCAACGCCGTGCAAACGGCACCGGAAGCCTCCGTTGCACCCACGCAGGAAGCCTATGCGGCTGCCTCGCAACGGAAGAAACCCCGGCTGGCTGCCGGGTCTGCCCCCACTCCGGGGAAACCCACCACTGGGAGCCGCCTGCTGCGGCTCATCACGGACGGAGATTAAAATGCAAGCGATTCCGCTGAGTAACCAGTTGCGCGACGTCATGCGTTGCCCGCTGACCGCATCCGCCATGACGGACCGGGGAGACACGGTGCAGTCCGCAAACAAATACAATGGCAGAAGCGTCCACTACCATGTGGTGGACGGCATCCCAGTGTTGATCGCTGAGTTTGCCGAGTATTCAGACACCTAAAAACTAAGGACAGGACCCTTTGGCGCCTTCTTCCCAACCCACTGAAGTGCTTGACACCGCTGGACTCGATACCGCCACCCTTGACGTATCCGCAGCGGGCAGCCACCTCCAATACGCCGTGCGGGATCTCACCCTAGCCACCGCCGGCCGCCACCAAATCCGACTGGCAGAACATGAGATGCCGGGACTGATGGCGCTACGGGAAGAATACGGTGAGGCCAAACCGCTGGCCGGGGCACGCATCGCCGGCTCCTTGCACATGACCGTGCAGACCGCCGTGCTGATCGAAACGCTGGTGGCCCTCGGCGCCGAGGTCCGCTGGGCATCCTGCAACATCTTTTCCACCCAAGACGAGGCCGCGGCCGCAGTCGTCGTCGGCGATGGTACCCCGGAGAACCCAACCGGGGTACCCGTCTTCGCGTGGAAGAACGAGACCCTGCCGGAATACTGGTGGGCCACTAACCAGATCCTGTCCTGGCCCGGAGCCGAGGAGAACCCGGAGCTGGGCCCGAACATGATCCTCGACGACGGTGGCGACGCGACACTGCTGGTCCACAAGGGCGTCGAGTTTGAGGCTGCTGGCGCGGTCCCGTCTGCCGAGGAAGAGGATCCGGAAGAATACCGGGTCATCCTCTCGGTGCTGCGGGAGTCCCTGCAGTCCGCCCCGCAGAAGTGGACCA
>CAYZBX010000014.1:0-10670 GCA_964476735.1 uncultured Micrococcaceae bacterium
CTTCCACGATCTTCTTACCGATACCGTGAACCCCGGCGTCCAGCTGTGCGACGGTTCCCGAACCGGCCGGCCGGGTGCGTGCCTTTTCCGTCAACTCCTGGAAGAGCTCTTCAAAATTCTTCACGTTCTTACCCTAGTGGTTGTTCTGGCTGCCCGTGGCATTCACGTGCTTTTGTGACTGCCAACGTGGCCTAAATCATTCTAGTTCTCGCCGACCCGCTGAATGGTCGGGTCCGGCATGCGAGTCTCGATCCGTGGCTTGGCGTTGCGCTGCGCACGGGCCCAGACGAAGAACCCGATCAGGGTGAAGACACCGTAGAACAGGTACATGAAGGCCGTCGCATAGTAGCCGGCGGCGAACAGCAGCGGCACCCCCACCGCGTCGACCGCGACCCAGATCAGCCAGAACTCCACCCAGCCCTTGGCCATGCCATACGTGGCAAGCAAGGAGCCGACAAAGGTCCAGGCGTCGGCCCACACCGGCTCGTAGGAGCCCAGCATGCGGAACAGCGGTGTGATGGCTAGGGTGCCGAGAACCATCGTGGCGATCAGCGCCATCCGAGTCTTCCAGCCGGCCCATTGCGGCGTGATGGCCGTGTCCGGCTGGCTGCCAGCTTGGCGTTCTTGCAGCTCCTTGCGGGCGGCCCGCCATTGCACCCAGCCGTAGACGGACACGGTGATGAACATGATCTGCCGTCCCGCCTGCCCCAGCAGGTTTGCCTGGTCGGCGTCTCCGAAGAGGGAGCCGACGAAGACCGTCAGGAGTAATAGGTTGCCGATGATCCCGACCGGCCACGCCCACACCTTGCGGCGCATCCCGCCCAGGGCACTGGCCAAACCGAAAATGTTTCCGACGACTTCCCGGACGACCAGTACCGACCCGCCGACGGGGATGGTGGCCTCGAAAAGCCAGCGCAAGAAATCCACAGATTGTTCTTTCTATCGGGGAGGATCAGTTGATCGCGGAGCGCAGCTCGGCGATGACCTGATTCGGTTCTGCTGCGGAGTAGACGGCGGAGCCGGCTACGAAGACATCCGCGCCAGCTTCGAAGGCGGTAGCGATCGTCTTGGTGTTGATACCGCCGTCCACCTCGATGCGCACCGGCAGTTGCTCCGCGTTGATGAATTCGCGGGCCGTCTTGACCTTGGGCATCATCACCTCGAGGAACGATTGCCCACCGAACCCTGGTTCGACCGTCATGATGAGTAGCATGTCCAGTTCGGGCAGCAGGTCGAGGTACGGTTCAACCGGGGTGGCAGGGCGCAGCGCCAAGCCGGCCTTGACGCCGCGTGCGCGCAGCTCTCTGGCCAATCTGATGGGAGCTTGGGCAGCTTCCACGTGGAAGCTGACGGTGTCCGCGCCCGCCTCCGCATATTGCAGGGCCCACCGGTCCGGGTCTTCGATCATGAGGTGGACGTCCAGCGGGTGATCCGTGTTGGCCTTGACCGCCTCCATGATGGGCATTCCGAAGGACAGGTTCGGCACGAAATGGTTGTCCATCACGTCCACGTGTACGGCGTCTGCATCCGGGATGCGTTGCAGTTCCTCACCAAGTCTGGCGAAGTCGGCGGAGAGGATGCTGGGGTGGATAAACGTTTTCATGTTCTGGTTTTCTGCTGCGTGGTAGGTGCGGTTAGTGGGACGGTTTGCGGATCAGGGCCATGAACATGGCGTCTGAGTGGTGTCGGTGCGGCCACAGTTGGGCGCTCTTGGCGACAACCTCATCGTCGACCGATCGGTCATGGTCGTCGAAGAGGTCGATCAAGGCGACGTCGTTCAGGGCCTGTTTGGCGTCGAGTTGCTCAGCCTCCGGGTGGTCCTTGAGGAAGTCCTTGACCTGCAGCACGGTCTCGATCGGGTGCGGCGAGCAGGTCACATAGGCCACCACCCCACCAGGCGCTAGAGCCTCGTAGGCGGCGGCAAGCAATTCGGCCTGCAGCGGGGTGAGTTCGGCGACGTCGGAGAGTTTCTTGCGCCAGCGCGCCTCGGGCCGGCGGCGCAACGCTCCCAGCCCGGTGCACGGGGCGTCCACCAAGATCTTGCCGAAACCGCCCTCCGGGGTGTCCTGTCCGATGGTCCGGCCGTCGGCGACGCGCACCTGCCACGCCCCCGGGTCAATGGGCTGTAAGGCCTGGCTGACCAGCTTGGCGCGGTGTTCTGCCGGCTCGTTGGCGGTCAGCTGGGCATCCTGCTGGGCGGCGAGGGCAGCCAGGAGCGCGGCCTTGCCGCCGGGGCCTGCACACAGATCCAGCCAGCGTGTCGCGGCCGGTCCGGATGCTTGGGTCGTGAACGCAGCGAGGGCTCGTGCGATGAGTTGGCTGCCGGTGTCCTGCACCCGGACGGTGCCGTCCTTGATGCCCGGCATCCTGGCGACGTCGCCTCCGCGGAAGTCCGCGGCGTCACGGACCAGCCTGTTCTCCTCCGCGCCGAGTTCGAGGATGGGCGTCAGCTCGCCGAGACCGGGCAAGGCGACGAAGTTCAGTTCCGCCGGCACGTTGTTAGCGGCCAGCGTCTCGGTCAGTTCGGCTTCCGGCCGGCCGTTGAGTTTGAGCGCCTGTCGCAGCGCGCGGATGATCCACTGCGGGTGCGAGTAGCGAATCTCCAGCGCGCTGAGTTCGTTCTCGGCGGCTTCGGTGAGCTCGTCGAGCCATTCATCGATACCCTTTTCGTTCACTCGACGCAGCACGGCGTTCACGAGGCCGCCGGCTCCGGCGCCGATCCGGTCCCGGGTCAGCGCGACCGACTCGTTCAGGGCAGCGTGGGCGGGCACCCGCATGTTCAGCAGCTGGTGGCAGCCCAAGCGCAGAACATCCAAGACTTGGGGATCAAGCCTGTTCAACGGCCGGTCAACGCAGTTGGCTAGGATCGCATCGTAGGTGCCACTCAGCCGAAGGGCCCCGTAGCACAACTCCGTGGCGAAGCCGGCGTCTTTCCGGTCCAGCCGGTGTTCGCGGATCTTGCTCGGTAGCAACAGGTTCGCGTAGGCGTCATCGATGGCGACGGCTTGCAGCACCTCGTAGGCGCACAACCGGGCGGGATCGGCCGAACGGCTGCGCTGCCCCGGAGCCTGGGCGGAAAATCTGCGTGGACCGCCGCCACCCCGGTTGCGCTCTCGGCCCGCGGCGTTTCGGCGTGTCCCCTGCTGCCTGCGCTGCTTGCCTCGTTCGGCGCCACTTCGGCGTCGATTGTGTTCGGTCACGTTATGCGCGCTCCTTCAGCTGCGATTCGAACTGCTTTTCCCCTGTGACGCCGCGGCACCAATCCGTGGCCTTCATGGCCTTCTTGCCGAACGGTTGAACGGTCGAGATGAGTAGCGCCCCGTCCGCGGTGCCCACCACGATGCCTTCGGCTGCTGCGTCGAACTGGCCGGCAGCGAGCCCGGGCTCGGCTGGCACCGGCAGGGCCGAGAAGAACTTGATTGGTTTGCCAGCAAAGTAGGCCCAGGCTCCCGGTGCTGGGCTAGCCCCGTTGATTCGGCCGGCCACCAACACAGTGGTGTCGTCAAAGGTGACGAGGCCGTCTTCCTTGGTGAGCTTTGCGGCGTGAGAAACCTCACCCTCCTGTTCGGTGAAGACGGCTGTCCCCTCGAGGATCTGTGGCACCAGCTTTGCCAGTGCGTCTGATCCACGCTCGGTCAACTCCGCCAGAAAATCGCCCGCGTTGACACCCGCCGGGATCGCGACCCGCTCTTGGTATGCCAAGGGCCCGGTGTCCAGCCCGACGGTAAGTCGAAAGACCGAGATGCCGGTGTCTTCCTCGCCCGCCATCATGGCCCGTTGCACGGGGGCGGCCCCGCGGTAAGCCGGCAACAGCGAATAATGCAGGTTGATCCATCCGTGTTCGAGAGCGTCAATGGTGTGCTGCTTCAGCAAGGCCCCGTATGCCACGATCACGCCAAGCGCGGCCCCGCTGTTTTCGATGGCCTGTTGCGTATCATCATCGATGCGGTCGGCCTTGATGACGGGGATGCCGTGTTCCTCAGCGACTTGGGCTACCGGTGACTGCGTGAGCACTCTTTTGCGTCCCACCGGCGCGTCTGTCCGGGTCAACACCGCCGAAATGGAAATGCCCGCGGCGATCAGTGCTTCTAGGGCATCGGCGGCCAATTGGGGCGTGCCGGCGAAGAGGATGGATTCGTGTGCCATGGTGTGAGGCTCCTAGCTCAGTCCGAACGCGCTGCCAACGTTGCCGGCTCGTTCCTGAAGAGTCCGTTTGATGGTGTTTTGGTATTGCTCGCTCTGGAGCTCAGACATCGCCTGACGTTTGTCGGACTTGGCCAGTCGATCAATGAAGAGAACCCCGTCGAGATGGTCGTTCTCGTGTTGAAAGACCGTAGCCAACAGATCTTCACCGGCGATCTCGATGGCGTTGCCGTGCTTGTCCTGCCCTGTGATGCGTGTCTGCTGCGCCCGGATCACCGGGAACGACAGTCCGGGGATCGACAGGCACCCTTCGTTCCGCGGCTCTTGGGTTTCCGCACCGTTGGTCAGCACCGGGTTCACCACGTGCCCCAAGGTCCCTGCAACCTCGTAGACGAAGACGCGCAGCTCCACCCCGATTTGCGGGGCTGCGAGGCCGACGCCGCCGGTGTCCCGCATGGTCTCGATCATGTCGTCGATGAGTTTGTGCAGTTCAGGGCCGAATTCCGTGACCTCTTGGGCTTTGGTGCGCAGCACCGGATCGCCGATCAAGCGGATTTCTCGAATTGCCACAGAACTCTCCTTGGTTCACGCGAGGAAGAATGGTTTGGACCTCATGATCTCGAGGCCTCTTTCAGTCTACCGTTGCGGTGGCGGGCTGATCGGCAAGAGGGTTCGTGGATGCTCGGAGACCACCCGCTCGTATTCCCAGACCTTGCGCAGGGCCCAGAACATGTACCAATTCTCTCGCCAAGTCTGGGGTGCGACCTGCAATGGCAAGACCTCGCGGTCGCCCAGCGCCACCGCGAGCAGCAGCTCAGCGTTTCCGTACGGCCAGGGCTCCCACTGGCCCGTTGCCGGGTCCACCACGGATTCCTCGGCTTTCAGGCCCGCAACCAGCTGCATGGCGACCTTGTCATCGGGCACCTTAATCCGGCCTTGGCGATCGTTGCCGCGCGTCTTGAAATCAATGAGGCAAGTCTTGCCGCCGATCTCTGCCACCAAGTCGATGGTTCCCGCGTACCCGACCTCGTGGTTCCACACCGTGACTTCCGTGGCCAGTGGCCGAACTTGGTAGTGCTCCCACCATTCGTCGAAACGGTCGGCGAAGCCGTCCTCGCCGTGCTCCGCCAGCGCGGCACGCGACTCCGGCATCCTATGAGGCATACCCAGTGCGCGTAACGCGACCTGCTCCGCGTACAGATGGACGCGGTCCCCACGGGCAGCCGCCTGGTCCCGATACGTGGCTGCCGCGTCAGTCGCTTTGCGTGCGATGTGCCCCAATTTGGCACGGTTGCCGATGGCCTCCGGCAGCAGCGGGTCCGTGATGACTGCCTGCGCGGCCATGTAACCGGCCCACCCGGTCAGGTCCATCGCTTGGCGTCCAATCACCGTCGTGATGGAGGGGACTTCTGGGACCCCGTCAATCTTTCGGGCATACATCCGGCCATACGGCGTTTGTTGGGCTAAGGGAGGTGCAGTCATAGCCCTATAGTCTGGCACGACGGGCTGACAGCATTGCGTCGGGCTGTCGCACCCTCGCGCACGGTCAGCAACATGCCGGTATCTCCGATTTGGTGTTGGGCCTCGTTGTGGGCTAGAGTTTCATCTCGTTGGAATTCACCGGTTCAGGTGAAAACCACCTCTGCGGATGTAGCTCAGCTGGCTAGAGCACCACCTTGCCAAGGTGGATGTCGCGGGTTCGAATCCCGTCATCCGCTCCACTGTGAAAAATCTCCCCTCCACTCGGCGGGGAGATTTTTTGTTCTCTGCCACACCCATCTTGGCGTCCCTGCGATTGCTTCAGGAACCGTTTACCTGGATTCACTATGCTGCCCGGTGTGCGCTATATCTCCTCTCCTGCCGACCTTGATCTGGGTCCGATCCTCACCCGACGCGTGGGAATCTTCCGTAGCTTCTTCGCCTTCGGACGTCACAGCACGTTCGGTTGGTCGGGACTCGCGACCGCGATCATGGTCCTAGGTGCGCTGTGGACCGGCGCAGTTCTGTCACCTATCCTCAGCGGCGATCCCACCCACTTGTGGTGGGTCTGTGCTCCTCTACTGCTTACCGCCACCTTCGTTCCTCTGGTCTGGGCCATCGGCGGACGCCACCACCGTCGTCACGGCTTTGCCAAGAGTAACGGCCTCGACTTCCACGCGGAAGAGCCGAGCCCTGAATACCGCGACGCCATCATCTTTCGTCCTCGCACGGACCGCTACGAGCATCGCAACGTTTATCACGGCCAGCTACGTCGACTACCGTTTTTCATCGGCACCTTCATCGGCCGTGTCCCCGGTGACGACGGCTACGAACCCGTTGTCGAATACACGTACGTGGTCTTACACCTTCCCTTCCGCGTCCAGCAGCACGCGATCGTCCTCGACGATTACCAGGATCGCTTCCAGGGAGAACGGCTGGTCCACCCCGCGCTGGCAGCTTTCCTACGTGGAGGCTACCGCTCCGCCAACTACGAACTCTCAACCAACAGGCTCATCATTGCGACAACGGGCACCACAAACTTGATCCGGGTCCTACCTGACTTGCTCGGCCACGCGGATCACCTCGACCGAAACCTCCATGCGCTGCTGCGCAGATTGCCCGCCGACGATCAGCTCCGCTAACGGCTTCCTCCCTCCATCAGCTATCGAGCATAGTCGTCCACAGGTGATCGCCCGGTCCTCTCTCTGCTGTGCCATCCATCCGTACGGTGAGTGACATGACAGCGCAGACACGAACAGAACAATCACAGCCGATGACAACCCAGCCATCCGCTGGGCTGCTTGCCAGGGTCCAGCAGGCATGCACGTCTGCCATCGCGAATCGGTCCAATCCGTCGATGCGGCAGCCTTGGGCGAACCCTCAACGCAGGTTGCTTCGCAGCTTCTTTGCCGCTGAAGAATACTTGGAGAATTTCCAGGACCTGTTGCTCTTCGCCCAAGCGGAGAAGCCAGCGCTCAGCGCCCAAGATGTCACGGCCGAGTTCCTCGAGCAGCAAGACAATGGCAAGATCCTGCGCAAGGCCAGCCTCGCCTACGCCCAGGCCGCAAACATAGATCCTAAGCGTGCCCGGCACCGTCTGCTGCTGGCAGTCACCATGCACCACTACGGAACGGACATCATGGCCCAGCTCTGGTCCGGGGAAATCTCACCGGAAACGGCCGAACTCGCCGCCGCCAAGCTGAAGTCAATCCCAGAGCCAAACCCTAGAAAGAACCAGGATGGAGAGGCTTGGGCACCCGGAGAGTACGAGAACGCCCGGAACAAAACCCACCAAGCCAGACGCAGACTCGCTGCGGATCTGCGTGATCTGGCGCAGCGTAGTGAGACCGAGGGCGAGTTCAAGGACGCGGCCTCCTCACTGCGGGATCAGCACTACCTGGAGCCAGCCCATCGGCGCCACGCTCGCGAGCGCCAGAAACGCTATATTCGGACGCGTCCGGCCGGCGACGGTATGGCTTTCCTCGAAGCCTACCTCCCCATAGGTCAGGCCGAGACCATCATTCGCGGCCTCAAAGCGGCTGCGGCCCACCTGCGCGCAACCGGTCAAGCCGCGGGGTCGACGCGCAACCAGCTGGAAACGGACATCGCCGCCAGCCTGCTGACCGGAAAAGCTCTCCCCGGTCCCTCCTGCTCCGGCAACGGCACCAACAGCGGCAACGATGCCGCGAACACGGCGGCGACACCTGCCACCACGATCAGCATCAAACCCATCCGCCCACGCATCTTTTTGACCCTAACGCTTCAAGAATGGGTCAACCTCGGCGGCTACCTCGACACCCGGCGGATGGGTTATCTCGAGAAGTCCTACCCGGATCTCTACAAACAAGCAGAACGCAACCGGGATTTCGCCAACGCGGAACCCGAAACTCGTCGAACGCTCTACCCCGATGGTGTCCTTGACGGCGGCGCTACCGCGACCATCGTCGGTTCGCCACAACGGCCCTCTACCGTCGAATCAGCTAAGCTCACGGCCCAAGCAGCGATGATGAGCGTGCTCCTGACGGACCCGATCACCGGCTACCCACTGGGAACGTCCAAACGGGTGCGCAGAGTCAGCCCTGAAGTCGCCGAGCTCGTCACCGTCCGGGATCAGACCTGTCGCTATCCCGGCTGCACCGCCCCGGCCATTGACTGCGAGCTCGACCACGTGGACGAGTTCTCCACCGGCGGCCACAGCAGCTACGGAAACAGTGCCCGCTTGTGCCAGGAACACCACCTCGCCAAGAGTGCGGGCTGGCTGACCGTCCGCCCGGACCCAACGCGGGGCGACGGAGCCTTGATCTTCAGCGACGGAAAAACCGGTGAAGAAAAATTCACGCAGCCGACGTTGCCTTTGGACCCCAAGGCGTGGTCAGCCTACCGAGAGGAAGCCGAGGCGGAGAACCCGCCGCCGTTTTAGTCGAGAGCGCTAGAGCGCCTTCTCCCCCATCTGGCCCTCACGGGCCAACGCCGTCATACGGGAGATGGTGCGGAAGTACTTCTTCATGTACCCGCCGGCCATCATCTCCTCGGTAAACAGCTCATCGAAGGGCTTGCCTGAGGCAACAACGGGTACGTCCTTGTCGTAGAGCCGGTCAGCGAACACCACAAAGCGCAGGGCCATGCTCTGCTCGGTGATCGTCTCCACCTCCTGCAGAACGAGCACATCGGCCGGCGCGATCAGCTGCCGGTATCGCGACGGATGCACCTTGGCCAATTGCGCCGTCAGGTCGGAGAACTTGTCCACCGCGATCGTTTGATCGGGGAAGAATTTCTGCGCATGGGGCAGCAGTTCATCGGCCCGCATCGGCGGCGGTGCCTCCGGCAGTCCGCGGTGCCGAAAGTCCTCCCCGTCAATGCGGTAGACATCGAATTGGTCGGCGAGCACCTGAATCTCCCGCTGGAAGTCCTGGGCGGCGAAACGTCCCTCACCCAAAGCCCCCGGCAGCGTATTGGAGGTCGCCACCAGCTTCACGCCCGCATCCGCCAGCTCTCTCATCAGCCGAGACATCAACACGGTGTCCCCGGGATCATCCAGCTCGAATTCGTCGATACAGACCAGCGCGTATTCCTTGAGCACATCCACGGTCTGACGGAAACCCAAAGCACCGACTAAGTTGGTGTATTCCACGAAGGTGCCGAACGCTTTCTTGCCCTCCACCGCGTGCCACAACGAGGCCAACAGGTGGGTCTTGCCCACGCCGAATCCCCCATCGAGGTAGATGCCTGCCTTGGATTCCTTTTTCTTCCCAAACAGGCCGAACAGGCCCCCCTTGGACCTCTTGCCGATGCTCTGCGCGAACGCGGTCAACCGGTCAACGGCCTCCTGCTGGGAGGGTTGGTTAGGATCCGGATGGTAGGTGTTGAAGGACACCTCGCCGAAGCGATAGGAGGGGTGAAGTCCCGCCAGCAACTCCTCCACGCTGACGGTCGGAGTCCGCTCGGACAGATGCACGATGTCGTTCACTAAACACCTTTGGGTAGAAAACTATGGTCTCGGCTCGCCTCTTACTCTACCGGAGCGCGCGATGACAAACGGCACCGGTTTTTTGTGGCCTTGTGTGAACCAATACCCCACGACGCTATTCCTAACGGCTAAGGTTAAGACAAACGGGCGATTAGCTAATGAAGCTCTGCCCTAATTGTTGTTTATTCATTCCATCAGAAAGGTCCTCCCATGAGCACACCTGCCGAGAACAACGATGCCTTTGCTGGTTACGCCCACCCGGAGCGTCTCGTCTCGACCCAATGGGTTGCCGACCACAAGGACGACGACAACGTCGTCCTCCTTGAATCCAACGAAGACATCCTGCTCTACGAAACCGGTCACATCCCGGGCGCCATCAAGATCGATTGGCACACGGAACTGAACGACCAAGTCAACCGCGATTTCCTCGACAAGGAAGATTTCGCCAAGTTCATGGGTTCCAAGGGCATCTCCCGGGACTCCACCGTGGTCATCTACGGAGACAAGTCCAATTGGTGGGCCGCCTACGCGCTGTGGGTCTTCACCCTGTACGGCCACGAAGACGTGCGACTGATGAACGGTGGCCGCGACAAGTGGATCGCCGAGGGCCGTGAGCTGACCACCGACGTCCCAACCATCACGCCAACCGAGTACCCGGTCATCGACCGTGACGACAAGACCGACCGTGCCTTCCGCGACGACGTGGTGGCGCACTTCGGCAAACCGCTTATCGATGTGCGATCCCCGCAGGAATACACCGGCGAGCGCACCCACATGCCGGACTACCCTGAAGAGGGCGCGCTGCGTGGCGGGCACATCACCACCGCGGTGTCGGTGCCTTGGGCCACCGCCGCCAACGAGGACGGCACCTTCAAATCCGCTGAAGAGCTCTCCCAGATCTACCGTGAGGATGCCGGTGTCGGGGACTCCGACGAGGTTGTCGCCTACTGCCGCATCGGCGAGCGCAGCTCACACACCTGGTTCGTTTTGAAGTACCTGCTGGGTTACAAGAACGTCCGCAACTACGACGGCTCGTGGACCGAGTGGGGCAACCTGGTTGGCGCCCCGATTCACTTCGGTG
>CAYZBX010000014.1:10680-23661 GCA_964476735.1 uncultured Micrococcaceae bacterium
CTGCCGATCCTGACGGCCGATGAACCGCTGACCTCGGTGAAGAACCCGGCGAGCTGAAGAAATAACCGGCACGCTCAGAACCGGCCTCGTTTTTCTCTGCTGGGGAAAAACGGGGCCGGTTTCGTCTTGCCTGGTCGTCGGCCACTAGAATGGTGTGCGGTGCTACGCAACCGGACCAAATTTCTCTTGATCTACTGAAAGCTGGGACATGACCGCGATCCCGACCAATCTTGCCGAAATCATCGACGAGTTCAACGCCGTCTCCGATCCGGAAAAACTCCAGATCCTGCTGGAATTCTCTCGCCAGCTGCCGGAGCTCCCGGAGCGCTACGACGGCCACGAGGACGAGATGGAGCAGGTCATCGAATGTCAGACTCCGCTCTTCTTGGCCGTTGAGGTCGCCGACGAGGCACCGTTCCAGACCAACATCTTCTTCTCCGCTCCAGCCGAAGCCCCCACCACGCGCGGCTTCGCCTCCGTGCTAGCCGAAGGACTGGACGGCGCGCCGGCCGATGAGATCCTCGCCGTGCCGGATGACATTGCCAGCGAACTTGGCTTGGCCAAAGCCATCACCCCGCTCCGCCTGCGCGGCATGACGGCCATGCTCGGCCGGCTCAAGCGCAATATCAAGACTCAACTGGAAGAACAGAGCGCCTAGCCGCACGGCCACGCAGCGGCGTAGGTGAGGCAAAGAGCGACGTCAGCCACGCCCGAACCTCGTGTTCCCACTTCTCCCGATCGAAATTCCATTCCTTCGTGTGCCCACTGCCGCCAAACGGAACCAGCTTCACAAAATCTGGGTTCTTTGCCGCGAGCGCCTGCGCCGGTCCGATCGGCACAAACTGGTCGTCGACGGTGTGCAGGATCAAGGTGCGGGTCCGCAATTGATCCGCCCGGGAGACCCAATTCATCGCGGTGAAATCCAGCGGCGCAGCCAAACCGGTGATCCACCGGCCGGCCCGATGCTCCATCATCCATTGGCCGAGGGCGGCCACCGCACCCGGTAGGCGATTCACCCTGCCCTGATGGGCCAACACGTCAAGCCAGTCAATCACCGGACCGTTCAACACCATGCCGGTGACATACTTGCTCATCGCGGACTGATCGCACGCCTGCAGGCAGATGGCTCCACCCATGGACCAACCGAAGAGGATGATCTCTTCGGCCCCCGCCGCCACCGCGAACTCCATGGCGGTTTCGACGTCACGCCACTCGGTGGCGCCGAGTCCGTAGCGGCCATCGAGTGCTCGGGGCGCCTGCCCGTCGTTGCGGTAGGAGATCAACAACGAATCCATCCCCAGACCGTATGCCACGGGCAACGCCCTGATGCCTTCGTCGCGTTTGGGGCCGCGTCCGTGCACCATGATCGCCCAGCGCTTGGCCGGTAGTGGCGTACCCTCGGCCCCCAGCTTGGCCGGCACGTGCCATGCCGGGGCAGGACCTAATTCGGTGTCGAGTTCCACATCGATCGCCGTGAAGCCGAAGTCCGTGGGGTGGGCAAAGCAGATCCCGGTCCACTGTCCCCGCACCGCGTCTTGCAGGTCACCGCGGTAGACTTTCTCCACCCGCCGAGAAACCGTCCGGTCGGCGGGATTAGACGAGGTAATCTCCCCGATCCTCGCTAAGCCGGCACCACCGGTGAAGGAAAGTGAATAGAGTCCGGGGCTGAGCGTCTCCTCGGTCATGGGAAGAATGATTTCTTGTCCCTGTGGTCCCTGAAACACCGACAGAATGTCCAGTGTTTCCTCGGGCGCTTTCACCGGAACCAACACTTGACGGGCAAAATACCCGGCCACCCCGGACGCGGTGGCAGCAGCGATCGAACCGGCTGCAACACCGACAGTTGCCCCGGCCACCGCCCAAGACGCAGATTTTGCAGTCTTCTTCACGCGTCTGCGCACAGAATCATCACGGTTCACGTCTGCTAGCCTAACGAAGACAGGCCAAGCACGCATAGGAGGTCCCGGTGAGCGGATCCACACCCCAGGAGTACACCGACGAATACTTCAAGGCGCGGCTGAGCCCGGAGGAATTTCACGTCCTGCGTCAGGCCGGCACCGAACGCCCCTTCACCGGCCAGTATTGGGACCACGCCGAACCCGGTCGCTACGACTGCAAGGCGTGCGGGGCCCAGCTGTTTCGCTCCGAGGCGAAGTTCGACGCCGGCTGTGGCTGGCCAAGCTACTTTGAGCCGGTCGCCGAGGACGCTCTGCAATATGTGGAAGACCTTTCCTTGGGGATGAAGCGCGTGGAGGTCCTCTGCCGACGCTGTCAATCGCACTTGGGCCACGTCTTCGAAGGCGAAGGGTTCGGCACCCCCACGGATCTGCGCTACTGCATCAACTCCGTCTGTCTCGACTTCGTCCCGGAAGGCTAAGAAAACGCACCCATGAACACCCTGAAAACGTTCGCTTCAGACAACTACGCTGGGGTTCACCCGGAAATCTTTGACGCAATGCTGGCCGCGAACGAAGGGCACACCCGTGCCTACGGGCAGGACACGATCACCGCCGAATTCGATCGTCTCGCCAAGACGCTCTTCGGCGAACAGGCGGAGGCTTACCCCGTCTTCAACGGCACCGGCGCCAACATCGTCGCGCTGTCCGCCATCACCCCACGGTGGGGCGCTGTCATCGGAACCGCGGTGGCGCACATCAACACGGACGAAGCGGGCGCGCCGGAGAAGGTCGCAGGGCTCAAAATCATCAATGTTCCCGCGCCCCAGGCCAAGCTCACACCGGCGCTGGTGGAGCCCTACCTGGCCAACCAAGACTTCGTGCACGCCGCGCGGCCCTCGGTGCTGTCCCTGACCCAAGCCACTGAGTGGGGCACCCTGTACACTGTGGAGGAGATCCGCCAGCTTGCCTCCTTCGCCCACGCCTATGGCCTGTTGGTCCACCTCGACGGGGCGCGGTTGGCTAATGCGGTCGCCGCCACCGGTCATTCCCTCGCCGACTACACCACCTCGGCCGGTGTGGACATTCTCAGCTTGGGCGCCACCAAGAACGGTGCCATGAACGCGGAAGCCGTCGTGGTCCTCAATCCCGAGGCATTGTCGAAGCTCAGCGGCGGCTTGGACGCATGGGGCACGGCACCCTCCCCGGTCGAATACATCCGCAAGTACAGCATGCAGTTGGCCTCCAAGATGCGTTTCATTTCTGCCCAGCTGCTGGCGATGTACGGCACGGACCTGTATCTGCGCAACGCCGGGCACGCCAACACGATGGCTCGCCGGCTCGCCGCCGCCGTCGATGGCCTTGACGGCATTGAGGTGGTGGCACCGGTCGAGGTGAATTCGGTCTTCGCCCGGATTCCCGGCGCGGTCGCTGAATCCGTGCGTGCGGAGTTCCCGTTCTACGACTGGGACGATAGCGGGGTGGTCCGCTGGATGTGTTCGTTCGACACCACGGAAGAGGATCTCGACCGGTTCGTGGCTGCCCTGTCCACGGCGTGCCTCACCCACAAGGCGGAAGCGTAGGAATACCCTGATGGTGTGAGCGCGCAATTCGAGTCTTCTGCTGTACCACGGGAGTTCCGTGATGCACTGAACCAGCTGCGCACCAGCAACTCCCATGCACAGGTGCAGTTGGAAGAGATCGCTGCCCCTAGCGGACTCGCGCCCTACGCTATCGCCCTAGAGGCGGAAATCGACGCCGGAACGGCGCTGGATCAGCCGTCCAATGTGACTGACCTTTACCCGCAAACCACTACAGCCATGCGCGCCTATGGGCGGTTCGTCCTGCTGTATGATCCCGCCGGTTCGCCGGTGTGGGAGGGTAACTACCGGATCATCACCTTCATTCGTTCCACCACCGATGCGGAGATGAGTTTCGACCCGTTGCTGGGGCAGGTGGCTTGGTCGTGGCTAGTTGAGGCACTAGAATCGAACGATTGCCACTATCGGGCGGCTGGCGCGTCCGCAACGAGGGTGCTCGCCGAGCACTTCGGAACCCTAGCGGATCGACCCGACCAGACCGAACTCGAGGTACGTGCCTCATGGACCCCGGAAGCCAACTTCGGCGCCCACCTGCAAGCGTGGACCGCCATGCTGTGCGCGTTCGCCGGGGTTCCGGTACTGCCCGAGGGTGTCACACCACTACCTTTCATCCGGAGGAATTAACCTTTCGTGTCCGCTGCAGAGCATCCCGGCGACCAGCTCCCCCTGCTCAAAGAACCTGCCGCAGGTGTGCCCCACCTGACCGATACCGTGCAGGGTCTAGCTTCGGTCGTAAAGCGGTTGAGCGCCGGAACGGGGCCGTTCAGTGTGGACACCGAACGCGCTTCTGGCATCCGTTACGGCCAGCGAGCCTTCCTCATTCAGCTCAAACGCGAAGGGGCCGGGACATTCCTCATCGACCCGGAGGCGCTGCCCGACCTGACGGAGCTGAACGATGCTCTCCAGGCTGACTCGTGGATCCTGCACGCCGCCAGCCAAGACCTGCCCTGTCTCCATGAGGCTGGGCTTGAACCACCACGCATCTTCGACACCGAGTTGGCCGCCCGCCTGCTGGGCATGCCGAGGGTCGGTCTGGCCACCCTCACCGAAGAACTGCTGGGCATCAGATTGGCCAAAGAGCATTCGGCCGCGGACTGGTCACAGCGTCCGCTGCCGAAAAAAATGCTCGCCTATGCCGCATTGGACGTGGAGCTGCTGCCGGAGCTGAAGGACGCCCTAGAGCAGCTGCTGGTCGCGGCCGATAAGAGCGAGATCGCCGAGCAGGAATTCGAAGCGGCCCGTCGCGCCGGACCGCCCGAGCCGAGACAGGATCCCTGGCGGCGCACATCCGGAGCGCACGCCCTGACCCAACGTCGCGACCTCGCGATTCTCAAATCCCTCTGGGAATCACGCGAAGATCTGGCCCAAAAGCGTGACATCGCCCCCGGTCGACTGCTGCCAGACAGCGCGCTGCTGGCCGCGGTGAACGCCAAGCCAAGCACTGTCCCGCAGCTGCTCGAGGTACCCGGTTTCCGCGGCCGGGCCGCCAAACGGGACGCCCCACGCTGGCTCGAGGCAATTAATGCCGGCCGCAACGCCGATCGGCTGCCACCACGCTTCCGCCGCGGGAACGGCACGCTGCCCCAACCGCGGCTCTGGGGGCAACGAAAGCCCGAGGCGGATGCCAGATACCAAACCATTCGTCCGCGGCTGCAGGCATTGGCCGACGAGCTCGAGCTTCCCGTGGAGAACCTTTTGACGCCGGCACTCTTGCGGCAAATTTGTTGGGAGCCACCAGTCCCGATCACCCCGGAGAGCATTCAGGACCGGCTCGCCGAACTGGGTGCCCGACCGTGGCAGATCGAGCGGGTGTGGGCGCCGATGACGGTGGCTTTCCTCGATCCCGTCGTTTCCCAAGAATAATCTTACTAATAAGTAACTTTTGGGCGTGTTTTTGTAATCGGCATCACTTTATATGCTCTGATGGTGTCTAGAATGAACTTGACCCCATCGTCTTAGGAGCACCCATGACGCGCGCCACCGCCACCGACTTTCATCGTTTTTCCCGGCTCACCGACCTAATGCCGCACGAAAAAGCAAGCACCGTTGAGCGCGATGAATTCCCCACCCAAGACGCACCCATCCTAGTCTTAACCCTGACCAACGACTCGGGCGGCAAGCGCCCGAATATTTTGGGTCCGGCAACGCTGATCAATCTGGGCCGCGCCTTCGACGAGGTGCGGATGGAGCTGGAGCAGGATCCGCAGAAGTACTCAGCCGTCGTGGTCACGGCGGACGGACCGGCCTTCGTGGCCGGCGCTGACCTGTCCATCAGCAAACTCGTGACGACTCAAGAGGACGGCGCACTGGTCGCCGAGCTCGGTCACGTTGCGTACGACCTGCTGGAGGGGCTCCCGGCGCCCACGGTCGCTCTCGTCAACGGGGTCGCCATCGGAGGCGGACTCGAACTGGCGTTGGCCGCCGATTACCGCGTCATCGCCGATGACGTCAAGAACGTTTCCCTACCGGAGTCCTTCTTGGGCCTCGTTCCGGGTTGGGGCGGGGTGTACCGGCTGCCGCGGCTGATTGGCCCCGAGGCCGCCCTGCGCGTGATGATCGACGACCCGCTGAGCAACAATCGGGTGCTGCGTGCCGCCCAAACGGTTGAGTTGGGCATCATGGACACGGTGCTTCCCGCCGAAGGGTTCAAAGAGGCCGGGCTGGCGTGGGTCCGCGAGCAGCTCGCCGACGGCGCTCTCCGGACGCACCGAGAACCCGAAAAAGATTTCACCGATGCGCAATGGGAACAAGCCTACGCGGCGGCGAAGAAGACCATTGCCGCCCGGACCCGCGGCATCCCGCCTGCACCGCAGCGTGTCCTTGAAGCGGTCGAATACGCCCGCCGTGGTGACGCGGCAGGCTCGCGCGCGGCGCAAATCCAGATCCTCTCCGAGCTGATCCTGACTACCGAGTTCCAGAACACCGTCTACGCCTACATGGACTTGTTGCAGAAGCGCGCCAAGCGTCCGGCCGGTGTTCCCAAGGACACGCAACCCCGCGTCCTTCAGCAGGTCGGCGTGGTGGGTGCTGGGCTGATGGCCAGCCAATTGGCGCTGGTGTTCGCACAGGCGTTGCGGGTACCGGTACACATGACGGACATCAACGACCAGGCGGTGGCCCGTGGCCTTGGTTTTGTCGATCAACAGCTCACCAAGCAGGTGGAGCGCGGCAGGATGTCGCAAGCTGACGCCGAGCAGCTGCGTTCCTTGGTGACCGCCGGCACGGACCAGCGCGCATTCGCCGATGCCGACTTCGTCATTGAGGCGGTTTTCGAGGAACTGGCGTTGAAACAGGACGTCCTAGCTGGTGTGGAGGAGATCGTCCGGCCGGATTGCATCCTAGCCACCAACACCTCCTCATTGTCCGTGACGGCCATGGCGGGTGCCCTGAAACAGACCCAACGATTGATCGGCTTTCACTTCTTCAACCCGGTGGCATCCATGCCGCTGGTGGAGATCGTGCGGACCGATGCGACCGATGACGTCTCTCTTGCCACCGCATTCCAGCTCGCTAAGCAGCTGCGCAAGACCCCGATCCTCGTCAAGGACGCCACCGCTTTCGTCGTCAACCGGGTGCTGCTGCGACTCATGTCGGAAATCCAGCGGGCCTTCGACGAGGGAACCGACGCGACCACCGTGGATCAGGCCCTCGCCGGATATGGTTTGCCGATGACGCCATTCGACCTCCTGGCATTGGTCGGATTGCCAGTGGCTCAGCATGTCACCGAATCATTGCACGAAAGCTTCGGCGAGCGTTTCCACGTCTCACAGAACCTGCAACGCCTCATCGATGCAAACGTGACCTCGATCTGGAGTACTGATGAGCAGGGTAACAAGGTCATTCCGGCCTCGACCGCCGAGCTGTTGGAACAGGGCGACACGGTTCGTACGGCCCAAGAGATTCAAGATCAGGTCTTCAGCGCGTTGGCCGAGGAGATCGGTTTACTCCTTGACGAAGGAGTCGTCTCCGGTCCGGAGGATGTCGACTTGGGAATGATCTTGGGCGCCGGTTGGCCCGTATACCGCGGTGGCATCACTCCATTCTTGGATCAGGCCGGCTATAGCTCCAAGGTGCTCGGCAAACGTTTTCACGACTAACTCCCGCCGCAGGCTGGCTAAGATGGAAGCATGTATCAGGAACCAAGCTGCACCCAGTGCTGCCAACCCACACGCCGAAGCGTGCTCAAAGGGGCCGGCGCGGTCGCTGCCCTAGGCGCCCTCGGTGTTGCCGCCAGCAGCTGCGCCCCGCCGAAGACATCCTTGCCGAGTGAGCTGACAAAGATCGCCACCGTCGACCAAGTACCGGTCGGCAAGGGTATCTCGGTGACGGTGGAACAGACGCCGATCCTGCTCGCGCAACCCGAAGCAGGCACGTTTGTGGCTTACAGCTCTAAGTGTCCGCACCAAGGCTGCGTGGTAGGCGTCGATCAGGCGAACTTCCTGTGCCCCTGTCACAACTCGGGCTTCGACTTCGCCGAGGGCAAGCCGCAGTTCGGACCAGCGCGGGAAGCGCTGGAGCAGCTGACCTGCGAGGTGCACGGCGACGACGTCATGGTCAGAGCGTGAACATGAAGATCACTCTGCTGCAGGGCGACATCACGGCGGAGCGGGTTGACGCAATCGTCAACGCCGCCAACTCGTCTCTATTGGGCGGCGGTGGCGTTGACGGCGCGATCCACCGGGCGGCGGGACCCGCGCTACTTGCCGAATGCCGGAAGCTCCGGAAAACACGGCTGCCAGGAGGACTGCCGACCGGCCATGCGGTGGCCACTGGTGCCGGCTAGCTCTCTGCGCGCTGGGTTATCCATACCGTAGGACCCAACCGCCATACGGGGCAGACCGATCCGGCCGATCTGCAGGCCTGCTTCCGAAATAGCTTGGCGGTCGCGCAGGATCTGGGCGTCCGAGCCATCTCCTTCCCCGCGATTGGCGCGGGCGTGTACGGTTGGTCCGCGGCAGACGTGGCGCAGGCAGCCTACGACGTGCTCGTAGACCCGGCAGAGGCGACCCGACTCTGGCCGTCCCTGCGGGAGGTTCGATTCGTCCTGTTCAGCCCTCAGCTGCTCTCCGACTTTCAGCAGGTCTTTCAAGACCGCTAGGACTGCCGCGGGCCCGTCGGACGCTGTCCCTGATGGTTCAGCTGCCAAGACACCCCGAAGCGATCCGTAATCCACGCGAACCGTTCGGAAAACCCGTAGTCGTCAGCAGGCATGAGCACGGCGCCGTCTGCGCCCAGCTCGGCGGCCAGCCGGTCCACCTGCTCCGCTCGTTCACAGTCGACGAAGAAGGATTGGGACGGGGTGAAGTCAAAGGCGTGGGATACCGGGGAGTCGTTTAACGCGATGGGTTGGCCGTGCACGGTCAGCTGGGAACGCATTACTAGGTTTTCTTGGGGCTCCGGATGCATGATCTGGTAGTCCAGGCTCACGTCCTCGAAGACCCGGAGATACAGTTGCGTGGCCTCGGCGCAGTGGCCGTTCTGGAACATCAAAAATGGGGTGACTTGCATGTGGGTGATCCTCGATCCGTCCTAGTCAACGATACGGCGCTGCTTGCCGGCACGCCTAGTATTGAAGCTCGTTTGCAGCATTCTGATGGCCATCGCGACGAATCCGACGTTGAACGCCAGCTGCAGGGCGACCACGGCCCGAGCGAGTTGGCCCTGCGCGTGGATGTCGCCGTAGCCGGTTGTGGCCAGCGTGGTCATGGTGAAGTACAGCGCGTCCATACGAGTGCTGATGCCCACCATCTGTCCCGGAGCAAACACGCTCATCGCGTAGTAGGCCAGCGCGAACATGATGGTGGAGACCTCGATCAACAGCAGCAGCTGGATGACCCCCAAGCGGGTGGATCCGACCGCCCGAACGTAGAGGGCCTCACGGATCAAGATGATGATGACGATGACCAGACACACCGCCGTGGCGATCAGCCCGGTCCACAGCCCTAGCCTGTCTGATTCCGCGTGAATCGACACCACGAAGTAGATTGCCACTACGAGGAAATGAAGAGGGTGTGCCCCGAGCGGTGAGGAAGCGATAGCTGAGCCGCGGTGCCTTCTTAACGGCCCTGCCGAACCGTGCGCGTTTGGTGGTCATGGGCGAGCCTTCCGTGCTGTCGAGTTCTCCGGCCGGCTAGAACAGCGCAATCGGATCCGGTTGGGGAAAGATCCGATCCAGTTCCAACAAGTCCTCTTCGTTCGGTTGCCACGCCACTGTGGCGGCGTTTGCCGCGACCTGTTCCGGCGTGGTTGCGCCCGCGATCACCGAAGCCACTGGCCCTTGGGCCAGCAACCACCCGAAGGCCACATCGACTTCGCGTATGCCTCGATGACGCGCGTAGTCACCGAAGGTCGCGAGCTGGTCGAGGTCCGCGTTCTCAACCATTTCGGTCCGGTTATAGGACAGGCGTGACCCTGACGGCGCCTTGCCGTCGGAGTATTTACCCGTCAGCAGGCCGCTAGCAAGCGGGAAGTACGGCAACACGCCTAGACCGTAGTTCTGCGCGGCCGGGATGACCTCCAATTCGGCGCGTCGGTCCAGCAGGTTGTAGTGGTTTTGCGCGCTGATGAATCTTTCCGTGCCCAGTTCCCTGGCCACATACTCGGCTTCCGCGATCTGCCAGCCGGACCGGTTTGAATGGCCGATGTAGCGGACCTTTCCCGCGGCGATCAGGTCGTCCAGCGCCCGCAGCGTCTCATCGATCGGTGTCGCGGGGTCCGGTGTGTGGAATTGGTAGAGGTCGATGTAGTCGGTACCCAGCCTGCACAGCGACGATTCCACGGCCTTGATGATGTAGGCACGCGAGCCGCGCACCCCACGGTCTTCGCCGTTGAGACCCGCAACGTGCATCCCGAACTTGGTGGCCAAAACCACGCTGTCGCGGCGGCCCGCCAACGCGTTACCGAGCAGCTGTTCGCTTAGCCCAGCTTGCTTGCCGTAGACGTCCGCGGTGTCGAAGAAGGTGATGCCAGCCTCAATGGCGGCATTGACGACCGCGGTGGTGCCGGCCTGTGTCTCGGTCGGACTTTTTGCTCGACCGAAGTTGTTGCAGCCCATGCCGACCGCGGATACGGTGAGCCCGGAGCGTCCCAGCTGGTTGTACTTCATGGCAGCTGTGCCTTCTCATCGATGGTGCAGGTGAGTTTCGTGGGATCAAGCTTGAATTCCCGGGCCGCAGACTCGATCGCTTCCTTGGCCCGTCGCGGGGCCGGGGTTGCAACGCGGTACACGAGTTCGCCGTGGCCGATCTGCGGCGACTCCGGCTCGATGAGTTCCCCCAGTCCCCGCCAGCCCAAGTAGGCCGCTAGGGTATGCCGGATCTTTTTGGCGAAGGAGTGATCTCGTTGCGTGCCGTCTTGGCTCTTGAGCTTCCAGCTGGCGCGCACCACCCCAAGATGCAGCTCAGAAACGTCGAGGTAACCGTCCTCGGTGCACTGCTGGCGGAAGATCTCTAAGAGTTCCTCCCCTTCGGCGGCATCGCCGAAGCGTTGTTCCTCGGTCTTGCCTAGGTGGCCGGCCTTGCCGTGGTGCACCACGAACTCCCCGTTCTCGTCGTCGAGCCAAGCTTCCCGGTAGAAAAGCCCCTCGTCGTTGTTCAGATAGGCGCGGTAGAAGGTCATCTCAAGACTCCTTAGCGGTGAGTTCGTGGCCGCGGGCCAGCCACGATTCAATCGTTGCGTCGTCGAAGGGCGCCTGCCGCGCCGCGATCCGGCGGTGGACGTCTTGGCAGGTTTGTTGAGTCTGCTCAACGAGCGCGGCCGGGTAGCCCATCTGGTGGGTGTGCTCGACGAATTCGTCTTCATCGTCGATCAGCACCTGGCCGTTTTGGGTCAGGATCACGTCCAGATCCATGTCGATGGAATGGAAGTCGAAGCCGTTGGGACGGATCGGGTCGGCGCGCTGCGCGGTGGAGACGTCCACGTAGATCCGTGAGCGACCACGGCCCTTGGCATAGCAGGTGGCGATGAAGTCACCGTTGTGCGGGAACAGGCAGACCGCGTCGTTGCCGGCATAGAAGCCGATTCCCGGCCGGGACACGAAGCTGCCCCGCCCCTGATAGACCCAGATGCCGTGCTGGTCGCTACCCAGGTAGCTGCCCGGGACCACCCAATGCGGTCGGCCGTCGTACTTCCAAGCCCGGGCGACCACGAGGTCGCCCACCATCAGGGTGTCCGCGGTCTTGTCTGGATCGGTGAACTGCATGGGGAAGCACGAGTCCTTTAGGCTTGGTTGTCGATTTTCGGGATGCGCCCGGAGGGTTGCTCTTGGTCCGGCAGGGGTCTGGCGAACGGCACCTTGGTGCCCAGCACCTGGTCGACCGTGTCTCGGGTAATCTGCTGGGCTGTCAGGCCAACGCGGGCCAAGACCTGATCGCGGGTTCCGGGGGCCAGAAATTCAGCGGGCAGCCCGACTTCGTTCAGCGCGGTGTCCACCCCGCTGGCGCGCATCTCCTGACGGATACGGGATCCGACGCCACCGGTTTTCACACCGTCTTCGATGCAGACGACCAAGCGGTGTCGGGCGGCAAGCGCGATGACCGAGTCGGCAACGGGCAGTACCCAGCGCGGGTCAATCACGGTGGCGGTGATCCCCTGCTGCGCTAGGCGCTGACGGATATCGAGGGCCATCTCCGCCATCGGGCCCAGGGCAATCAACAGCACGTCCGCGATCTGGTCGGTGGCGGACAGGTCGATCTGCTCGTTCTGGTAGAGCACGTCCACCCCGTCGGCCAACCGTTCCATGGCCTCGATCGGTGCGCCGACCGTGCCGCGGGCGAAGCGGACGACGGTGGGCCGGTCCTGTACCTGCACGGCCTCGCGGAGTTCTTCTTTGAGCCGTTCAGCGTCTCGCGGTGCGGCGATCATGATGTCCGGGACCACCTGCAGGATGGCGAGGTCCCACATGCCGTGGTGGCTGGGCCCGTCCGGACCGGTGACACCGGCACGATCGAGGACGAAGGTGACCCCGGCCTTGTGCAGGGCCACGTCCATCAGCACCTGATCGAACGCCCTGTTGAGGAAGGTGGCGTAGATGGCCACGACCGGATGCATCCCCTGGTAGGCCAGTCCGGCGGCGCAGGTGACGGCGTGCTGTTCCGCGATGCCCACGTCGATCACCCGCTCCGGGAAGTGTTCGCTCATGGTGGTCAACCCGACCGGTTGGCGCATGGCGCCGGTGATGGCAACGATGCGTTCGTCCTCTTGGGCGATCCGATAGATCTCCTCTTCGAACACGCTGGTCCAGGACTTGCCTCGCCCGGGGTTGACCGGTTCGCCGGTGATCGGGTCGATGACGCCCACCGCGTGGAACTGGTCTCGGGCGTCCGCGACGGCGGGTTCGAAGCCGTGCCCCTTCTCGGTGATGCAGTGCACCAGCACCGGGCCACCATAGTTCTTGGCGTCCGTGAAGGCTTTCTCCAGCTCGGTGAGGTCGTGGCCGTTGATGGGGCCGATGTACTTCAGCCCGAGGTCCTCGTAGAGGCCTTGGG
>CAYZBX010000015.1:0-209 GCA_964476735.1 uncultured Micrococcaceae bacterium
CGTTGCCGATGATGCCGACCTGACCGTCGAGCTTGACGTAGTTCAGGTCCTGCTCTTTAGCTTTGGCTTCCAGTGGGTCCTCGGTGTCCGGGTCGACCAGTTCGGCGTGGCCCGGCTGGCGGAACTCGGCGTTGTCGTCGAGGGAGACCTTGCCGTCGAGGGCCAGGATCTTACCGTCGCCGGTCTTCACCAGCGGGTTGACCTCAACG
>CAYZBX010000015.1:219-22879 GCA_964476735.1 uncultured Micrococcaceae bacterium
TCAACCAGAGTGGCGTCTTCCTTGACGAAGACTTCACCGAGGGTGACGAGGACGTCGGCCACGGCGTCCTGCAGCTCTGCAGGGAACTTGGCGGCTTGCACGATTTCCTTGGCCTTGGCGGCGCTGATGCCTTCGTTCGGGTCAACGGCGACCTTGGCGAGGTCATCGGGGCGCTCTTCGGCGAGCTGCTCGATGTCCATACCGCCCTCGACGGAGCACATGGCCAAGTAGTTCCGGTTGGCGCGGTCCAGCAGGACCGAGAAGTAGTATTCTTCGGCGATGTCTGCGCCCTGGGCGATCATCACCTTTTTGACGGTATGGCCCTTAATGTCCATACCCAGGATTGCTTTGGCGTGCTCGTACGCCTCGTCAGCGGTCTTGGCTACCTTCACACCGCCGGCTTTACCGCGGCCGCCCACTTTGACCTGGGCTTTGACAACGGTGACGCCGCCAATCTTCTCTGCTGCGGCTTTGGCTTCTTCCGGGGTTTCGGCCACGATGCCTGCGAGCACGGGTACACCGTGTGCTTCGAAGAGATCGCGCGCCTGGTATTCATACAGGTCCACGGGGTTAGTGTCCTTTACGTCAAGGTCGTTTTGTTTTGGGGCGCCATACAGCGCCTCCGGTTCCAGCCTACTGGTTTCGGCGATTGAGCAACACTTCTTTACCGACCTATTGGTCAGTTTGCGGGCAAGATCACGCCGTTTGTTGGCAACATCACCCCGGTGGGCACTCGACGCTAGATCTTCTCCAGCGGCGCGTAGCGCAGCAGCAAGCGTTTTTCCGCCTGTGTTTGGTCGAAGAGCACCCGGGCGACGGTCTTGTCTCCGGAGTTCTCCAGTCCCTGCACGCTGCCATCGCCGAAGGCCGTGTGCCGGACCCGGTCCCCCACGCTGAGCTGCGGGATTTCCTTCTTCGGCTGGACCCGGCCCTTCTTCACGGTGCGCTCGGTGGCCTCCGCGCTGGTGGCAGTTGCGCCGCGCCGCAGCCAAGCGTCGGCGCCGTTGCTGAAGCGGTCCTTGCTGATGGAGCCCCACGCGCCCGCAGCGGCGGCGCGCAGCCCCGAGCCCTCGCGCTCCCATTCGAGGAGCTCCTCGGGGATCTCCTCGATGAACCGGCTGGGCGGGTTGTACTGGTGCTGGCCCCACATGGAGCGGGTCTCCGAGCGGGTGAGGAAGAGGCGCTGTTCGGCGCGGGTCAGCCCCACGTAGGCCAAGCGGCGCTCCTCGGCCAGCTCCGCCGGGTCGGTCATGGACCGGGAGTGCGGGAAGATCCCGTGCTCCATGCCGGTCAGGAAGACGACCGGGAACTCCAGGCCCTTGGCGGTGTGCAGCGTCATCAGGGTCACCATGCCCTGCGCCTCGGCCAGTGCTTCCCCGGCTTCATCGGCGGCTGCCGGAAGCTGATCGGCATCGGCCACCAGCGCGACCTGCTCGAGGAAGTCGTCGAGAGTTCCCTCCGGGTTGGTGGTCTCGAACTCGCGGACCACGGCCACGAGTTCGCCGAGGTTGTCGGCGCGCGACTCGTCCTGAATGTCGGTGCTCTTCTGCAGCGCGTCGAGCATCCCGGTCTGCTCCAACACGGCCTCCAGCACGGTGGCGGGTTTGGCGGATTTGGCGATCTCCGCCAGATCGTCCATCAGCTGGACGAACTTGTCGATCGAGTTCAGCGAACGGGATGCGAGCGCGGGTGCGTTCTCGGCGTCCCGCAGGGCCGCGAAGAAGGTGGACTCGCTGCGCTCTGCGTGGGCGGCCACGGATCCCTCGGCGCGGTCACCGATGCCACGCTTGGGTTCGTTCAGGATGCGCCGCAGGTTGACGTCATCGTCCGGGTTGGCGATCACGCGCAGGTACGCGAGCGCGTCCTTGATTTCCTTGCGGTCGTAGAAGCGGGTGCCGCCGATGACCCGGTACGGGATGCCCTTGGTGATGAGCCTCTCTTCCAGCGCACGGGATTGCGCGTTGGTGCGGTAGAAGACCGCGATGTCTGCCGGGCGCAGGCCGTGCTTATCGTAGAGCTCGTCGATCTTGGTGGCGATCCACTCGGCCTCGCCGGTCTCGGTTTCCGCCGCGTAGCCGATGATCTTGGCGCCGGCCCCCGAGTCGGTCCAGAGGTTCTTTTTCTGCCGGTCTGGGTTCTTCTCGATGACCGCGTTGGCGGCGGAGAGGATGTTCTGGGTGGAACGATAGTTTTGTTCCAGCTTGATGGTGACCGCGTCCGGGTAGTCGTGTTCGAAGTCGACGATGTTGCGGATGTCGGCGCCGCGGAAAGCGTAGATGGACTGGTCGGAGTCGCCGACCACGGTCAGCTGGCCGGGTTCGGTCTGGACTTGGTGGTGCTCGTTGGCCGCCGCCCCGTACGGGTTCGCGGTGCACAACAGGTGGATGAGCTTGTACTGCGCGTGGTTAGTGTCTTGGTACTCGTCCACGAGCACATGCCGGAACCGGCGGCGGTAGTTGTCTAGGACCGCGGGGAAGGCGTCGAACATGTTGACCACGTGCCCAATGAGGTCGTCGAAGTCCAGAGCGTTGGCCATCCGCAGTTTGCGGGTGTACTCCTGAAACACCTCGGAGACAGCTTGGTCAACCGGGTTGTTGGGGTTGACCCGGCCCGCAAAGTCGTCAGCATCGATGAGCTCGTTCTTCAGTGCGGAGATCCGGTTCTGCAGCGCCTTGGGCGTGATGCGTTTGGTGTCGATCTCGTACGCCTTGGCGATCGAGGTGATCAGCCGAAGGCTGTCCGCGGAGTCGTAGATCGTGAAGTTCGATTTCAGCCCGACCGCGGCGGCCTCGCGGCGCAGGATGCGCACGCAGGAGGAGTGGAAGGTGGAGACCCACATGCGTTCGGCGGTCGGGCCGATCAGCCCCGAGAGCCGCTCGCGCATCTCCGCGGCCGCCTTGTTCGTAAAGGTGATGGCCAAGACTTGGTGCGGAAGCGCTTGCCCCGTGGCCAGCAGGTAGGCGATGCGGTGGGTCAGCACGCGGGTCTTGCCGGAACCGGCACCGGCGACGATCAGCAGTGGCGCCCCGGAGTGGATGACGGCGGCGCGTTGCTGTTCGTTGAGCCCTTCAAGGAGGGAATCCGGGTCCCCGCCCGCGGGTGTTGCCGTCGGCGCGGTGAACGCGTCCGGCAGCGGGGCTTCAGCCACGGCGGAGGTGAAAGCGGAGAAGAGTGAAGGCAACGCGGTTTCGTTAGTCATGACCCCACTAGTCTAGCCGCTAGCACGGACGGGATAGCCTAGGCCTCGGCAAGCTCGATCAGCTTGCTCAGGGTATTGCGGTTGCGGGTGGTAGCCGCGATGCCCAGCTTGCGCTCGATCAGGTTGTTGTTGAGTTTAGCGCGGGCCATGGAGCCCGGCACGTGCAGGTGGAAACCGTGGGGCGCCCGCGCGACACGGTCGTCCCCGAAATCGGTGCCGAGCAGCTCGGCCACTGCGGTGGGGTCCGCCCGGTCCATGGTCAGTGTGTAGAAAACTCGGTCCGGTTCGGCGTCTGCGAATGGCTGCTCGGCCAGGGTAGCGCGCAGTTGCTTGGCGTCGGTGACGACCACCGAGAGCTCGGGTCCAATGTGTTCTCTGATGAGCCGCCGCACCGTGGCCGCCGTGGCCTCCGGGTCCAGCCCCGTCTCAAGCACGACGTTTCCGCTCTGGATCCAGCTCCGCACGTTGCCAAAACCCGCGCTGCTCAGCACGTCGCGCAGCGTCGCCATCGGAACCTTGTTCTTGCCGGTTGGCATGACGCCGCGCAGCAGGACGATTCGAGTGGTTTTGGCGCTCATGGATGCATTCTTCCGGGTTGCTGTTTAGGTTGGCAAGGTTTTCCGGGGCGATAATGGAAACCGAACAAGTGGAGGGATGATGGCCAAACAAGCCAAGCGAAAGAAGAAGCAGCCTAGCCGCTCGATGAAACCGGTCACGCAGCCTCAGGCACCGTCGCGTGAGGATCGCGGGAGCCTCGCAGCGCAGATGCGGACGGCGCGCGAGCAGATCGACGTCGAGAACAGCTCCAATCCGTGGTTGCTCATTTCCGCATTGGTGGCCACCGCACTGTTCATGTTCGTGTACTACCACCTCATGGCGCTGCAGCAGATGGCGCAATTGAGCGATGGTTTGGCCATGCTTGATCAGCGGTTTTTCGGCTACGGCGTCGACGACGTCCAACAACTGGCTGCAGCCATGGA
The DNA here is from genome assembly GCA_964476735.1 of uncultured Micrococcaceae bacterium. Taxonomy (GTDB): domain Bacteria; phylum Actinomycetota; class Actinomycetes; order Actinomycetales; family Micrococcaceae; genus Micrococcoides. The sequence continues at coordinate 4,399 of CAYZBX010000015.1, forward strand.
CAAGGACGCCCTCGGCCAGTTGAACTGGACCCACAAGACCGCGGGCATCATCTTCCCGCTAGCCTTCGGGATTGCTGCGGCCTCCGTGATTGCGATGGTTGTCCCGGGGACCGGCCGCCGCACCCTGTTCACCGGCAAACCGGCCCGGATTTCGCTGTGGAGCCTGATCGGTCTGTTCGTGGCGGCGGACATCGTGGAGAACTTCCTCATCGAGGCCGCATTGCATGATCCGTCCGGTGGTCTGGCCGGTTTCGCGGCCACCTTGACGGTGCTCCGCTGGGTGCTGCTGGCGCTCATTGTGGGGTACTCTGTAATTGCGTTCGGCGCCAGCAAGGTGCGGAACTTTTCCCGTACTGCTGGAGGTGTCTGACCATGTCTAACCGAGCTGATTCTTCTTCACAATCTGTTTCCGCGGCCAAGAAGGAAGTTCAGGTCGCCGCTGCGCAGGCCGAGGACGCCCAATACGAACTGGACGAGGCCGAGACCGAGCTCCGCTCCAAGATCCGCGACGCCATCGACTCCGGCGTGACGCCAACCGAGTTGATCGATAGTTCTGTGGTCGAATGTGACACCGTGGTCGAGGCCGTCGGGGAACGGGCCGTCGAGGAACTCGACCGCGACGATCACCCCAACAACAAGGCCCGTCACTAAAGCAGCTGCAGCCGGTTGATGCCGGCCCACGCCCTCGTAGCTCAGTGGATAGAGCACGGCTCTCCTAAAGCCGGTGTCGGAGGTTCGATTCCTCTCGGGGGCACCACTCAGCGCACTTCCGGTTGGCACCGGAGGCCCAGCGCCCGCTAGGCATTGGCCGGCTCACTCATCCATCGCGAGCGCAGACAGCGCCGTCACATCGGTGATGGTGACGCGGCCGTGCTCCTGTTGGGAGATGATTCCCGAATCAGTGAGTTTGCGCAGTTGCCGGCTCACCGACTCGGGTGTGGTTGAGAGCAGCGCGGCGATATCCTTCTTTGCCAGCGGCAGGGTGACTTCGATGGCGCCGCGCGGAGCCGGTCTTGCCGGTAGCGACAGCAGATAGTCCGCGAGCCGGGAACTCACACTCCCAGAAACCACCGAGGCCAGTCTCGCCTCGAGGTCTTCCAGTCGCTTGCTCAGTCCATGCAGCATGCGCATCCCGATACTCGGGTGTTTCTCCACGAGGCGGCCGAAGTCGGCGTGGCGGAAAACGCAGAGTTCGGTGTCCTCGAGTGCTTCCGCCGCGTGATCCGGTCGGGCACCTGTCAAGAACGCCGATTCACCGATGAAGTCACCGGGCCCCAGGACCCTGAGCATCTGTTCTTGGCCGGCGGCGCTGGTGCGAGCAATCTTTACCTTCCCCGTATGCACCACCATCAGCTGAGACATGTCGGATCCGGCGGTGTAAGCCTGCTCCAACGCGCTGAGCCGGATTGGTCGGGCAAAGCTGGCCACCTCCAATTGCTGTTCGTAGCTGAGCCCTTGGAAGAGAGGCACCCGCGCGACGCAAAGATCTCCTGCCTGCCCCGCACGTGACTCGGTTGAAACAGCCAACGTCGCTCCTCCCTCTCCGGCACGAAGTTCGGTACCAGAACGCTCGTTGCTCGTCTTGTCAGCTTATCGCGGCGCCCGTAGATGATGGCGGATGGGTCTCAGCCGGCTCCATCAATTTGGCCAGCCGCGTCGGCTGCCACGTGATGACGGACATCCCGACCTCGGACGCGTGCGCCGCCTAAACGGAAACAGCCCGAGCCCTGATGTAGGCGTGCGGTGTCCTCGGGTTCGATTGCTGTTCAAGAACGTCGAACCCCGCTTCGGTCACCAAGCCGACCATGTGGTCCATCGGCCACAGGTAGGCGGTGGCGACCGGGTGCGCGAATGCCGCGAACTGTGGGCCCGTGAAGAAAGACATCAGCAGCAGCCCATCGTCCTTGAGCACCGAACGCAGGATCCCTAGGGCCGCCGATAACTCTTCCGGTTTCAGATGAATGGTCGAATACCACGCCAATATCCCGCCCCACCGGGCGCCAGTCCCGGCAAGGTCTTCTATGGCCCCGTGGTGAAACACCACGGACGGGAAGTTCTCACGAGCAAGGTCGATGAGCCGTTGCGCAGGCTCGAGCCCCTCGACTCGGTACCCGAGCTGCTTCAAGTGGCCGGCCCACCTGCCGGTCCCGGCGCCGACGTCCAGGATGTTCCCGTCCACGGTCGCCGCCCACGGCTCGATCACCGCGCGGTCGGGATCACTTGGCGAAATCTGCGTGCCAAGCAGGCCCCTGACGTCCACCGCCGCAGAACTATAGGCAGCTGTCACCGCCGCCGGCTTGCTGGCTCCGTTAGCGGCCGTGTGGTTCATGTTCGGTGACCGATGCCTGTCGGTTGTTCCCGGCCTCCACCCGCTCGCTCTTGGGCATGGTGGTAGCCCCTTGCGTGTTGCGTAGTAGGCGCATCGCATTCAAGATGACCAGCAGCACCGAGCCCTCGTGGACGAGCATGCCGACCGCCATGGTCACCCCACCGGCGAAGACACCAACCAGCAGCAACACCACGGTGATCAACGCGATCCAGATGTTCTGCCGCATGACGCTCACGGTGCGTTTGGCCAGCACGATGGCCTCCGGCAGTTTCAGCAGGTTGTCCCCCATCAACGCGATGTCCGCGGTTTCCACTGCGACAGCGGATCCGGCCGCGCCCATCGCCACCCCGATGTCTGCGGTGGCCAGCGCCGGGGCATCGTTGACTCCGTCCCCGACCATGGCCACGGTGTGGCCCTCGCGCTGCAGCCGTGCGACCGCGTCCAGCTTGTCTTCCGGGAGCAAGGAGGCGTGGATCTCGTCGATCCCCACTGCCCCACCGATGGCCTCGGCAACCAGCTGGGTGTCGCCGGTGAGCATGACCACCTTGGAGATCCCGCCGGCGTGCAGACGACGGATCATCTCCGGTGCGTCTTGGCGGATGGTGTCCGCAACGCCGATCACGCCCAGTAAGGTTTCGTCCACGGCGACGATCATCGGGGTTTTGCCCGCCCGTGCCAATTCTGCGGCTGCCTGGCTGGCGGCAGAGTGGTTGCCGATGCCGTACTCTTCGAGCAGCGGGGCGTTGCCGATCAGCACGCGAGCACCGGCCACCTCAGCCACGATGCCCCTGCCCACCACCGGGGTCACCGATGCGGGCACGCCCTCGGGACCGACGCCCTCGTCGCGAGCGGTATCGAGGATGGGCCGGGCCAACGGATGCTCCGAGCCGGCTTCCGCGGCGGCCGCCCAACGCAGCACCGCCCGCCGGTCCGCCGACGGATCCAGCACGACGACGTCCGTCAGTCGTGGGCGCCCCTCGGTGAGCGTGCCGGTCTTGTCCACGGCGACGGCCGAGATCTTGGCGGAGGTTTCCAGATATTCGCCGCCTTTGATGAGGATCCCGTTACGTGCCGAGCGGCCGATCCCGGCCACGATCGCCACCGGGATGGAAATGACCAATGCGCCCGGGCAGCCGATGACCAGCAGGGTCAGGCCAAGTACCACGTCACCGGAGATCAAGCCGGCAGCCAGCGCCAGCAGCATCACCGCGGGCGTGTACCACTTGGAGAAGCGGTCGATGAACGCCTGGGTTTTCGCCTTCGCGTCTTGGGCCTCTTCAACGCGGTGGATGATGCGCGCCAAGGTCGTGTCCGCGCCGATACCGGTGGCCATCACTTGCAGGAATCCCCCACGGGAGATGGTGCCGGCGAACACGTGGTCTGAGGTGGTCTTCTCCACGGGAATGGATTCACCGGTGATGGAGGCCTCGTCGATTGAGCCGGTACCGGAGACCACCTGACCATCCACCGGCACCTTGGCGCCGTTCTTGACGAGGACGATCTCGCCCATGCGTACTTGGTTCGCGGCGACCTCGACTTGTTCACCGTCCCGCATCACCACGGCAACATCCGGCGCGACCGCGACGAGTTCGGCTAGAGCTGCACGGGTCTTGTTCATCGTGCCGGCCTCGAGGGCGTGGCCGATGGCAAACAGGAAGGTCACGGCCGCGGCTTCCCAAAAGTTGCCGATGATCGTGGCGCCGATGGCCGCGATCGAGACCAACAAGTCGATGCTGATGAACTTCACCAGCAACGATTCCACGGCCTTGATCACGATGCGGTAGCCGGCGACGATCGCCGCGACCAACATGAACGCGTTCGCCAGCGTGAACTCGTGGCCCGAGCCGTGCGCGTGCTCGCCGGCATCGATCCACCATTGCGGGCTGAGCCGCACATTCCAAGCGCCGGCAAAAAGCTGCTCCACGCCGAAGGAGATGAGGATGAGCAGGCCCGAAACAACGGGGATAAACCAATTGCCCTGCCGCCACCTGCGGAACGCGTTCACGAAAGTGCCGCCTTTCTAACTCAGTGTGCGATGCCGATATTGAACGGGACGATCAGAATGCGGAGGCCTTCGACGTAAAACCAGCCTTACGCACCGCGGCGATGAGGTCCTCCACCGAGGCCTTGGTCTCATCGTGATCGACCTCGACCCGGCCGGACGCGAAGTGCACCTGGACGTTTTCAACGCCGTCGAGTCGTCCGACCTGCTTCTCGATCTTGCTGACGCAGGAGGGGCAGGAGAAGCCTTCGGCGCGCAACAGCGTGTGGGTCATATCAGCCTTGTTTGTCATGGTTCTGCCTTTCAATCATGCCGATCATCGGTGGACGGAGGATGTTCTCCTCGTCTTCATCTTTGAGGCTACTCAGCTGCTGGCCGGACGGCCTTGACGCGGATCAAGTACCCGATGCGGGGGCGAGTGGGATGGGTGACACCCGGGTTTTGGTGCCAGTAAGATCGGGAGGCGGAAGAGCAATCTAGGGGCGGAGGTGCACCATGGACATTCGGTTGTTGTGGCTGCTCGATCGCGCCATCGCCGATCCCTTTTACACCACGGCGCTGCCGACATCGCTGGTAGATCAGCATCACATGGCCCGGCACCTGATGGACTTCGCCGAAGATTTTCCGGATGTGGCCAGAAAATGGGGACCGGAATACGTGGTCGAGACGATCGAAGCCGCCTTGGCCAGGTTGAAGGACATGGCGCACTTGCACGACCGCCCGGTGGATGCCCTGTTGGAGGCTAGCCGAGTGTGGCTGCGCTTGCACCGAGAGTTCGCTTTGCTGGCCGGAACTGACGCCGAGCGGATCATCTTCTGGTTGGTGCTGAACTGCGTAGAGGAGCACCCGTCTCCCCTGCTGCCGGACCCAATGGCCTACAGACCACTACTCGGAGCCGACGGCTACCAGCGCGCACTGGACGAGCTTTCCGCCTCCTACGCTAGAGCGCATGCTCCGGCGCATCTAGAGCTTTTGCCGGCGGCCACGCTTCGGTTGCGTTTCATGCAGTTGCGCCTCGCCAACCCGATGGATCCTGAGGACTCCTTGCAGCAGATCATCGCAGATGCGGAACGGACCCATACTCCACTGCTGGCTTACGTCGCCATCACGCTGCTTCAATTTGGCGAGACCGAGCTGGCCGAGGCCCTGCACCACAGGGCCGTTCAATCCGCTCAGAACAGTGGCGCGGATGCGGCAGACCGTGCGTGGGAGAGATTGCGGGAGCACGCGGCATCCACGAGCGCCGAAGCGCCGACCCCGCTGCTGTTCCACCTGCTGTTCATGTCTACGCTGCTGTTGGAACGGTGGCCCTCGGCCGCGGCGGCCCGGCGGCTGCGGTCGCTCTCTGGTGACCTGTGGCCGATCTACTTTCAGGCGCACGTCGAAGCCGTCCTGTCCGAGAACCCCGCCGAGTTGATGCGCTATTACCTGCGCGACGGGCAGTTCTCGCAGGCCTGGGAGTGGGCGCACCACAACGATTGGGACCCCACCGGCAGCGACGCCGAGGTGTGGTTGGAGCTGTTGCCGCAGATGGCGCCGGATCGGACCGACGAGGTGCTCAGCACCATCGAGAACAAGGTTGAGGCACTGATCGACCTAGAACTGGCACGCGGCTACGAGCTGGCCTGCCAATACCTGCGGTTGTATCGGCGGCTGGCCGCAGCTGCAGGCTCGCTCGCTGATTTCGAGCGCTGGGTGGCTCGACTGCGCCACAGCTATGGGAGGCGAACCCGTTTCATTGCCGCGTTGGACCAGGCCGAGCTCTGAGCCCCCCCTTACTTCTCGGTGATGTCCTCGATATCGAGTGCATAGACCGCTTCAGCCGTGCGTTGTTTGGCGATCTGCAGGCGCTCGGCGTTCACGTCGGCGATCGTGGTGCCGTCGGCAATGGCCTTGTTTACCTGCAACAATCGGGCAGGTTTGCCGTCGCCGCCGGGCAGCACCCCGGTGCGGGAGATTAGGGTTGGGTAGTACGCGGCCTCGTCGAGGGAGAACTTGCCGTCCGCGTCTTCTTTGAAGTGCAGCTCCGCCGTGACGCCTTCGTACCCGCGCGGCACGTCGGTTTGGTGCTGGGCGATCATGTTGCCCAGCCCGTAGATCACGAGCTTGCCGTTAATCCTGTCCCACGGCTGCACCACGTGAACGTGGTGGCCATAGATCAGATCCACTGCATCGGAGTTCGCGAGCGCGGTGGCCACGTCAATCTGCTGCTGATTCGGCATGGTTTGATATTCGTCGCCACCGTGCATGGCAGCCAGCACGATGTCCGCGCCAGCCTCTTTGGCCGCCTCGGCCTTGGCGATCATGGCCTCGGCGTCAAGCATGTCCACGGCGTGCTCTTCACCCGGAGGCGTGCTCAGGCCGTTCAGCCCGTAGGTGCCGGTGACCACGCTGATCTTGACCCCTTGGTCGGTGGTGTAGATGTAGGGCTTCTGCGCGCTGGCGGCGTCGACGTAGGTGCCGACCACGTCCACGCCCTCCTCGTTGAAGGTCTTCACGGTGTGTTGCAGCCCGGCGATCCCCCGGTCGAGGGAGTGGTTGGAGGCTGTGGTGCACATGTCCCAGCCGACGGCCTTGACCCCGGCCGCGACCGCGTCGGGTGCGCCGAACATGGGGTATCCGCTGGGCGCTTCTCCTGCCGGTGCGAACGGCACCTCCTCATGGCAAATCGCCAGATCGGCCTGTTCCACCACCGGCTTCAGGTCCGCGAACAGTGGCGCGAAGTCATAACCGTCCTCGCCGGCGGCCCGGGCGTCCACCTGGGCGCCGTTATAGAGGCTCGGGTGCCAGAGCAGGTCCCCGGAGACCACGACACTGGCGGTCCGCCGCTGCGTGGGCTCCGGGCTCGGCTCCTCGCTCGGGGCCGGCTGGGATTGCGACGGTTGCGGCGCGGTGGAGGCGGCGCGGGGTGCTTCTTCAGCAGTGACACCGCAGCCACTGATCACTGCGGTGGCCACGAGCAGTGCGCCGAGCCTCAGTGCGGCACGTGCTGTGAGTGTCTGATCAGATCCGATCATTGAGGGTACTTTCGATTCACTTGAAGATCATTGAGATCACAATAAATTTAGATAGGCTTGGCTTAGTTATCGACCACGCCGGCCTTCAACGACCGCAGGCCCACTGACAGGAGCTTGATGAAGCAAGCAGCACCCCGCCAAAAACCAGTCCGCCAGCAAGCGGTACTGACGGTCCGTTCCGTCCAGCAGCTCGGACCGCAGCTGGTCCGCATTGTTGCCGGTGGGGAAGGATTCGCGCAGTACAACGACAACGAGTCTACAGACAAGTACGTCAAACTCTTGTTTGCGGACCCCCAATATGACTTGGTTCCGCCCTACGACATGGACCGGCTCCGGGCCGAGGAACCGGAGAAGCTGCCAGTGCGCCGGACCTACACGGTGCGCGCGGTGAACACCGAGGCCCGAGAGCTGACGCTGGACTTTGTGACCCACGGTGACGCCGGCGGGGTGGCCGCGCCGTGGGCGAAGCAAGCGAAGGTCGGCGACACCATCGTGCTCACCGGTGCCGGTGGCGCCTACCGCCCGGCGGAGGAGACGCAGTTCCATGTGCTGGCCGGCGACCTCGCCACGGTCCCCGCGATCACGGCGTCGCTGGAAGCGATGAGCCCGCAGGCCGAGGGCGTGGTCTTTGTGCTGACGGACACCGCCGCTGACGAGTTGGACGAGCTGACCGCCGCCGCCCCTGCCAACGTGCGGGTGACGTGGTTGCGTCCCGAGGGCGAGAACGCCCTGCTGGACAAGCTGCGCGCCGTTGACTGGCCGGCGGATCTGTCCGGCGTCCAGGCCTTTGTCCACGGTGAACGCGAGCAGATGAAACAGATCCGTCGCTACCTCTACAACGACCTGGGGTTGGCCCGCGAGCAGTTGTCCTTGTCGGCATACTGGGCCGCCGGCCGGGTCGAAGACGAGTTTCAGGCGGAGAAACGCACCCCTATCGGCAAGATCTTCGAAGACTAGTTGTCCTGGCCCTCGTCGACGACGACCCGCTGCGGATGCGTGTAGAGGTTGATGGAGCTGCCCCGGGAGAACCCGGCCAGCGTCAGCTGCGCACGTTCGGCTAGGTCACGGGCCAATGAGGACGGCGCGGAGACCGCGCTGAGCACGGGAATGCCGGCCATCCACGCCTTCTGCACGAGCTCGAAGGAGGCGCGGCCGGAGACCTGAAGCACGGTTCCGCTCAGCGGCAGGCTGCCGGCCCGCAATGCCGCACCGACGACCTTGTCCACGGCGTTGTGTCGCCCGACGTCCTCCTTGATGTCGAGGAGCCTGCCGGAGAAGTCGAAGAGGCCGGCCGCATGCACGCCGCCGGTTCTGCTGAACAGCTCTTGGGCTGCCCGGAGCCGTTCCGGCAACGCCAACAACGTGTCCAGCTGAATCTGCCGTGGGAGCGGGTCCAGGAGGAAGCGTCCGGTCTTCTCCACCGCGTCGATGGAGGCCGTGCCGCAGATGCCGCAGGCCGAGGTGGTGTACACATTGCGTTCGATCGCCGTATCGGGCAGCTTCACCCCGGGCGCGAGCCGCGCTTCCACGACGTTGAAGGTCTGCCGGCCCTGCTCGTCGGTACCTGCGCAGTAGCGCAGCGTCTCGAGCTGCTCGGCGTGGTGGATGACGCCCTCGGAGACGAGGAAGCCCGCCACCAGGTCGAAGTCGTCCCCCGGGGTGCGCATGGTGATGGTAAAGGGTGAACCGTTGATTTGGATCTCCAAGGGTTCCTCCACCGCGAGGTGGTCTTCCCTCCGCGACACCCGCTCGTTCCGGTAGCGCAGCACCCGGACACGTTCTGTGCGACGCCCCATCAGCGCTGCACCCCCACCGGGTCGAACCGGGCCCACGGCAGCGGCAGCAGGGTGATCTCATCGCCCGGCCGGGTGTCCGCGTGGACCACCGCGAAGTATGTCGCCCCGAGCAGACCCCGCAGCATGGCAGAACCGTGGTAGCTGGACGCCTGCACGACGCCCGCCTCCAACCGCGCAGGCATGAGCCGCGGGCCCCGTTGGGTGCTGCAGGATTCGCCGGCGACGCCCCGGAATTCGGCCAGCCGCCCGATTCCGGCGAGCGCCGCCAACAGCGGCATCCCGACGGTGGCGAAGCCGGCCAGCGCGGCCAGCGGGTTGCCCGGCAAGCCGAGCACGTAAGTGCCCGGGGTGTCGGCCTGCTGTTGCTGCCGGGTCTGCGGCAGCTGGGCGAGCACGGTGGGGTGTCCCGGGCGCATGCTGATCTCCGGGATCAGCACCGTTGCGTCCGCGGCGGCTAGGGCCCGGCGCAGGTAGTCCGCGCTGGAGAACCCGGTCCCGCCGGTGGTGATGAGCACGTCGACCTGCTGGCTCGCCGTACGCAGCTGCTCGGTCATCGCTGCCAGCTCATCGTCGATGCGTTCTTGGTAGACCGGGTTCGCCGGGATGCGCTGGCCGCCGTGGCCCAGCTCGTGGCACAGTCGGAAGAAATACGGGCCGAAGGCATCCCGAACCTCTCCCGGCTGGGGTAGTCCTGAGGTGATGACCTCGTCACCGGTGAACACGAAGCCCAACCGCGGTGCGGGGTGACAGCGCAGCTGGTCGATGCCGGCAACCGCGGCCGCGGCGAGCTCGGCGGGCCCGAGGGTACTGCCGGCGGAGATGATCTGTTGGCCTTGGTCGGCCTCTAGTGCTGCGGGCCGAATATTGGCTCCCGGCTCGATGTCCCGGCTGTTGTGTTGGCTTGGCAGCATGTGCACATTACCGTTCACCACTTGGGTGTGTTCGACGCGGACGATGCTGCTGGCCAGTTCGGGGACGGCTCCGCCGGTCAAGATGGATGCGGCCTGCCCGGGTGCCAGCGCGATTTCGCCGTTGCGAGGCGCCGCGCCGATCAGGCGCCACGGGCCGGCTGCGGCGCCACTGGCGTTCACCGCGTAACCGTCCATCGCCGAGGACGCGTAGTGGTTCACCGGGCAGCGCGCAACCGCGGCTTCGGCCAGCGTCAGACCGTAGGCGTCGGCGAGGCCCACGTTGCGTCCGGGCAAGGGCGGTTGGCTAGCGGCGACGAGCCGCGCGCTATCCCACGAGTTCGGGGTGTTGCTCACGCCTCGACCTCCGGGTGGTCGGCCACCCACCTCTTCAACGCATCGTCGATGACGCGCAGGCCCGAGTCGAAGACCACTTGGTACGGGGCTTGGCCGGACGCTTCGGCCAAGCCCACCACGTAGCCGAGGATGTAGCTGGTCAGCGGTGCCGCCGGTCGAACGATACCGTGTGCCACATCGGCAGACATCTCCAGCACCTTGTCAATATTGACCTCGGTTTCCGGGATTTCCAGTGCCGCAAGCAGGCTCGCAGCCCACTGGTCGAGTTCTTTGGGATAGCTCATGGCCTTCATCCTATCGCCGTGCTATTGGGGCCGGTCGGTCTGCTGCGGAAGGACCGCGCGCGCCGTGCGGGCATCGGCTGGGGTGTCGATGTCCGCGAGCAGCTCCGGGTCGAGCGTCGGGTGTTCGATGGCGTCAGCACCGATCTCCTCGAAGAGCGCCTTCATGGGCGCGTCGACGAGGCTGGCGAACGGGCGCTGCTGCAGCACTTCGGCAAGCGCCGCCGCGCTGATCGCGACGGCAAGCCGCTGTTCCTTGCCGGTTTCGTCCTTGGGCAGGATGAGTTTGGTCTGCCCGGCTCGCTGCTGCCAGGCCACCAGCAGCTCCGGCACGAGGCGCTCCAGTTTCGGCAGGTCCACCCCGAGGATCAGCACCGGCAATTCATCGGCCGGCACGGACGCGTGCCCGAGCGGGCTGCTGGTGAGATCCTGTCCGGCGGTGAGCACGTCCCAGCCGGCGGCCACGCCCGCGGCCGGGCCAGCGTATTGGGGTCGCTCCCAGACGTGCTGGATCGGGGCCGCGCCAGCACGGGTCATCAACTCCGTGGGTGGTCCCACCAAGACGCGTCCCGCCGCATCGTCGGTGGCGTCGACCGCCGCTTGGGCTAAGGTCCGACCCCCGACGCTGATGTGGTCTTTGCGCCGGTGCCCGAGGCGGCTGCCGCGGCCGCCGGAAAGAATGATCGCCAAATAGGTCATATCTAGCAGACTAGCGCGTTTTCTCCCAGTAACCGAGGTAAGGCTGCCATTCCACGGCTGGACGATCGAAGTCCTTCAGCCAGCGGTGCGAATGGACGGGAACGGACGGGGTGAACGGCAGCGTCCAGCCGAGCTGGTTCAGTGATTTGTCGCCCTTGCGGTGGTTGCAGTGCACGCAGCAGGCAACAAGGTTGTACCAATCCGAGGGGCCGCCCTTGGAGCGGGGTACAACGTGATCGATGGTCTCGGCCTGCTTGCCGCAATAGGCGCACTCGTATTTATCCCGTCGGAGCACTCCGATCCGGCTGGCGGTGCGCACCCGTGGGGCCGGCGGCCGGATATACCGGTTAAGGATGATCACCGCGGGCCGCTGATAGGAGTCGGAGACGGTGCGGATGACGTCGTCGGTCTCGGACAGGACGGTGGCCTTCTGGTTTAGCACGAGGACCAGCGCGCGACGGTAGCTCACCACAGCGAGCGGCTCGTAACCTGCGTTGAGCACGAGGGTTCTCATCGTCGACCACTTCCTCTTCAAAAACTCCATTTATACGTGTAACACGTCACATCGAGCTTTGGCTAGGGTTTTTAGGACCTTCTCAGGTTGGCACCGTGGGATGAGCAGCAGGCAACCGGTGGGTTAAATGGACTTGGGCCCGCTCATCGCGAAGATGAACGGGCCCAAAAACTGTGGCGCTCGAGCGGGCGTTAGCCTACGTAGCGGTAGTAACCGGAGATCGGGTTACGGTTGACGCTCTGAACGATGGTGCCAACGGACGGGTTCTGTGCGCCGATGGCCTTGCCGCCACCGATGTAGATCACCACGTGGCCGCCGCCGTTCTGGATGACCAGGTCACCCGGAGCTGGGGAGGAGACACGCTGGAACTTGCTGGAGGACATGATGCCCCAGGTGGTGCGTGGGATGGAGATACCGTTCTGGGCGTAGACCCAAGCGGTGAATCCGGAGCAATCCCAACCGGACGGGGAACCGCCGCCGAGGACGTATGGGGAACCCACACCGCGGTAGGCTGCGGCGACCAAGCCGTTTGCGTTAGCCGGGGCGGCTGGAGCGGCCTTAGGCTTTGGCGCAGCGGCGGCGGCAACCTGAGCGTTCTGCTGGTTGTTGCTGGCCTGCTGGGTGTTGTTCGTGTTCTGCTGAGCGGCTGGAGCCTGCTGCTGAGTGTTCTGCGCAGGAGCCGGGGTCTGCGGCTGAGCTGGTTCTTCTTCGACGACTGGCTCAGGCTCTGGAGCTGGAGTGGAAGTGGTGGAAACCTGATCCCGCTTGACCTTGTTCTTCTTGGCGGAAGCGGTGATCTTGATTGGCTTGCTGCCGGACACCCGGTCAAGAGAAATGGTGGTCGGCTTGTCAACAGTCAGAGCCTCACGAGATGCGTCCTGAGCGGGAGCGCCCTGAGCTGGCACACCGAAGGTGAGAACTAGGCCGGAAGCGGCAGCCAGAACAGCCGCCTGACGGCCGACCGTACCAGCGTTAGCGCTTACGGCCTTCGAGATCCCCTGGAGCGGATTGCTGCGTACAGGAGTCGCGCGGTGGCGTGCGGCTGCGTCGATCTTTGTCACTTGAAGTTTTTACCTTTCGTATCGCCTACATGCATGAGTGGCGGTTTGGATTTGCCATTCAGTTATGTCCCTGCCGTCCAACTTTGCGAACGGGTTCCTCATCTAGTTGCCGGCAAGGTTCGGCTCTCAACTAGGAGGTGGGTCGCTCTCGGTCTCCCGGGAGCACTTGAACAACACTAGCGGAAGGTCACGGTATTGTCACATTCAGATAACGAGATCGGTTATTTTCGCTCTTCTTCCCCGTGTTTACGGGGAAGAAAGCCTGTTATCAATACGTTATTGACGTTATATTTGGGCGGTTATCCACAGGTCAAGCCGAAAAAAGGGCAAATTTTCAGACTTTTCTCAGCTTCAGCCGCCGAAATCGAGCTGGTCGCAGACAAAAAGATAACGCCACCGTGACCTTGCGCACAATTTGTGGGGTCACGGTGGCGTTTTTTGAATGCAATTAGACGGGATCTACTCGGCCGGCAGCCAATCGCGCGGATCGACCGGGGTCCCGTCAACGATGACTTCGAAGTGCAGGTGGCAGCCGGTGGAGTTACCGGTGGAGCCGCCCAGCGCGACTAGGTCGCCGCGGTTAACCTTGTCGCCGACCTTCACCTTCAACGTGGTGTTGTGGTTGTAGGTAGTGACGAGACCGTTGCCGTGGTCAACGCTGACCCGATTGCCCGAGTGGCCTGCCCATTCGGCTTGCGTCACGACGCCGGAGGCAGCCGCGTGGACCGGCGTGCCGCACTGGTACCCGTAGTCTTGACCGATGTGTGTGACCATGGCGCCGCTACCCCACGGGTCGGGGCGCATCCCGAAACGGGACGTGATGCGCACGTTGTCGACCGGGTGCGACAGTGCACCCTGGCTGCTTTCGACCGAGGCCTCGCCCGAAGCGGCGGCGACCATGAGCCGATCCAGCGCATCGTCCTTGTTCTCGGACTTCGTGTAGGACACCCGCTCCATCTGGGCGCCAGCTTCCTTCGGAACCACGATGCGCTCACCCACCGATGCGGATACCCGGGCGTCGGCCATGTTGTTCTTGTCCGCGTCTTTACCGGCACTGGCCTCGAGGGCCTCCTCGGTCTGGCCTGGGTTTGCTGCCGCGAACAGGAGGCCCGCTGCGGCGGCGACCGCAGCAACCCGCTGCGCCGCGCTCGACTGGATAGCGCTGGCAAGAACGTTGCCGCTCCGCTTGCGATCGCGCAAACCGACGATGGAATCAAAGTCAGGCTCGGCCGCGGCGGTGTTGCGGCGGCTAGCTCGACGGAAAGCATCGAGTTCGACGACCGTGGCGGCCGCCACCGCTGGGCTAGCGGGTTGTTCGCTCTTCGGGGCAGGTACCTCCGCCAATGGCAAGACGTAGACGCCACCGTAATCGAATCCGGCAACGGATACGCGCGGGAGCGAGCGGCGCTGAGCACGCACAGGCATGGGGCCAGTCAACCTTTCGGAAGGAGTTCAGATGCTGACGCCAGATACAGGGGAGAACTACGATTCAAAAATAACGTATCTGTAACGTCGATGTTCAAAATCTTAGCTGAAGCGCCCCAAAAATAACAATTCCGTTATAAACTCTGTGGATAACTGCTGTTTTCCCGCGTTTGTGGAGAAACCGAGGGGTTGCAGGCTACTTCTTTGGCTCACAGCCGAAAATATGTTGGGCAACTTCTGAGGGAATTTCCAGAATTCCTGTGACCCCATCGACCTCAACGGCGATGTACTCCCCCACCTGGGTGATGGTGACGTGTTCGCCTGGCAGAATCTTGCCTTCTTTGAGCTGAGCCAGCAGCTCCGGATCGGTTTGCACAGTTTCGGCCAGACGCTTGATCCAGAACCGGACGGAGGCGTCGCCGTGGTTGGCTGCCGCGTCAACCATGGATTGGAGTTCGCCCACGCCGGTTTCTGCCTTCTCCCCGCCGAACGCGTCGAGGCCCGGGATCGGGTTCCCATACGGCGACTTCTTGGGCTGGTTCAGGAGTTCGAAAAGCCGCTTCTCTACGGCTTCGCTCATGACGTGTTCCCAACGGCACGCTTCCTCGTGCACTTGGGACCACTCTAGGCCGATGATTTCCGACAACAAGAGTTCGGCCAACCGGTGCTTGCGCATGACGCGGGTGGCGAGATCGCGGCCGTCGCGAGTCAGTTCGAGTTGGCGATCCGGCGACACGACCAGCAGTCCGTCGCGTTCCATGCGGGCGACGGTCTGGGAGACGGTGGGGCCGGAGTGGCCCAGACGCTCAGCGATACGGGCGCGCAAGGGCACGATACCTTCTTCTTCCAGCTCCAGTACCGTTCGGAGATACATCTCCGTTGTATCGATGAGATCAGTCATCTACGCCTCCGTTATTGCTCCTGACAGAGATCTTACCCTTGTTATCCCACGGGCTAGGGCGTCATATTCCTTGTTATCGGGGCAAGCGCGACGATGCAGCCGGAAATCTAGGGCACAATTAACACCGTGCCCATGTCACGGCCGCAGCTGCCTGTCCGGCCCATCGAATGGGAAGTGCCTGAAAAACTCTTGAGGAGAAGTAATGACCGAAGCGCAAATCCGTATCGACGAAGAACTGCTGCCGCAGGACGGTCGTTTCGGAGCCGGACCATCCAAAGTCCGTCAGGCTCAAGTCCAGGCGGTATCGGACGCCGGATTGAAGCTCTTGGGCACCTCGCACCGGCAGGCCCCGGTGAAGAACCTCGTCGGGTCGGTCCGCGAGGGTCTGACCCGTTTCTTTAACGCCCCAGAAGGGTACGAAGTCATCTTGGGCGTTGGCGGCTCCACCTGTTTCTGGGATGCAGCCACGTTTGGCCTGGTGGAAAACCGCGCACAGCACCTATCCTTCGGTGAATTCGGTTCGAAGTTCGCCAAGGCGACGAACAACGCGCCCTTCCTTGGCGAGTCCACCATCGTCTCCTCGGATTACGGGACCCGTCCGGAACCGCACGCCGAAGCAGATGTCGACGTCTACGCGTGGCCACAGAACGAAACCTCCACCGGTGTGATCGCGCCGGTCGAGCGCGTCGCGGGCGCCAACGACGACGCCTTGGTGCTGATCGATGCGACCTCCGCCGCAGGCGGCATGAATGTCGACCTGACCCAGACCGATGTCTACTACTTTGCGCCGCAAAAGAACTTCGCCTCCGATGGCGGCCTCTGGTTGGGCATGTTCTCCCCCGCCGCCTTGGAGCGCGTCGCCAAGCTTAACGCTTCCGACCGCTGGATCCCGGACTTCCTGAACCTGCAGACCGCGGTCGACAACTCGCGCAAGAATCAGACCTACAACACCCCGGCGCTGGCAACCCTCGTCACGCTGGACGCGCAGCTGCAGTGGCTGAACGAAAACGGCGGCATGGCTTGGGCCGCCGCACGCACGGCTGATTCCTCGTCCCGGGTCTACTCCTGGGCTGCGGGCACAGACTACGCCACCCCTTACGTGGCCAAGGAAGACGAGCGCTCCCCCGTCATCTGCACCATCGACTTCGACGACTCCATCGACGCCGCCCAAGTGGCCAAGACCCTGCGCGCCAACGGCGTGGTGGACGTAGAGCCGTACCGCAAGCTGGGCCGCAACCAGCTGCGCATCGCGACCTTCACCGCGATCGAACCGGACGATGTCACCGCGCTGACCAAGTGCATCGACTTCGTTGTGGAGAAACTGCGCGGCTAATCACCGCAGACCACGCGACGGCAAAGAGCGAGGGGCGGTTTCCACCATGGAAACTGCCCCTCGCTCTTTCATGTCCTGAAGCGGCTACGCGCATCACCTTGCGCCTCTTAGGCTGACGAGCCTGGGGTGTCGTCCGCTGCCTGCTCGGAAGTGCCGCTTTCTGATTCGGCCTGCTGCTTGGCGGCCTCCTCCTCGGCCCGCTCCTCGGGCTTGACGCGTTCTGCCCACGGGACCCACGGCGGCGACAACAGGGACTCCTCACCGGAGACCAAGCCGAGCTCGCACACGGTCACGGTCTTGCTGCGGGAGGCCCGGGCCACCGTGCTGAACCAGTGCCAACCCTTGTAGCCGGGCAGCAGGCAGACAAAACGGTGTGTGACCAAGCGGTCGTCATCGGCGGTGGCACCGACGTGTTCGCCGATCTGGTCCTCGTCCGCGATGTCCGCGAGCGCGGCACGTGCGGTGTCCACCTCGGCGGCCAGCTGCGGATCGAGCTTGGGACGGCGGCGGCGCGGCGCGGCCGCGGGGTTAGGCGTCGATGTCATCGGCAACCCGTCGCAATACCTGGGCAATCTTCTTGGCCTGCGAGCCCTGCGGGTAGCGTCCTCGACGCAGCCCGTTGGAGGTGTTGTCCAGCAGCTTGATCAGGTCCTCGACCACCACGGCCATGTCCCGTGCCGGCATCCGCTGGGCCTTGGTCACGGAGGGTGCGTCCTCGATGATGGTGGCGCCGAGGGCCTGCAGGCCGCGGCGGCCATCCAGCACGCCGAACTCCATCCTGGTCCCGGCCTTGACCTCCTTGACTCCCTCCGGCAGCGCACGCACGGGCAGGAACACTTCCTGTCCCTCGTCACTGACCAAGAAGCCAAACCCCTTATCGGGGTCAAACCACTTCACACGACCCACTGGCACTTTGTCTTACCTCGTATTTCTCAGCAAAATCTTGCCCCTAGTTTACCCCGGGGTGAGCGATGCCATGGCCCGTTTGCGCTAAGGGCAGCAAGGAAAGTTCTAGACTGGAGGGCATGTCCAACGATTCCCCTGCCGCGCACTACAGCGTACCCGGCTGGCTACGCACCCTGACTTGGGTCGCCACCCTCGTCACCATTGTTTGCTTCATCGCCTTGGTGATCATCTTGGTCGGTTACTTCATAGAAACCGAGGTCTGGAGCGGCTTCTACGCCGCCGGGCTGTTCGGGCTCCCGCTCGGCTTCGGCCTGATGATCTTGGCCTTGATCATCTCCTCGATCCAACGACGGCGGCTCAGCTAACCGCAAACACGCCCGCATCGACCAGTAGACATTCAGGAAACCACCAGCTTAAGCGCAGAGAATAGGGCCCGTGATGAGTAATACCCCTGAAGCAAAACTGCTAGTCGTTGACGATGAACCCAATATCCGCGAGCTGTTATCCACCTCGCTGCGCTTTGCCGGCTTCGAGGTAGTCGCTGCCGCCAACGGCCGGGAGGCCCTCGCCGCGGCCGAGGAGAGCCAGCCGGATCTTGCCGTGCTGGACGTCATGCTGCCGGACAGGGACGGCTTCACCGTGACCCGCCGGCTGCGCGACGCGGGCACGCACTTCCCGGTACTGTTCCTCACAGCGCGGGACGACACCGCGGACAAGGTCACCGGGCTGACCGTCGGCGGAGACGATTACGTAACCAAGCCGTTCTCCTTGGACGAGGTCGTCGCCCGCATCCGGGCCGTGCTCCGCCGCACCCAGACCCAGGACTTCGAGGATGAGGCACTGATCCGGGTGGATGACCTAGAACTGGACGATGACGCGCACGAGGTTCGCCGCAACGGCGAGCTGATCGAGCTCTCCCCCACCGAATTCAAGCTGCTGCGCTACCTGATGC
>CAYZBX010000016.1:0-22536 GCA_964476735.1 uncultured Micrococcaceae bacterium
GCCGGCCGAATGCCTCGAAGCATCTCGCTGCCACAGCGAAGAGCACCGACAGAGTCAACCACCCGAAGACGCAGACACCAAAGAGGCCCAGCGCAACCCCGAACAAATAGAACAGTTGGGCATCCGCAGCAAGGTTCGACGAATAGGAATCAGCGAACCTGAACCCCAGCCAGAGAAAACAGCCACCGGCAGCCGACCAGAGAAGAAGAGCCCGACAATCGGCTGCTGCGAATCCCATTTTGAACCTCGGACAATCTCGAAAGATCCTGTTTGGTGTTGTTTGAGCTAATTTAGTCTTATTTAGTTAGTCTCGTCCAGAGTTAGTGGAAAGAATGTGGATAATCGGCCTATCGTTACACATGCGTTGGGAACGACTTTTTGCCAATATCGAAGCTCAAGAGGCCGCCGAAGCGCTGCGCGCGCAGGAAGACAGCATAGCTGAAATGACTCGCTTGTTGGCGAGCGAGGAAACGTTGCAGGAACGCTTGTTGCGTCGTCTTGGGCAAGACATCGGGGTGAAGATCAGTGGTCGAGAAGCATTGCTGCGGTTGAGCCTGGCGGCCGTCGGTAAAGAGTGGCTCTCCGGCCGTGAAGCAGGTAGGGAAGTGGTGCTTCCGCTTCGCCATGTGATCGCAATCGAGCCGGACCTTGCGCAGGCTGAGCGACGCGCTGTTGACACGCGTGTCCTCGCCGTCGGATTTCGCTCCGTCTTGCGTGAACTCGCCCGACAACGCATGCGGGTCGAAGTCGAAATGTCAGCCGGCCGCGCAAGCTTTGGCGGCACGATCGATCAGGTTGGCATGGACCATTGCGAACTGGTGCAACACGCAGCTGACGAGTTTCGCCGTCGAAAGACGATCAGCACAGTGGTGTGGTTGCCGATCGAACAAATGGCTGCTGTCTACGCTTGGCGTTAACTGTCTTGCTGCTGACGCTCTTTCGCCAGCAGTTCAGCTTGCTCACGGTGCTTGCGCTCAATGAAGTCAAGAAAACGGGTCTCTTCAACCCGCCATTGGCCGCGCCCACCAATCTGAAACGCTTCTAGCTCACCGCTTCGGACCAGTGCGTAGGCCTGATGGCTGCTGATCTGCAACTGCTCGGCAATGTCAGCAAGGGTATAAAAGCGTGGCACGGCTCGCCGGTCCTGTCTGTATCGTTTGTGCGTGTTTGGTGTCGTTACAGAGCATTCTTCCACATTAGGGCTTGCTGGGTGAGCCACTTCCACAGAAGAGACCGTATTCGTCCACAAGCGCGTAACCACGATGCATAATGCAACACTTGCTGGTTATGGTATGTCTCAAGTCACAACTATTGAGTCGAAGTTGAACGAAAATGAACCGACGGCAATCACGCGTACCACAGGGGCGAGTCCAAGGATCGCCCCGTTTGCGAAAACCCTCATGGCGAGACCCGCGCCTGTTAAGCGGGGTGCTGCTCGTCCTCGCCTCGGTAGCCGGGGTGATGCTGCTGCTGGCACAGATGGATCGGACAGTCGGCGTCTACGCGGCGCGGGTAGACCTAGCCTACGGTCAGCAGCTGAGCGAAGCGGAGCTGAAAGTCGTCCAGGTCAATCTGGGTGAAGCGGAGGAGCACTACTGGCTTTCCCAAGACGAATTGCCAACACCCATGGTGGCACTTCGCTCCATGAAGACCGATGAGCTTATCGCAAAGAACGCCCTCGACCACGCGCCGCCCGCGGGGGAGCAGTCACTGCTGTTGTCTCTGCCGACCGAAAACGCCAGCGGTCTCTCCTCTGGAGACGAAATCGAAGTTTGGGTAGCGCAACGGACGGGGCCACAGGAGTACGCTGATCCTGAGCTCATCGTGGACCGAGCCGTGTTGGCCGAGATCACTGACGATCAGACGGCGTGGGCCAGTGCTCAACGAACGAAGGCTCGGATCTGGCTCGACTCGGCGCGTGTCCAGCAGGTGCTGAAGGCACAGTCGACCCAATCACAGATCTATTTGGTGGGACGCACCACGGAGAGGTAGGTCCTGATGCGGCAGCACCAAGTTGGTCTTGCCGGCCAGAACGTGGATGCGCTCGTCGCCGGACTGGAACAAATGCACGGCGAAATCACCGTGATGCAGGCATGCCATGACGTGTCGGAGCTGGCGGCGCTCGCCGCCAGCGGGAGCATCGACGGCGCCGTCATCGTGGAGCAAACAGAGCATGTCACCTTGTCTTTGATGCAGCGCTTTCACGAGCATCGAGTGGCGGTGCTGATACTGACCGATGTGGCGAGCGAGAGGGAACGGTGCTTCTTTTTGGGCGCCGAGGTCGCTGCGGTGGAACAGGACCCGTCCCAACTCGCCGAACTCATCTTGCAGAGCGCGCGGACCACTCGCTTTGCCCCACGCGGTGATCTGGACACGGATCTAGCACGAATCGAACCGGGAGACTTCCTCCAGCAGCTCCCTCCGGTGGAGGAGACGGTCGGCTCCGACCTGTCGGCCGAAGAGCAACGGCACGAGTGTCGTGTGCTTACCTTTTGGGGACCGACTGGCGCGCCCGGTACAACAACGTTGGCCGTCAACGCCGCCGCGGAGTTCGCGCTAGCGGGGAAAGAAACACTTCTCATCGACGCGGACACGCACGCAGCGAGTGTCAGCGCCGTGTTGGGTTTGCTCGAGGAGAGTTCGGGGCTGTCACAGCTATGCCGGCTAGCGGAGCTTGGCACGCTCACAGCAGAAACGATGTCCAAGGGGCTGGACACGGTGCGCATCGGTCCATCGGAGTTTGCTGTGTTGACCGGAATCCCGAACCCGACGCGCTGGCCGGAGTTGCGACGCCCCGCGCTGGAGCACGTGTTGGAGCTGGCACGCAAGCAGTACGAGGTGGTCATCTTTGATGTGGCGGGTCCCCTCGACCAAGATGAAGAACTCAGCTTCGACGTGATGGTCCCACAACGGAATGCAGCCACGCTCATGGCACTTCAAGAAGCGGACGTCGTCTTCGCCGTGGGTGCTGCTGACGTGGTCCGGATGCCACGTTTGTTACGGCTTATTCCTGACTTGTTGGAGGTCGTCGGCGAGCAGAGCCGGGTTCGATACGTCATCAACAAGGTCGATGAGCAAACCATCGGCGGCCAGGCCGAGCAGCAGCTGCGCTATAGCTGGTCAAGATTCAGCCCGGCCAGTGAAGAACAACTCGAATTATTGCCCGCGGCAGACCGCGCGCTGGCCCAAGCCTTACTCTCCGGCCAGACGCTTGCGGAAGCCGCCAGCGAGGAGCCGCTGCGCCTAGCCCTGCAGGCGCTTCTGGAACTGCCGGTCCAACCTCGAAAGCGCGTTTTCCGGCAGTGGATAAAAGCAACACCAAAGGTGGGGCAACGGCACGAACGGCGGCGGGGAAAGCCGCGAGGACGGCGAGCAAAGCACTAGCCCAATTCGTGAGACGATGGAGGCAACTTCGTCGAAAGAGAAGATCTCGATGTCATTTCCCGAACCGGATGAGATCCTCGCAGCCTTGCCCGTTCGGCAGCGTGAGTGGCTGGAACTGGTCTTGGCTGATTGGCAACTCGTCGCCGACCTCGCTTTTGGTGACCTCTTGCTCTGGGCACCAGACCAGCGAGGCCTGACCGATGGTGAAGCCGGCGTGCTGGTTCCCATCGCGCAGGCCCGGCCCTCCACCACGCAATCGCTGTTCCTTCAGATGCCCAGCCGGGAGGACTTCGACCGGACCGTCCTGAACCTGATCGCTTCCAGCTGGAACAATCACAAGAGTCACCGGACCTTTCAACGGGTCGAGCCGGGCAACGGAATCCAAGTTGAAGCGGTGCCCATCATGCATGAGGGCGTCTGCTTCGGTGTGCTGACCATGCATCTTGACCTTGCCGGCAATCGGCTGCCGTCCAAATTGGAAATGATCTACCGACAAACGGCCACGGACTTGCTACTCATGACGGCGCAGGGCTTGTGGCCAACAGAGCACCCGCAAAGCGCCGACACGAGAATGCAGCCGCGCGTTGGCGACGGCCTCGTTCGACTGAATGTTGCCGGTGACATTGATTACGCATCACCGAACGGTGTGTCGGCTTTTCGCCGCATCGGAGAGAACAACGCGCTTGATGGGCGCAAACTCGTTGATGTTTTTACCAAGTTGCGTGGCGGCCAACTGCCTTCGGTCGGGCTGGAATCTCATGTGCTCGCCGGGACGATCGCGGACAGGATTGAAATTGAACATCGGGGCGTGACCTTGATGGTTCGGTCGATGCCGCTGTGGAACGATGACAAACGACTCGGCGCCATCGTGCTGGTGCGGGACATCAGCGAACTGCGTCGCCGAGAGCTGCAGCTGGTGTCCAAGGATGCAACAATTCGGGAGATCCATCACCGGGTCAAGAACAATCTTCAGACGGTTGCGGCACTGCTGCGTATGCAGTCGCGACGCATGAACTCGGAAGAGGCGCGAAAGGGACTCGAGGAAGCCATGCGCCGGGTGGAAACGATCGCTCAAGTGCACCACAGCCTGTCCCAGGGTCTGAGGCAGACAGTTGATTTTGATGAGCTGATGACCCGACAGTTTCGGATGGCCGTCGAGGTGGCGAGTAAAGGGCAGAAAGTTCGCGCCCTCAAGGCCGGACAATTCGGCCATCTCGACAGCGAAAAGGCCACGCCGTTGGCGCTGGTCATCACGGAACTCGCCGCAAACGCAGTCGAACACGGACTCAAGGACAGAAATGGGACGGTGTTGCTTCGGGCCTCGCACCATCGGGGTGAGGATGGGCCCACGCTGGAAGTTTTGGTCAGCGACGACGGTGTCGGTCTGCCAGAGAACTTCGAGGATCACGCCGGTTTGGGCCTGCAGATTGTCAGAACTCTCGTGCAAAGCGAATTGGCCGGGCAGATCTCGTGGCGAAACCGCGACGGCGGTGGCACAGAGGTCATCGTGACTGTCCCGGTCAAAGGCCGTTCCGTGCGCTGAGTCCAGTGTCAGGCGACACAAACACAAATGGGACCCTGCATATCTTGCAGGGTCCCATCGGGGTGCTCAAGCTGTGCCTTCGGCTGCAACCGTGACAGCTTGGACTGTTTATTTTGCGCGGCGGGCGCGAGCGGCACGACGTTTGAGTGCGCGTCGCTCGTCCTCGCTCATGCCACCCCAAACACCAGCGTCTTGGCCAGATTCAATCGCCCACTTCAAGCAGGTTTCCATGACCTCGCAGCTGCGGCAGACGTTTTTTGCCTCTTCGATTTGAAGCAGGGCCGGACCAGTGTTTCCGACTGGAAAGAACAGCTCCGGATCTTTGTCGAGGCAGGCAGCGCGGCTACGCCAATCCATGCAATCACTAACTCCTTTTGGGGCAATACAAGTAACGGACCGGATCACGGTCCTTCACCCAGAAAACTTTACTCACAAGTAAGGGGCATTCATTTGATGCCCCGTCGATGTACTGAAACAAGGTTTTCACGTTCTGTTCGGACATACAAGACTTTTCGGTCATGCAATGCCACTAGAGCAGTGAGCGATTAGTCACAGCCGGCGGGCTGGGTATGATGTTCGCTGGACCTTTTCAACGTTTGACAGCCCCGCCAAGGAGAACCACTTATGGGACCGCGACCCCTAACCATCACGCTAGCTGCCGCACTCGTGGGGCTGCAAGGGCTGGGGGTCTTGGGACTCACACTCTGGACCGCCTTCCAGTTCTTCGCCCACGGGCAGGCGCAGTTACCGATCAGCGTGCAGGTCGCCATGCTGGCGATCTACCTCGTGTTTGCAGGGCTTTACTTGCTGGTGGCGTTTGCCATGTTCCGCGGTAGGGGGTGGACCCGTTCCGCTGCGGTGGCAACTGAATTGCTCGTGGTCGTTTTGGCCTTCAGCTTCTTTGGTTCTGGTAACCCATTGGCGATCACGCTGGGTGCTGCCATGTTGGCCTCCGGCGCCGTGGTGATCGCCTGCCTGTTCAGCCAATCAGCGGCCCGGTTCCTTGGAAAAGATGGTCCGCACTCCCGAATGTCTGCCTAGTTGACTGGTCCGGTGAACTTCTCGCCGGGTCCTTGCCCAGGGGCATCCGGGATGATGCTTGCCTCGCGGAAGGCCAGTTGAAGCTGTCGTAGGCCATCACGCAGCGGGCCTGCGTGTTGGGAGCCGACTTCCGGTGCGGCTGCGGTGACGAGACCGGCCAGCGCGATAATAAGTTTGCGAGCCTCGTCCAAGTCCTTGAGCTGTTCGGCCTCTTCGCCCTCAGCTAGGCCACATTTCACTGCTGCGGCGCTCATCAGATGCACCGCCGTGGTCGTGATGACCTCGACGGCAGGCACTTCAGCGATGTCGCGCACCTGTTCCTGGACAGCCTCGTTGATTTGTTCTTGATCAAAGTTGTTCATGACGATTAGATTCCCACAAGTGTCGGGAAAAAAAGAAACTCTTGGGATCGTGTATACTAATAGACGAACTTTCAAGTGGAGGCCTTACTCCCACCCGCGTTAGCAAGGTACATAAGAAGCAGTTGCTTCCCGAGTTGCCGGGTATTTACAGACATGCGTGCTGAAGTTCTGCTGAAGATCAGTGCGCATTTTCATGTGTGAGGCCTTCCGGAAACGGAGGGCCTTTTGCTTTCCCGCTTCCGGCCACGCCAGTCCTTGAAACACAAGGGGTGGAATCAGACCGAAAACAGGAGTTTCTAATTAGCACTGAGCCAAGAATCAATGATCGCATCCGAGTCCCAGAAGTTCGCCTTGTAGGCCCCAACGGGGAACAGGTCGGAGTTGTCAAGATTGACGATGCACTCCGCTTGGCGACCGAAGCGGACTTGGATCTGGTGGAGGTTGCCGCCAACGCAAAGCCGCCAGTATGTAAGCTCATGGACTTTGGTAAGTGGAAGTACGAAGCTGCTGTTAAGGCTCGTGAAACACGCCGAAAGCAAACCAACACGGTTCTCAAGGAAGTTCGCTTCCGCCTGAAAATCGACACCCACGACTACGAGACCAAGGTGTCGCACGCGCGTCGGTTCCTATCGGCGGGTGACAAGGTGAAAGCAATGATCCAGTTCCGTGGACGTGAGCAACAGCGCCCAGAGATGGGAATCCGCTTGCTTGAGAAGTTCGCCGAAGACCTGAGCGATGTCGGAACCATCGAATCGAACCCGCGTATTGATGGTCGAAACATGGTGATGGTTCTGGGTCCCACCCGAACCAAGGCCGAAGCGAGAGCAGAAGCCCGAAAGAGCCAAGACAAGGCGAAAGAGCGGACTAGTACTCGCCGTCAGCAACGTCAGGACAAACGTGACACCTCTGCGCCTCAGGAAACTGAAGGCCAGAAACTCGGTGCAGCGATGCCTGAAGAGTTGAAGAAAATGGCGGCTGAAAGCTCAGCAGCGGAACAAACCGCTGCCAAGCCGACCCCGCAGGCACCCAAGCCAGGGCCACGCAACTAAGCAGCCCACGCCGGTCCTGCCGGTTAATTGTTCAAAAGGAGAAATGGCATCATGCCAAAAATGAAGACCCACAGTGGCGCCAAGAAGCGTTTCCGCGTTACTGGATCCGGCAAAATCAGCCACCAGCGCGCCAACCGCCGTCACTACCTCGAGCACAAGCCGAGCCGTCGTACTCGTCGCTTGAAGCCAAACACCTTGCTTTCCGCTGGCAAGGTCAAGGTTGTCAAGCGCATGCTGGGCCTGAGCTAACACGAATTTTTCCAACTTACATATCTAGAGGAGTACGCACGTGGCACGTGTGAAACGGGCTGTTAATGCCCAGAAGAAACGCCGTACAGTTTTGGATCGTGCATCCGGTTACCGCGGTCAGCGGTCCCGCCTGTACCGCAAGGCAAAAGAGCAGTTGCTGCACTCATTCGTGTACAACTACCAGCACCGCAAGAAGCGCAAGGGCGACTTCCGTCGTCTCTGGATCCAGCGCATCAACGCGGCTGCCCGCGCTAACGGCATGACCTACAACCGCTTCATGCAGGGTCTGAAGCTCGCTGAAGTCCAGGTCGACCGGCGCATGCTGGCTGAGATCGCCGTCTCGGATGCCGCGACCTTCACCACCCTCGTTGGCGTGGCGAAGAACGCTTTGCCGGCCGATGTGAACGCCCCAAAGGCAGCTGAAGCCCCAAAAGCAAATAAGCCAGCCGCAGCACCTGCAGCTGGCGCCAGCTCCGCGACCAAAACCACGGAAGAGACCGCTGACGCTGTTGTCGATATCGACGGCGCCGTCAAGGCCGACGGTAACGAAGCACCTGAGGGCTTCGTAATCAAAGGCAACGCCGCTTCCAAGAAGTACCACGTGCCGGGCTCGACCTGGTACGAGCAGACCGAAGCCGAATACTGGTTCAATTCGGTGGCAGCAGCCAAGAAGGCGGGCTTTGAGCCGGCCGGTGGCGAAGCACGCCAGAAGTTTGAAGGCTAAGAAGCTCGCCAACGAACTTGTGATGGTATCTTCGGGATTATGAAATCCTACGCAGAACGCCCCACATTCGAGATGACAAACGCCCGGGCAGACCGGGTGCGTAACGTCGCTCGACTGACGGGGCGTTCTTCGCGTTTAAAAACGGGGCTGTTCCGGGTCGAGGGACCTCAAGGAGTCCGGGAAGCGCTGGCGAATGCCGACACGAACCCTGACCTCGTTAAAGAGCTCTACTATCATCCAGACATCCTGTCCCGGCACCCTGACATCGCGGAGAGAATCGCTGCCTTGGACGAGTCCAAGGTGTTTCTGCGAAGCGCAAGCCCCGAGGTCATCGCCGCGATGTGCGATGCGCAGACACCGCAAGGACTCGTTGCCGTGTGCACGCTGGTGGGGCGACAAGCCGAGATCGAACCAGAAGGCAACTACGCGGCGTTGCTGTGCGGGATTCAGGACCCGGGTAACGCGGGAACGATCATCCGAGTCGCGGATGCGGCGGGAGCCAGCGCGGTGGTGCTGGCGCAGGGTTCCGTGGATCTACACAACCCGAAAGTTGTTCGATCAACAGCAGGGTCAATCTTCCACCTGCCGCTCTACCAAGGGCAATCCGTGGAGGTCGCGGTAGAAACCTTCCGGGAGGCAGGCTGGCAGATTCTCGCAGCGGACGGTTACGGGGCCACGAGCCTTGACGAGTTGCACAACCAGTTATCCGCCGCCGACGGTGAAAACGAAGAGGGGCTTAGCCTGAGAAAAAAGACGCTGTGGCTATTCGGTAACGAGGCCAAGGGTCTTTCGGAACAGGAACTGGCGCTCTGCGATGCTCGCGTGGCGGTGCCACTCTATGGCCAAGCCGAGTCCCTCAACGTCGCAACCGCGGCCACTCTGTGTATTTATGCCAGCGCGCGGGCACACCACCTACCTAGGTAAGAAACCCCTTGTCATGACGGACTATTTGCCAGAAGACCCTAAAGGCGTGCCACACCAAGCCGGCATGAACCCATACACCGCACCCGTCGGCTACACTGTTTCGGCGGTGCCACCCTACGATCGACCACCGAGAAGAGGTCTTAGCATTACCTCGCTCGTTCTTGGCGTCGTGTCGATGTTTCTTGGTTGGCTCATGCTTCTGCAAATTGCCGGGTTGATTTTTGGTCTGCTCGGCTTGTCGAGAGAAGCGGAGGGAAAGCCGCTAGCCATCACTGGTGTCGCGCTCAATGGACTGGCGCTGCTTGGCTGGGGAATCTTCGTAGCGTTCATGATCGCGGTAGCAATCGGGATCGACTCCGCAGCTCGATATGGATCGCTGTTGTTACTTGGTTAGCCCACACACGGCAGCGGAGGAAACAAAAAGCCCGAGCACCTCGCAGACGCGAAGTACTCGGGCTTTTCCTCCTCTGGGAAGAGCGGTTAAGGCCGTGGCCGCCGGTTTAGGCGTTACGGCGCCCCGAAATGAACTGCCAAATCAGCGTCACGATGACACCACCGAGAATGGCAAAGATCCAGGTTGGTAGGTCAAAGAAGCTTTCATTGACGTTGATGTTGAAGATAGCGGAGGCAATCCAGCCACCCAGCAGGGCGCCCAAAATACCAATGATCAGTGCGGCCAGCCAGCCGCCCTGGTTGCCAGGAACAATCGCTTTAGCGATCGCACCAGCGATCAGGCCGAGAATAATCCATGCAATGAAACCCATTGTGTCCTCCTATTCATCTTGGTGCGGAGTGCCTAGTGGGAGTGATGGGTCCCTAAACACTCAGGTAATTTTCATCGTACACCCGAAAGCTAAGCTTTCATATGAATTGGCCGTGCTCGACAATAAATCCAGAAAAATTTTGCGGAGACCTGTGAAAAACCACGGGAAACTCGAGGGTGAAAAGCGAATCCAATTTGCCTGAAATCCATGATTCGACACCGCCCAGATATCCTCGAGGGGGTAACGAAGAAAGGTCAGCAATGAGCGCGATCAAAAAAATTGTCGGGGCCGCAATTGTCGATTCCCTCCGGAGACCAACCCAACTCCTGATAGCTAGGCGTACCCAGCCCAGCGAGTTTGCCGGCATGTACGAGTTCCCCGGCGGCAAGGTCGAGCCGGGTGAAAGCTGTGAGCAAGCCCTGCACCGAGAAATCCAAGAGGAACTGGGCGTCGAGATCCGGTTGGGGGCTGAGATTATCGGACCCGGTGAATACGGCTGGCCGCTGAAGAACGCCGCGCAGATGCGGGTGTGGCTGGCCGAAGTGACAACCGGAAACCCCGAACCACTCGAAGACCATGATGAGCTGCGCTGGGTGGACCCGTTCGCAGCACAAACGATGCAGCTTCCATGGATCGCAGCCGATCTGCCGATCGTTCGCGGCATCCAAGACACAATTAGGGGCCAGCGTCCCGCCGAATCTCCTCAACCCGGGCTGCTGCACTAAGATGGGAGAGATCGATTTCCCCTGCAAACGAAGAGGATGCATTCCGCATGTCCGACGTGCCCTCACCACTGGATGAGGCCGCGCTTTCGCAAGTCATTCAGGACGCGATAGCCGCCTTTGACGCTGCCACCGACCTTGACGAACTCAAGGCAGCAAGGCTCGCCCACACCGGAGAAAAAGCACCGCTGACGCTGGCCAACCGGATGATCGGAAAGCTGGACAAGGCAGACAAGGCCACAGCCGGTAAAAACATGGGGCAGGCCCGCGGCCGAGTTAACGCCGCGTTGGCTGCCCGGACCGAGGTGCTCGAGGCGGAAAACGCCGCGCGTATCCTGCGTGAAGAGACCGTGGATGTCACCGCCGCGCCGCGACGACGCCGTTTGGGCGCGCGCCACCCGCTGTCGGTAACCCAAGACCGGGTTTCAGACATTTTCGTGGGAATGGGTTGGGAGATCGCCGAGGGCCCGGAACTGGAGTCCGAATGGTTCAACTTCGATGCGCTGAACTTTGACCCCGACCACCCGGCACGCGAAATGCAAGACACCTTCTTCGTGGAGCCTGCAGATTCCCACTTGGTGATGCGTACCCACACCTCGCCGGTGCAGGTACGGTCCATGCTGGAACGCGAGCTGCCACTCTACGTGCTCTGCCCTGGCCGGACATTCCGCACCGACGAGCTGGATGCGACGCACACGCCAGTTTTCCACCAGTTCGAAGGACTGGCCATCGACAAGGGCCTGTCCATGGCGGATCTACGCGGCACGCTCGAGCATTTTGCGCGGCAGATGTTCGGCCCAGAAGCCAAGATTCGCCTGCGCCCGTCCTTCTTCCCGTTCACTGAACCGAGCGCCGAACTCGACGTCTGGCACCCCCACGCCAAGGGCGGCCCGCAGTGGATCGAGTGGGGCGGGTCGGGCATGGTGCACCCGAACGTGCTGCGGTCTGCCGGCATCGACCCGGAAGTTTACACC
The DNA here is from genome assembly GCA_964476735.1 of uncultured Micrococcaceae bacterium. Lineage (GTDB taxonomy): Bacteria > Actinomycetota > Actinomycetes > Actinomycetales > Micrococcaceae > Micrococcoides. The sequence continues at coordinate 11,737 of CAYZBX010000016.1, forward strand.
GGCTTTGCGTTCGGTATGGGAATCGAACGGACTCTGATGTTCCGCAACGAGGTCCCCGATATGCACGACATCATCGAGGGCGATATCCGCTTCAGCAACCAGTTTGGGATGGAGATCTAAGCATGCGTATTCCTTTGTCATGGCTACGTGAGTACGCCGAGGTCCCGGCGGATGCAACCGCAGAAGACGTGATGGCCGATCTGGTCCGAGTAGGACTGGAAGAAGAAGACGTTCATCGTCCCTCCGATCACATTTCCGGCCCGATCGTGGTCGGCGAGGTGCTCTCGATCGAGTCCGAGCCGCAAAAGAACGGCAAGCTCATCAACTGGTGTCAGGTGCGCGTTGCGGAGGAAGGCAAGGCGCTGAGTGGCGAGGGGATCAGCCCGGACGGTGTGCAAGGCATCATCTGCGGCGCCCACAACTTCAAGGTAGGGGACAAGGTTCCCGTAACATTGCCCGGCGCCGTCCTGCCCGGCGACTTCCGCATCGGAGTCCGCCAAACATACGGTCACACCTCGGCCGGGATGATCGCCTCCGCAAAGGAGCTGGGTCTCGGCGACGACCACGAAGGCATCATCGTCCTGTCCGAGTGGGGTGTGGATCTCCCGGTCGGAACGGACCTGATTCCCGTTTTCGGCCTTGACGACGAGGCCGCAGAAATCTCGATCACGCCGGATCGGGGTTACGCGTTTTCGATCCGCGGCGTGGCCCGCGAGTACGCGCTTGCCACGGGAACGTCGTTCACCGACCCGGCCGCACAGGTCGAGCCGTTGCCGGCAACCAGCAACGGTTTCCCGGTGGAACTCGACGATGAACGCCCCATCCGGGGCAACGACGGTTGCGACCGCTTCGTCGCCTGCAAGGTGACCAACATTGACCCAACCCGACCAACCCCGCAGTGGATGGCCTCGCGCCTGCGGTTGGCGGGCATGCGGTCCATCTCCTTGGTGGTGGACATTTCCAACTACGTGATGTGGGAGCTTGGCCAGCCACTACACTTCTACGATGCCGCCAAATTGGCGACGAAGATCGTTGTCCGGCGCGCGCACGAAGGCGAAACCCTGACCACCTTGGACGGCAAGGAACGCAAACTCCACACCGAGGACCTGCTGATCACGGATGCCTCAGGACCGATCGGCCTCGCCGGTGTCATGGGCGGGCTGGACACCGAGGTTACCGAGAACACAACCGAAGTATTGATCGAGGCCGCGCACTTTGATCCGGTGTCAATGGGGCGGACCCGCCGCAGGCACAAGCTGCCCTCGGAGGCATCGAAGCGGAACGAGCGCGGCGTTGATCCGGCGATGGCACCGATCGCGGCTCAGCGAGCCGCCGAGCTGCTCGTGGAGCTGGCCGGTGGCACCATCGAACCGGATGTCACCGACGTAAACAACACGCCACAGCCTGTGACCATCGAGTTGCCTTTGGGCTTCGCGAACAAGCTGATGGGCGTGGATTACAGCGATGCGCAGATCCGCGAGGCCATTCTTGGTTTCGGCGGAAGTATTGAGGAGCTGCACGACGCCGACGGCGCACTGTTGAGCTATCAGGTGACGATTCCGACCTGGCGCTCGGACATGCGGTTGCCAGAAGACGTGGTCGAGGAGATCGGTCGCCTCGTCGGCTTCGAACATATCCCGTCGACACTGCCGGTGCCTCCACCGGGCCGTGGGCTGACCCATCCGCAGCGCCGTCGCCGTCAGGTGATGGCCGGTTTTGCGGATGCCGGACTCACCGAGGTGCTGAACTATCCTTTTGTCTCCACCGAGGAGAACGAACAGTTCGCAGGTGGAACCTTGCACAGCGGCGCGCAGCTTGCACTGGCCAACCCGATCGCGCAGCAAACCAAGTTTCTGCGCCAATCGCTACTGCCGGGGCTGCTCGGCGCGGCCAAGCGTAACATCTCGCGCGGCTTCCGCGACCTGGCTCTTTATGAATCCGGTCTGGTGTTCCTCGGTAAGGAGCAGACCGGGTCCAAAGAACTGCCAGCCATGGCGGTGAAACCCTCTGACGTCGAATTGGCGCAGCTGGAAAGCGGCATCCCCGATCAGCCGCGCCACCTGGCCGCAGTGTTGGTAGGACACGTGCACACCCCCACGGCTGGGGCTGAGGCGCGCGCCTGGGATTACGCGGACGCCATCGACTTGGCGTGGCTGGCGGCCCGCCTCGTGGGCGCCAGCATCGAGATTCAGCAGGGCGCCCACCCGGCCTTCCACCCGGGCCGATGCGCACAAGTGGTATTGACCGACGGCACAGTCATCGGGTTTGCCGGCGAGCTGCACCCCGCCATGCTGGCCGAACAGGACCTGCCGGAGCGCACCCAAGCCCTCGAGCTCAACCTCGAGAAGCTGATCGATGCTGCCCCCGAAACCGTGGCGGCCACCGGTTTGGTGACCTTCCCGGCATCGAACCAGGACGTGGCGCTCATCGTGCCGAAGAGCGAGTCGGCCGCAGCAGTGCAGAAAACACTGGCTCGCGGGGCGGGCGAGCTGCTGGAAGACATCTGGTTGTTCGACACCTACGCCGGCCCCGGTATCGAGGAGGACAAGAAGTCCTTGGCGTTCGGGATGCGCTTCCGTGCAGCTGATAGGACCTTGACCGCTGACGAGGTCTCGGCTCAGCGGGAGGCCGCGGTGGCTTTGGCGAGCCAAGAGCACCAGGCCGTCCTGCGCGGCTGAAAGGAAGACGATGCCCCCAGCGTTCAATGAATTCGAGGCGCTCGCCGAGCTTTTCCGCAAGCTGGCTTCCCCGGTGCGGCTGGCGATCATCAGCGAGTTGGCAGAAGGTGAGCGTTGTGTCCATGAGCTGGTGGACTCCCTGATGATCTCCCAACCACTGGTTTCCCAGCATCTGCGGATCTTGCGGGAAGGGCGCATCGTCCGTAGCGGCCGGCGAGGCCGGGAGATGGTCTATTCGCTGGCCGATGATCACGTCACGACGATCCTGCGTGATGGCCAACTCCACACTCAGGAGGAGTCTAGCGTCGAGGAGCAGGGAGAGACCGAGCCCGGTTCGGACAGCCGTTGTGAACGCGACGTTGACGTGAGCTGAGCACGGGAAACCCGCCTAGAGAGAAGGGGAAGACAGCGGAATGCTGTCTTCCCCTTCTTCGTTGTCGCTTTCCTTTCCGCTTAGGCCTCCAAGGTGAGCACAAGCTTGCCGGTGGTGGCGCGCCCTTCTAGGTCCTTGTGAGCCTGCGCAGCCGCGGTCATCGGGTACTGTCGACCGATACGTATTTCAAGCTCGTCAGCGCTGATGGCATCCATGAGTTCGTTGGCCCGCCAATCGAGTTCCTGCTCATCTCTGAGATAGTGCGCCAGCATGGGGCGGGTCAGATAGAGTCCGCCGTGCGCGTTGAGCCGTTGTGGGTCGAAGGGCGGAACCTGGCCGGAGGCTCCGCCGAAGAGCACCAGCATGCCGCGGACGCGCAGCGCCTGCAGCGATTGTTCGAAGGTGTCTCTGCCTACCCCGTCATAGACCACGTCCACGCCGTGGCCGTCGGTGAGTTCCCGAACCTGTTCCGCGATGTCCTCGTAACCGAGGACCTCGTCGGCACCCGCAGCCCTAGCCAACTGCGCCTTCTCCGGCGTGGAACAGGTGGCGATCACCCGTGCGCCTTTGGCCTTCAGGAGTTGGGTCAGGAGCAGCCCAACGCCACCGGCACCGGCGTAGCTTAGGACGGTGTGGCCTGGCTGAACCTTGAAGGTGGAATTAATCAGGTAGTGTGCCGTCATTCCTTGGAGCGGGAAGGCCGCCGCTGTCAACGGATCGATGTCTTCGCGCACGCGAAAGGCCTGCCTTGCATCGACGAGTGCGTATTCACCGTAGCCGTGCACCGCGCTAGCCGTGGCCACGTAATCGCCGACCCGCAAGCGCTGCACGTCCGGGCCGATCGCGGCCACGTGCCCGCTGACCTCTTGGCCCGGGGTAAAGGGGTACTCCACCTTATACACACCGGAGCGTTGGTAGGTGTCGATGAAGTTTACGCCGGCGGCCAAGGTCTTGATCAGGACCTGATGGCCGGTCGGCACAGGCACCGCTCGGGTGCCCCAGTACATGTCGTCCGCCGCCCCCGGTTGATTGATCAGAACGGCAGCCGCGGTGGTCGGAACGGTGGTCCGATTGGGGGAGTTGCTCACATGCGCTCCTTGGCTTGAATGAGGTGGTCGTTGCTCTGTGCTGAAGTCTATCGAGCGCCTTGCGCAATAATATGTATGGGAGCGAATATATATTGAATCTGCGTTCTGCTTTGGCATATACAGGCACCAGGACTCTTCGTGAAGCTGTTTCAGGTGCCTCCGGTTACGCCGGCGGCGAGGTCTTGCGTCTGTTGGCGAATCATCCCGAGGTGGAGATTGGTGCGATCACCGCTCACTCGAATGCCGGCCAGCGACTCGGTGGGCTCCAACCCCACCTTCACGCACTCGCGGATCGCACCCTCGTGGATACCACCGTGGAGAACCTCTCCGGGCATGACGTGGTTTTCCTCGCCCTGCCGCACGGCGCCTCCGCGGATATTGCGGCGCAGCTACCCAACGACACGCTCGTGATCGACGCCGGCGCCGATCACCGGCTCGAATCAGCCCAAGAGTGGGAGAAGTTCTACGGCACCGAACACGCCGGCACTTGGCCGTACGGGTTGCCTGAGCTGCCGGGCCAGCGGCAGAAGTTGCTGGGCGCGCGCCGCATCGCGGTGCCCGGCTGCTACCCAACGAGCTCGCTGCTGGCGCTCGCGCCGGGCTTCGCCGCCGGGGCGCTGGAACCGGACGACGTGGTCATTGTCTCCGCCTCCGGTACCTCTGGCGCGGGCAAAACACTCAAACCTCACCTGCTCGGTGGGGAAGTGATGGGCGGGATGAGCCCCTACGGCGTCGGTGGCGTGCACCGCCACACGCCGGAGATCGAACAGGGCCTCACCCAGCTCTCCGGCGAGCCGGTGCGCGTGAGCTTCACGCCGACGCTGGCGCCGATGCCCCGCGGCATCTTGACGACGGCGACTGCCCGGGTCAAGGACGGTTTCGACCCGGCTGCCCTGCGCGGCATCTGGGAGAAGGCCTACGCTCATGAGGCCTACGTGCAGGTGTTGCCCGAGGGCCAATGGCCGCACACCAAATCAGTTCTGGGCTCAAACTACGTTCAGTTGCAATTGGCGTTCGACGCCCGCACCGGGCGACTCATCGTCACCGCCGTCATCGACAACCTCACCAAGGGCACCGCCGGCGGGGCCATCCAGTCCATGAACATCGCGCTAGGGATGTCGGAACGCACCGGCCTCCAAGTCCAAGGAGTCGCTCCGTGAGTGTCACTACACCACAAGGGTTTACCGCCGCCGGGATCGCCAGCGGCATCAAAGAAAACGGCAATAAGGACTTGGCCCTAGTGGTCAACCAAGGCCCCGACTTTACCGCCGCAGCCGTGTTCACGGCCAACCGGGTGGCCGCCGCGCCCGTGCACTACAGCCGGGCAGCGATCCAGGATCAGACCGCGCGTGCCGTCATCCTCAACTCCGGTGGGGCTAACGCTTGCACCGGGCAACCCGGTTATGCCGACACGGAGGCGACCGCGGACAAGGTGGCTGAGGTGCTCTCTTGCCAGCGTGAGGACGTGCTGGTTTGCTCCACCGGCATCATCGGGGTGCGGCTGCCCATGGATACTCTGCTCGCCGGGGTCGACGCCGTTGCCGAGCAGCTGTCCGCCGATGGGGGCGCGGACGCAGCGGAGGCGATCATGACCACGGACACCGTGGCCAAGACGGCTGCGGTGGAAGGCGACGGCTACCGCATCGGCGGGATCGCCAAGGGTGCCGGCATGCTGGCCCCGGAATTAGCGACCATGCTGGTCGTGGTCACCACTGACGCCAAACTCACCGGGGAACAAGCAGACGCGTTCCTACGCGAGGCCATGCGGGTCTCCTTCAACCGCGTCGACGCGGACGGGTGCATGTCCACCAACGACACCGTCATCCTGATGGCCTCCGGGGCCAGCGGGGTCGAGCCGGAACCGGAACAGTTTCAACAGTTGCTGAACCAGCTCTGTACCGGACTAGCCAAGCAACTGGTCGCGGACGCCGAAGGCGCCTCGCACGAGATCGAAATCACCGTGGTCAATGCCGCCAGCGAAGAAGACGCCGAGGACGTGGCCCGTACCGTGTCCCGTTCCGCGCTCTTCAAGACCGCCATCTACGGCAACGACCCGAACTGGGGACGCATTGTCTCCGCGGTCGGTACCACCAAGGCGGCCTTCGACCCGGATTCGCTGGACGTGACCATTAACGGTGTTCAGGTGTGCCGGGCCTGCGGGATCGGCGAACCGCGAGAAAACGTCGACTTGACCGGGCGCGAGGTCACGGTGGAGATCGACCTGCACGCCGGAACCTCCTCGGCAACGGTGTGGACCAACGACCTGACCCACGACTACGTGGAAGAGAACTCGGCCTACTCCAGCTAGCCCGGACCCGAGGAAACGAGCAATCATGGATCAAGAATTTCATCCACCAACCGCCACCCTGCGCATCATCGAACCCGATGAGGTCGATCCGGTCAAGGAGGCCGAGGAAAAGGCCGCGGTGCTGATCGAGGCACTGCCCTGGATCCAACGCTTCACCGGCGCCACCATGGTCATCAAATACGGTGGCAACGCCATGGTCAACGACGAACTGCGAAAGGCCTTCGCAGAAGACATCGTCTTCCTGCATCACGCCGGGATCCGGCCGGTTGTGGTCCACGGCGGCGGCCCACAGATCAACGAGATGCTGGCGCGCCTCGGTATCGAATCCGAATTCCGGGGTGGTTTCCGCGTGACAACCCCGGAAACCATGGACGTGGTTCGCATGGTGCTCACCGGTCAGGTCAGCCGCGAACTGGTCAACCTCATTAATTCGCACGGACCGTACGCGGTCGGGCTCTCCGGGGAGGACGCCGCACTGCTGGAGGCCCACCGCATGAAAGCGACCGTCGACGGAGAAAAGGTGGACATCGGCCACGTCGGCGAAGTCGTGTCGGTGAATCCTGCTGCCATCGAGGACATCCTCGAGGGTGGCCGGATCCCGGTGATTTCCACCATCGCTCCGGAGTTCGACGAATACAATCAACCCACCGGTCAGGTGCTGAACATCAACGCGGACATTGCAGCGGCGGCGTTAGCGACAAAGCTGGACGCGGCCAAGCTCGTCATTCTCACCGACGTAGAGGGCCTGTACGGCAATTGGCCGGATAAATCTTCCCTCATTTCATCGCTGCCAGTGAGCGAACTGGAGGAGATGATGCCGAGGCTGGAGTCGGGCATGATCCCAAAGATGACTGCCTGCCTGTCCGCGGTCAAAAACGGCGTCGACCGTGCGCACATCGTGGATGGTCGCCAACCGCACTCGATGCTGCTGGAAGTCTTTACCACTGCCGGTGTCGGCACCCAAGTCGTCCCAGATGGAGATGAAAACTAACCCGATGAACCCTCAACACCAGATCCTGAGTACCGAACTTGCCTCCGGACATAGCCAGGAGGAGCTGCTGTCGCGCTATCAGGACGCGATCCTCGGCATTTTTGGCTCGCCGAGCCGAACCTTGGTCAGGGGCGAAGGGTGCCGCGTCTGGGACGCCAACGGTAAAGCCTATCTAGACCTGTTGGCCGGGATCTCAGTGAACGCACTCGGGCACTGCCACCCGGTTTGGGCCAATGCTATCGCCGAACAGGCCCGCACCCTCGGACACATTTCCAACCTGTTCACCTCCCCGGCACAGATCGCCTTGGCCGAAAAGTTGCTCGAGCTGGCCCAGGCTCCGGCGGGCTCCAAGGTGTTCTTCGCGAACTCCGGCACCGAAGCCAACGAGGCAGCGTTCAAGCTGGCCCGTCGTCACGGCAATCAGGACCCGAGCGGCAAACGGCAGCGCATCATCGCGTTGGAACGCAGCTTCCACGGCCGGACCATCGGTGCGTTGGCGATGACATCGAAGACCCAGTTCCGAACCCCGTTCGAGCCGATGCCGGCCGGAGTAGAGCACATCGAAGCGGGCAGCATCGCCGCCCTCGAGGCCGCGCTCGATGACAGCGTGGCGGCGCTCATTCTGGAGCCCATTCAGGGCGAAGCTGGTGTTTTTGGTTTCAGCCAGGAATATCTGGAGGCGGCCCGCCGACTGACCAAGGAAGCCGGTGCCCTGCTGATCTACGACGAGGTGCAGTCCGGAATGGGTCGGACCGGCTACTGGTTTGCTCACCAGAACACCGACGCAGAGCTGGCCTGCGTGCAACCGGACGCAATGACGCTGGCGAAGGGGCTTGGCGCAGGGTTCCCGGTGGGCGCCATGCTCACCTTCGGCGCCGAGGCTTCGGAGTTGTTGCAGCCCGGTCAGCACGGGACGACGTTCGGTGGCAACCCGCTAGCCACCGCGGCGGGCCTAGCCACCATCACCGTCATGGAAGAGGAAGACCTGCCGGACCACGCGGCCAAGACCGGAGCGTGGTTCGCCGACCAGCTGCGCGCGTTGGATTGCGTGGCGGCAGTTCGAGAACACGGACTGCTTATCGGTGTTGATCTGGCAACTGCGGATGCCGATGATGCCTTGGCGGCTAGGGTGGTCGCCGCCGGCCTAGAACGAGGTTTCATCCTGAACGCGACCGGCCCGCGGACTTTGCGTCTCGCGCCGCCGCTGATCATCACAGAAGCGGAGCTGCAAGAGTTCCTTGATGTGCTCCCGGAGCTGTGCGGTGAAAACGGAGGCTCGCATGACTAAGCTGCGTCATTTCCTCGTCGACACGGACTTGAGCCCAGCCGAGCAAAAAGAGGTGCTGGAGCTAGCCGACCGGATGAAACGAGACCGCTTCGGGTACACGCCCTACGCCGGTCCGCAGACGGTCGCCGTGATCTTTGACAAGACCTCGACCCGAACGCGTTTCTCCTTTGCCACCGGCATCGCCGAACTGGGTGGCAACGCACTCATCGTGAACCCGGGGGAGGCGCAGATCGGGCACAAAGAATCTGTCTCGGACACGGCCAAGGTCATCACCCGGATGGTTTCCACGATCGTTTGGCGGACCTACGCGCAGTCCGGGCTGGAGGAAATGGCAGAACACGCCAGTGTGCCGGTGATCAACGCGCTCTCCGACGACTATCATCCCTGCCAGATCCTAGCGGATCTGCAAACGGTGCGTGAGCACAAGGGCAGGACCGAAGGGCTGACGCTGGCCTATCTCGGCGACGCCGCCAACAACATGGCGAACTCCTACCTCTTGGGCGGAGTCACCGCGGGGATGCACGTGCGCATCGCCGGGCCGGAGGGCTACCTGCCCGCGGCACACGTGGTACGGGCTGCCGAGGAACGGGCGGACGAAACGGGCGGCAGCGTGCAGATCACCACAGACGCCAAAGAGGCCCTCGCGGGGGCCGACGTGGTCGCCACCGACACCTGGGTGTCAATGGGCCAAGAAGATGAAAAAGAGGCCCGTCTGAAGTTGTTCAACGATTACACAGTGGACGAGGACGCCATGCGGCTGGCAGCCAGCGACGCCATCGTGCTGCATTGTTTGCCGGCGTATCGCGGGTTCGAGATCACAGCCGAGGTCATCGATGGGCCCCAATCGGTGGTTTTTGACGAGGCTGAAAACCGGTTGCACGCGCAAAAGGCTCTGATGCACTGGCTCATGACCCAAAGCGGGCTTGCCCGTCACTGATGCCGATGAGCACACGCCCAACACCGTCTGGCCGAGAATATACCCCGAGCACCAAGGCCGCCCGGCACGCGCAGATCCGCTCGATTATCGGAACGGAGGAGATCCGTTCGCAAACTGAGCTGCGCCAGGCTCTCGCGGAGGCCGGAATCCACACGACCCAAGGCACGCTTTCGCGTGACCTGTTGGATCTAGGGGCGTTCCGGGTGCGTGGAGAACACGGTGAACTGATTTACTCGCTGGCCGATGAGGGCGCAGACGGCACAAGCCATTACCGGCAGGGCAGCGAGCATCGGTTGAGTGCGCTGTGCAAGGAACTCTTGCTCTCGGTGGCCCACGCAGAAAACAATGTGGTGTTGCGGACGCCGCCGGGGGCCGCGCAATTCTTGGCGTCGGCCATCGATCAGGCCCGCATGGAGGCGGTGCTGGGCACCATCGCCGGTGACGACACCATCTTGTTGATCGCAGTAAACAGCCAGCAAGCCACGGCACTTGCCGAGAGCTTGCTGGCGTTTACTCGATAGTTTTTCGGTTAGGCGGCTGGCTTGACCAGAGCCAGTTCGATCTCCAGATCAACCTTGTCGGAAACAACGACACCGCCGGTTTCCAGAGCGGCGTTGAAGTTCACGCCAAACTCCGAGCGCTTGATGGAGGTCTTGCCCTCCAAGCCGACGCGCTCCAGACCGTACGGGTCAACCAGAACACCGCCGACCTCCATTTCGACGGTGACTGGCTTGGTGACGTCGCGGATGGTCAGCTCGCCGGCAACCTTCACGGTGTCTTCGTCCACTGCGGTGACATCGGTGGCAACGAAACGAATGTTCGGGAACTGTTCAGAACCGAAGAAGTCGTCCTGCTTCAGGTGCGCGTCGCGATCCGCGTTACCGGTGTCAACAGAGCTTGCGTCGATGCTGACATCCACCTTCGGGGTGGCGCCGGCGGTGAATTCAGCGTTGACTTCGTAGTCGTTGAACTCGCCGCGGACCTTGGAGACCATCATGTGGCGAACCGAGAAGCCGATCCGGGAGTGGGTTGGGTCAGCGTGGAAAGTGCCATTCAGGTTCTGCAGAGCGGTCATAGTGTTCCTTTCACCAAGCGGTGGATTTCCCGTCCATGTAGTTGATATGTCATCTATGCTCG
>CAYZBX010000017.1:0-20294 GCA_964476735.1 uncultured Micrococcaceae bacterium
GGCGCCGCTGATGCCGGAATCCTTCTTGGCCATCACCGCGGTGTAGTCGTTGCCGTCCACCCCGGTGGAGCCGGAGGCGGGCGCGATGATCTTGATGGGCAGTCCCTTGTCCCGGGCGATCGCCAGTGAGGTGACGTTGGAGAAGCCGATCTGCATCTGCCCGCTGGTCACCGCTGGAACGATCACGGAGCCGCCCTGCGCGGTCTCCGGGATGAGCTTGAGCCCGTGCTTTTCGAAGATGCCTTCCTTCATGCCTAGGTAGAGCGGGGCGACGTCCACGATCGGTAGCACCCCTACCCCGATCTCGGTCAGCTTCCGCGTCTCTTCGGCGGTGCTGCTGCTTGGGCTCGGGTTGGGCTGCGGCTGTCCTTGGGTGCAGCCGGTCAGCAAGAGGGAGCCTGCCAGCGCGGTGCCGACGAGCAATTGGGTTTGACGTTTCACGGGGTTCTTCCTTTCGTCCGCACCGTGGCTTACCCTCAATTTCATGGGAGGGATGTGATGCGCACGTCAGTGATTTTAAGCCATGATCCGCAGTCCGAACACCATCGGGTTTTGGCCGGGCAGCTCCCGCGCATCTTGCAGGAACTCGGTTACACCCCGCAGTTCAGGTCTTTTGTGGCCGGCCGGGCGCCTAACGAATATTCCGATTTGTTACTCGTCATGGGTTCCTTTGAGTCCACCCTGAACCCGCAGCTGCCGTGGTTGGACGCCGAACGGAACTATGTTCGGGAGCACGTGGCGGCCGGCAGGCCTGTGGTCGGGATCTGTTTCGGCGGGCAGCTACTGGCGGAACTGCACGGCGGCACGGTCAGCAATGCGGCCGCCGCCGAGTACGGTTTCATCACGGTGGAACCGACGCACGGCTCGTTCGTGGAGGCTGGACCGTGGCCGTCCTTCCACTACCAGGCGTTCAGCCTGCCACCCGGTGCGGCGTTGCTGGCTACCACCGACTTCGCGAATCAGGCCTTCCTCGCGGGGCGGACCTTGGGCCTGCAGTTTCATCCCGAACTGACGGTGCCGGCAGCGCAGATCCTGCTCTCGACGGATCCGACCATGTTGAACACCGAGGAGTCCAAGCAGTTCCTTGACCTGCTGGCGAACCAGCAAGAGGAGCTGTTCGGGCGCACCTTGCGCATGCTCGAGGCTTTCCTGACGATCATCGAGCGTTGATCCCCCTACACTTGGAGGGCAACAAAGACCGTGACCTAAGGAGTGTCAGCCATGACGAGGAACGCGCGCGGCCGCGAGCGCCGGGTCTCCCCCGTCCGGCTGCGCCGTGGCATGGCTGCGGTCATGGTGAGCGGTGTGCTCATGCTGGGTGCCACAATCTGGTTGCTGTTTGCGCTTCCGGAGGGCGCCACCGTGACCGGGCAGCGGCACAAAACCTTCAGTACGTTCGCCGCGCACCCAACGCTCATGCTGCTGTACGCGGGCCTAGTCGCGCTGATCGGCGGCACCGGCCTCGCGGTACGGGAAGCGTTCGCCGAGCGGCGGCTTGCCGCCTGGTTTGTGTTCATCGCCGTGACGGCGGCCATCGTGTGGCTCATCCAGTTCTTCGAGGCGCTCGGTCAGCTGTAAGACGCCAAGCGCCGGCCCCGCTGCCTCTCGACATGGAATCAGCGGAACCGGCTATTGACTGACGGAGCCTCAGCTCACCGAGGCGGGGTCCGTTCCTAGTTCGTGGCGGACCACCTGCGGCGGATCAGCCACAGCGTGCCACCGGTCAGCAGCAGGGCGGCACCGATGACGCCGGCCATGGCGCTGGAGGCACCGGTCCGGGCGAGGTCGTCATCGCGGCTGTCCGCGACCGGGGTTGCTGATCCGCTTGGTGCCGGGGACGACTGTCTCGCGGACGGGGTTGCTGATCCGCTTGGTGCCGGGGACGACTGCTCGTCCGTCGGCTTCTCGGATGGTGCCTCGCTCGGCCGTTCGCTCGGTTTGTCGGCCGGTTTCGCGTGGTTCTTCGCGACGAGCTCGGCAGTCGTCCCGCCGGTCAGCGTCAGGGTGTAGCAGCCGTTGTCGTCCGGCCCGGACACCCCCTCGCCGGTGATGGTGAAGTCCGCCCATGCGACGCCGTCCACCTCTGGCAGCTGCTCGCACAGGGTGAGGTCACCGTCGGCGGCGCGGTAGTTCTCCGAGCTGACCGCGGTGCCGTCTGCCGGAACGGTCACGGTGGCGGCGTCGCCGGTGCCTTGGCTGACGGTGAAGGTATATTCAGCGGGGAGCCGGGCTTCGGTGTCATTGGTGAGCTTCTTGCTCAGCGTGAAGGAGGCGAAGTCGGCGAAGTTTGCCCCGCCGCCGCCTTGGACCTTGGCGATGGTGGCGTCGGTGAAGGTCTCGCCGTTGATGGTGACGGTGTTGGCGAAGCGGTCACCGGGCAGCGTGGTGGCGCTGTCCGCGTAGCTGGCGTAGGCCAGCCGGTACTGGTGCGGGACGCGCGTGTTCTTCAGGGAGAAGCTGAAGCTCTTGCCGTCTGCGGCCACCTTCGGCTCGCCGACCTCTTCACCCTTCAACGCGGTCTGGTTCACGGTCCAGACGCCGTTGACGTACTTGGCCAGCTCAACGCGGGTCTCCAGCGCGGCGGTGCTGACGTCCGGATCGTCACCGGCCTCCCAGTCGCCGGTCTGCTCGTTGATGATCCGGTCGTAGCGCAGCAGCACAAAGCTGGATGCATCCAGCGTGTGCGGTTTGTCCGGAGCGGTGGAGGTGAGCTGGTCGTTGACCGCAAAGTCCGTCACGCAGGTGTCGGTGTTCTCCCCGCAGCCCGGCCACATGTAGACGCCCCAGTACAGCTGGGCACCATCGGCGAGGATCACCCCGCCGCCCTGGTGCTTGGCTGTGCCGAACCCGGGCCGGTACGGGCCGGGCGGGCCTGCCGGCGCTGGGATAGGCAGCACGATCGGGTTCATGCCGACCTGCCACTCGGGGTTGCCCTCGTCCACGCCGTCGCGGTAGTTCAGCTTGCCGGAGAACCAGATGTTGCCGTTCACGCTAGCGTACGGCCCGCCGACGATCGCGCAGGCCAAGTCGGTGTCACCGAGCGTGTATTGGCAGCTTGCCACCGCGGTCCCGTCGTCATCGCGCAGGTCGAACTTCTGGCTGGAGGCCATCCGGAAGGTCTGCGGCAGCGGCACCATAAAGGTGTCCCCCGCCTTGGCCGCGGCGCTGATCGTCCATTCGGCGTGGAAGGTCAGCTGGTTGTCCACGGAGATCTTGGTGTCTTGGTCGACCTCTTGGTTCTGCCCCTCGGGGTCGAAGCCAAGGGTCACGCGCGGGTTGGTGATGTCCGCGGTGAGCTCGGCGGCGTTGGCCGCCGCCGGTAGGGTCAGCAGGGCCGCGAAACCGATCCACAGGGCGGTGATTGAAGCTACGGCGCGGCGCCCCCAACCGCGGTAAGAATCTGTCATCGTGCTAGGCACACGGGTCTCCTAAAATCGCTGTGATGGCGTGTTTGCCTGATGCAAGTACCCGGTCAGCCTAAGGCTCCGCGGTGACCGGCAAGTACGCGCTGCTGCGGGCCGTGGGCAGGCCGAAGAGACCCCGACTTCCCTGTGATCACGGGGCCGATGGAGGGACACACGAGACGCCGATCGGGTTCGCATGCGCCGCGGCGTCCGGGCAAGCTGGCGGCTTTTGGGCGGTTTCCCGCATTTCTTGGGGGAAACCTCATCAACACTACGGCGGGGGGTCCCCGCTCCCGGAAACCGCCCGCCTCTCGGCTGCGTTAGTGCGCTCCTAGCGCTGTTCGGACACCAGCTCTGGCTCGCGCTCCGCGGTGCTGACCACGTCGGCGCCGGTGGCCGAGTTGTACTTGGCCTCGTCGAGGATGCCCTCGCGCTTAGCCACGATGGTCGGCACCAGCGCCTGACCGGCCACGTTCACCGCGGTGCGGCCCATGTCTAGGATGGGGTCGATCGCCAGCAGCAGGCCCACACCCTCCAGTGGCAGGCCAAGGGTGGACAGGGTCAGGGTCAGCATGACGATCGCGCCGGTCAGACCCGCAGTGGCAGCCGAGCCCACGACGGAGACGAAAACGATCAGCACGTAGTCGGTGAAGCTGAGATCCAGCCCAAAGAAGTGCGCAATGAAGATCGCGGAGATCGCCGGGTAGATGGAGGCGCAACCGTCCATCTTGGTGGTGGCGCCCAGTGGCACCGCGAAGGAGGCGTAGGCCCGCGGCACGCCTAGGCTCCGCTCGGTGACGCGCTCGGTCACCGGCAGGGTGCCCAGCGAGGAGCGGGAGACGAAGGCCAGCTGGATGGCCGGCCAGGCACCGGCGAAGAAGCGGCGGATGGAAAGTCCATTGAACTTGAGCACCAGCGGGTAGACACCAAAGAGCACCAGCACCAAGCCCACGTAAATGGCCACGGTGTAGGTGGCCAGCGGTGCGAGCAGGTCCCAGCCGTAGGAGGCCACGGCGTTACCGATCAGGCCCACGGTGCCCAACGGGGCCAATCGGATGATCCACCACAGCACGGTCTGGATGATGTCCAGCGCCGACTGGTTGAAGGTCAGGAACGGTTCGGCCTTCTTACCCGTGCGCAGCGCCGCGATGCCGATCGCGAGCGCGATGACGACGATCTGCAGCACGTTGAAGTTTAGGCTCGGCTCGTCCCCGCCGCGGACGCTGAGGGCCAAGAAGTTTGTCGGCAGCAGGCCGGTGAGGAAATCCAGCCAAGAGCCGGTGCGGTTTGGTTCGGCCGCCTGAGAGGCATCGAGGTTGATGTTGAACCCAGGCTTGGCGATCAGCCCAAGGGCGATACCGATGCCGGTGGAGATGAGAGCGGTGATGGCGAACCAGAGCAGCGTTTGGCCGGCCAGCCGGGCGGCATTGGAAACCTGACGCAGGTTGGCGATGGAGGCCACGATCGCGGTGAAGACCAGCGGCGGCACGATCGCCCGCAGCAGGCCGATGAAGGTGGAGCCGATGGTGGACAGGGTGGTGGTGAGCCAGTTCGGGGTCTCGCCATCAGGACCGGTGGGACCCATCTGCAGAGCCAACCAGCCTAGGAGCACGCCGAGCGCTAGACCGATCAGGACTTGGGCGCCGAACGAAGGCAGTTTGAGCCTTCCGCGAGTTTTTTCTTCAGCCACGGGATTCATGACCTTTCTGTAACGGAGTGATTTGTCTCAGAATAGGGCTGAAGTTGATGTGACAACCATTTTTTCGTCACAGAGCGTCACCGATGATTGTTTGATCACAGTCGATCGAGCTCGCGGGCGTCGGCCGCCTAGAGGTGGGGGCAGGATTCGAACCTGCATGCGCGACCTTGCGGGTCGCTACCTACCATTCAGTCACCCCACCGGGTTCCCCGTGAGCCTATCAGGACTGCACGGGGAAGCAAGGTTAGTAAGCCTTGGCACGCTGTTCCACGATCAGGTGGATCAGGGCGAACTTACCGCCCTCGATCGCGGCCAGGGCGCCCTCGATGGCGGCCGGGATCTCGGCGTTGGTGCGTGCGGTGAAGCCGGCACCGCCGTAGGACTCGGCCATCAGCGCGAAGTCCGGGTTGACCAGCTGGGTGCCGGAGACCCGGCCCGGGTACTGGCGCTCCTGGTGGGTGCGGATGGTGCCGTACTCGCGGTTGTCCATGACGACCACCAGCGGGGTGGCACCGTATTGGGTGGCGGTGGCCAGCTCGTTGGCGTTCATCATGAACTCGCCGTCGCCGGCGATGGTGACGATTAACTTCTCCGGGAACATCTTGCAGGCCGCCAGCGCGGAAGGTACGGAGTAGCCCATCGAGCCGTTGCCGCAGGAGACCATGGAGCGGAAGGTGCGGGTCGGGAAGTAGCGGTGCGCCCAGTTGGTGTGCTCGCCGGCGCCGAAGGTCACCATGGCGTCCTCCGGCAGCTGCGGCACTAGGTGCGCCATGAGCGCGTCCATGCTGGCTGTGTCGTCGTTGGTGTCGGCCGGCGGCAGGGCGGCGAAGGCCTCCTGTTCGCGGCGCATCACGCCACGCCACTGGTCCCATTCGGGCTTGGGCTCCACCTTCAGCTGCATCAGGTCCTCCACGAACCCGGCCGGCTTGGCCACGATGTGCTTGGTCACCGGACCGGAGCGGCCGCGCAGCGAGGTGTCGATGGTGACGAGGAAGTTGGAGTTCTCCCAGTTCTGCCGCGCCATGTAGCCGGAGGTCACCACGTCCCCGGGGACCGTGCCGATGTAGATCACCAAGTCCGTGGCGTCCAAGATGTCGATCGAGGGGCGCGGACGGCCGTAGCCGATCGGGCCCACGTAGCAGTCGGAGTCGAACGGCACCACGCCCTGGGTCCGCCACTCGGCGGCGGCCGGGATGCGCTGCTCCTCCAGCCAGGCGGTCAGGTTGGCCGCGGCCTCCTCGGTCCAGTCCGAGCCGCCGGTGACCACCAGCGGCTTGTCCGATTCGGCCAGCGCGGCGCGCAGGTCGTCGTAGTCGTCGCGGACCATGCCGCCGACGGAGACGGGAATCACCGGGTGGATCTGCGGGGAGATCTGCTCCTGGATGATGTCCTCCGGCAGGCCGACGATCACCGGGCCGGGGCGCCCGGACTTGGCGGCGAAGAACGCCTCCGCCACGATCTCGGAGGCGCGCTCGGCCTGGTCCAGGACCATGACGCGCTTGGCGCCGGTGTTGAACCAGGCGCGGATGTCGAACTCTTGGAAGGCCTCGCGGTCGCGGTCGGCGAACGGGATCAGCCCGACGAACAGCACCATCGGGGTGGAGTCCTGCCAGGCGGTGTGCAGGCCCACGTGCGCGTTGGCGGCGCCCGGGCCGCGGGTCACCATGGCCACCCCGGGGATGTCGCTGAGTTTGCCGTCGGCCTCGGCCGCGTAGGCGGCGCCGCCCTCGTGGCGGCACACCATGGTCTCGATGCCGGAGTCGTAGAGGCCGTCCAACACGTCGAGGAAGGACTCACCGGGAACGATCCAGGTGCGGTTCACGCCGTGCGCCTTCAGCGAATCGACGATGACGTGGCCAGCGCTCTTGGTGGCCTGAGGGGAGGCAGGGTTAACTGCAGTGGTCATGAATTCTCCAATGTGGTTTGCGCAACGGGCACCGCGCACGATCTTTGGGGGATCGCTTAAGTTGGATAAAAGATTTAACCAAAGTACCGCCTCGACGGCCGCCGCACGGATTTCATCGGTCATGAAGCCTAAGATGCCCGACACATTCGTGACACGCGCCACCTTGGTTGGATTTTTGTCTGCTAGTCCCTGCTGAGTTTGGGTTGCCCGCGGCCGTGGTCCCACTTGATCAGGATGATCCCGCCGAGGATGAACAGGCCGCCGGTCAGCTGGGAAGGCTGCAGGTCCTGGCTGATGAACAACCAGGCCCACAGGGTGGCGAACATGACCTCGGTCAGCGAGATGAAGGAGGCCAGCGTCGAGCCGAGGAAGCGGGCCGAGTAGACCCCCGTCAGGTAAGCGGTCACGGTGGCCAGCAGCACCAGCACCAGTAGCGGCAGCCAGAACGGCATCACCACGTGACCGAACAGCGTGGGCAGCTCCACCGGGTTGGCGGTGACGGCGAAGGGCAGCAGCCCGACCAGCCCGAGCAGCCCGATAGCGGCCGCCCCCACCAGCATCCCGCCGCAGGTCATCACGATCGGGTGCAGCCCGCCGGTGTCCCGGGCGCCGATGGCGAAGTACAGGGCCAGGCAGACCGCTGAGAGCAGCGCGGCGATGACGCCCCAGGTGTCCATCTCAACGCCGGCGCCCATGAAGGTCTCCACCACGCCGATCACCAAGGCCAGCCCGATCAGCGCCAGCACCGAGCCGGCCAGCGTGGGCACCCGCGGCGCCCGGCCGGTGCGGAACCAGATCCAGCCGACGATCAGCAGCGGCGCCATGTGCTCCAGCAGCAGCGCCACCGAGACGTCCAGCCGGGAGACAGCCACAAAGTAGAAGTACTGCATGGCGGCCATGGCGGCCAAACCGAACGCGACGATGGTCTTCCAGTTCGCCTTGACGATGGCCCACTGCTTGCGGGCGATCACGATGGAGGGGCCCAGCAGCACCAGCCCGGCCAGCGTCAACCGGGCCGCCACCGCGGCCCCGGAGGTCCAGCCGGAGGCGATGATCGCGGTGGCCGTCGCCCCGGACAGCGCGAAGGTCGCGGCGGAGATCAACGCCACGATGATGGGTCCGCCTGATCGAGAAATCGTCGTCACAGGGTCATCCTATCCGCCGGTGCGGACATGGCGGCTAAGAGGATTCTCATCAGCTTCTCACCGAAATATGTGCGGCCTGCTTATATTTTCTGATTTGATGGAAGAACCCCTCCCGCGAACGCCGGGACGGGCAGGTTACCCCGCAAAGGAGTAGACATGAAGAACACCGAAAAGCCATCACGCTACCTCGGCGCGCTGTCACTGGCGGCCGCCGCCGCACTCGCGCTGAGCGCCTGCACCCCGGCCGGCGAGTCCGCCGACGAGACCACCACCCCGGTGGAGCAGGAAACGGTGGCGTCGACTCCGGCCGAGGACACCGGCAGCCCAACCCCGGCGCAGTCCCCGAGCAGCGATGACGACGACAACGATGACGGCGACGATCAGGCGGTCGGCGAAGAGAAGTTTGAGGACGTCATCAAGACCGCCGAGGCGGCCGTCTCCGGTGGCAAGGTCATCGACTACGAATACGATCCGAACGACGGCGCCAAGACCTACGAGGTCGATGTGGTGGACGGCAACAACGTCAGGCACGAGCTGGACATCGATGCGGACGCCACCACCATCACCGAGCAGGAGCAGGATGACACCCTGGACGGGGACGACCTGAAGGAGTTCCAGGGCGCCAAGATCGGCATCGTTGACGCGGTGAAGGCCGCCCGCGAGAAGGCCGGCGCGGACGCCGTGGTGGACGAGGTCGAGCTCGAATGGGAGAACAACAAGTCCGTCTGGGAAGTGAAGTTCAAGCCGGACGATGGCGGCACCAAGGTGAAGGTGGACGCCGAGACCGGTGAGGTCATTTCCTAACCGGCGGCGTTAACGACGCAGGGAGCACGGCCCGTCTGGGCGGTGCTCCCTGTCGCGTTAAAGCTGTGGTTGCCGGGGACCGATGCCGGGCTTAGGCCTCCGGTTCGTCCTTGTCACGCTTCTCCGCGGCGCGCTTCTCGGCCTCCTTGCGGGCCCGTTCGGCCTGCTGGCGGCGGAACACGTCCTCGGAGCGGCGGTTGATGCCGGAGCCCTCGGAGATGGAGCTCGGGTTGTCCTTGGCGGCCATGGACATCATGGAGACCAGCACCAGTGAGGTGGCGAAGGTGATGCCGAAGGCGATCAGGCCTAGATCCAGCCGCCAGCCGTCGGCGGAGCCGCCCGCGGAGGTAATGGAGACAACCGAGAACGCTACCAGTGCGAGCACCAGTGAGAAGATCAGCGGTGCCTTGATGGTAGAGAGGTAGCCGTGCGGCTGCTTGTCCTTGGTCGTCACAAAAAACCCTTTCTGAGAATCCCCGGTTATCTAGTCTATGCCTTTTCGATGCGACGTAAAAAACGTTGTGGCGTCGGCTACACCGTGGAGCTCGGTGCCGGGCCTTCCTCGGGGTCGGTCGCGGCCTGTTTGCCGTCCAGGCGGTAGCCCACCGCCGTGATGAAGCCGAAGATCGCGATGATCAGCATGCCGCCGGCCAACACGCCGAGCACCCCGTGCACGTTCAGGTGGTTGGCCACCAGCAGGGCGGCACCGGTGCCGGCCTGCGCCAGCCCGGTGATCAGCCAATCGCGGGCCGGCTCAAAGACCTTCCGGGCACGGACCCAAGCGGCCAGTTCCGCCGCACCGGCCAGCACTAGGGTTGCGCCGATCACCACGGCGGCGAACGCGGTGCTGGTGGCAAAGAGCGTGCCGACCCCGCCCAGCAGCAGCGCAACCGCGGCCAGCAGCCGGGGCAGTTGGGCCGGTCGGGCGGCCTCGGGGGCGAGGCTGTCGGAGGTCTTGACGTGGTCGTAGATCTGCGAGGCCGTCAGCACCAGCATGGCCGCCGCCCCGTAACGCAGGTAGCTGTGATCCAGCGAGAAGATGAAGACGGCGAGGACGGCGAAGAGCGCCGCGATGAGCGAGCGGAGGAACACCGGTCGGATCAGGGCGCGGGCAAGTTTCGGTTCGAGTGCGGGGGCATCCATGCTCACTATGGTAGACCGCCAAGCTGGGCAGATCGTAACCGGTGAACGCCCTCGGCTCAGAGTCCGGCAACCATCCACTTGTCGTTGCGCACCCGCCAAGCCAGCGTCGCGGCCCGGGCGCCCAGGTAGACCACCCCGAACGCCACCCACAGCCAGCCGATCGCGGCCAGCCCGGCCGGGTTCGCCGCCACCACCAGCAGCAGCGCGGGCACGTAGACCAGTAGGTTGATCACCCCGGCCAGCGCGAGGTAGCGGGCGTCGCCGGCGCCGATCAGCACGCCGTCCAGCACGAAGACCAGCCCGGCCACCGGCTGGGCGATGGCCAGCACCCACATGCCCACCATGAAGGCCTCCTGCACCCCGGGGTCCGGCGAGAACAGCGGGGCGATGAACGGGGCGCCGAGTCCGAGCACCGCGCCGGTGACGATCCCGAAGTAGACGCCCCAGCGCATCATGGTCTTGTTCAGCGTGGCTGCCACCCGGGTGCGCCCGGCCCCCAACTCCTTGCCGATCATCGCTTGGGCGGCGATGGCCAGCGCGTCCAGCACGAACGCCAGCGTCGAGTAGATGGTCATGATCAGCTGGTGCGCAGCTAGGATCGTGTCGCCCAGGTCGGTTGCGACCCAGACGGTGATCAAGAAGGCCACGCGCATCGAGGCGGTGCGCAGCATCAGCCAGGAGCCCACCTTGGTGTTGGCGATCATCCCGGCCCGGGTCGGCTTGAACCGCACGTCGGCGGCGCGCATCCGCGGCAGGATGATCCACAGGTAGGCGATCGCCATGCCCCACTGCGCCAGCGAGGTGCCCAGACCGGCGCCGAAGACGGACAGCTGGAACCCGTAGACCAGCAGCAGGTTCAGCGCGATGTTGGCGCCGAAGCCGGCCGCGGCCACGATCAGCGGCGTCTTGGTGTCCTGGAAGCCGCGCAGCAGGCCGGTGGCGGCCAGCACCAGCAGCATTGCCGGCAGGCCGGGCAGCGAGGCCAGCACGTAGTCGGCGGCGTACCGGTAGGTGTCGCCGGTCCCGCCCATCAGCTGCAGCGTGGGTCCGGCGAAGAGCAGCCCACCGGCCACCAGCACCAAGCCGAGCAAGACGGCGACCGCGATGCCGTCCCGGCCCATCGCCAGCGCCAGGTTCTCGCGCTTGGCGCCCACCGCCCGGGCCACCGAGGAGGTGGTGGAGTAGGCCAAGAAGATCATCATGCCGACCACGGTCTGGATCAGCGTGGAGCCGAGCGCGAAGCCGGCCAATTGGGGCACCCCGAGCCGGCCGATGATGGCGGCGTCGGCGAGCAGGAAGATCGGTTCGGCGATCAGCGCGCCCAGCGCGGGCAGCGCGAGGGCCAGAATCTGCCGGCCGAGGACCCGCGGTGGCGGCACCTGATCGGCGCCCGCCGGTTGGGCGCGGTTGTCTGGGGAGTTCATGGCCCTAGCTTAGAGCCCGAGCAAAGCTCCTGCCCAACCCAGCCCCGGCCAGCCGGCCGGCGGCGCCAGCTCCATCCCCTGGCTCAGATACAGCAGGGTCAGCGCCACAAAGTTGTTGAAGGCGTGCAACAGGTAAACCATGAAGAAGGACTTGCGCATCAGCACGTAGAAGGAGCCCATCACCAGCCCCTGCGACAGGTACGGCACGATGGTCTGCAGGCTCAGGTCCCCGCCGCCGAGGAAGTGGATGCCGGCGAACAGCAGCGCGGTGATCGGCACCAGCAGCCACTCGATGCGCCAGCGGCGGGAGAGCTTGCCGATCAGGATGTGCCGGAAGATGTACTCCTCCACCAGCGGGCCCATCAGCACCACCACAATGAACATCAACCAGTACGGGGCTGCGGCGCTCATCTTCACCAGCTCGTCCTGGTTCAGGCTCTGCTCGATGCCGCCGGCGCCGAGGGCGAGGATGAGCGAGAACACGATGGAGACCAGCCACGCCAGCGGGATCCACAGCAGGTGCAGCGCGGAGAACCGGCCCTTGCCGGGCATGGAGCGGCGCAGGTCCCTGCCCCCGGCGAACAGCACCAAGGCCACCAAGATGGTGTACAGCGCGGCGTTCAGCCCGATGCCGACGGACTCCTCGGAGTACCCGGCCTCGATCAGCTGCAGCATCAGCGGCAGGAAGGCGATCACCCCGCCGAGCATCAACACGGGGTAGGCGATCAGCGCGAGGACGTCGCGCCACCAGAACCGGCTCGGCCCGATGTCGGACTTGGCCAGTGCAGGCGTTGCCGATGGTGCGGGAGGGTAGTACATCTGCATGCTGCCAGCTTACTGAAGGCCAAGACCCTTTTCGATCGGCCCGCGGGCTGGTTTTTCCGGCCCCGCGACGGGCCCGACCCGTTCGCTGGGACGACGCCGCCAGAGGTGACTGACGCCCAGCGCGAGGATGAACACCACCCCGTAGGTCAGCGCCATCATGGCGGAGGTCGGCGCGTTCAGGTGGTAGGCGAGCACGAAGCCGCCGGCGCCCACCGTCCCGGCCAGCACCGCGGTGAGCGCGAACATGGTGCCCAGCCGGTGCACGAACAGCTGCGCGGTGGCGGCAGGGGCCACCACCAGCGAGATCACCAGCACCGCGCCGATCGCCTCGAACGCGGCGGTGACGGTGAGCGAGACGAGGAACATGAAGGCCGCGTTGACCAGCCCGGCGGGGATCCCAGTGGCCCGGGCGAACGCCGGGTCGAAGGTGGTGACCTTCAGCTGCCGGTAGTTGGCCCCGATGAACAGGACGTTGACCGCCCCGATCGCCAGCATCAGGTACAGGTAGCTGGGGCCCAGCGAGTAGGCGCCGTTGGCGGTCTGGATGATCCACTGGTTCATCGCCGCCAGGTTCACGTCGCCGAGCATGACCATGTCCGTGTCCAGGTGGATGTCCCCGAATCCTAGGGTGATGGCCAGCACGCCGGCGGCGAACAGGGCCGGGAAGACCAGCCCCTGCGGGGCGTCCCCGGCCACCAGCCCGGTGCGCTGGATCAGCTCCGCCCCGAGCACCACCACCAGCCCGGACAGGGCCGCGCCGATGATCAGCAGCGGCGATTCCAGGTTCCGGGTGATGACGAAGCCGGCGACGATGCCTGGCAGCACGGCGTGGCCGATGCCGTCCACCAGCATGGCCGAGCGGCGCAGCACCACGAACACCCCGGGGATCGCGGTCACCAGCGCGGTCGCGACCGTCAGCAGCAGTGCGGAGAGGAAGATGCTCACGAGCCCAACACCTCCGCCCGGAACTTTCGGCGCAGGCGCAGCTGCCGCAACACGGAGCGGCGCGGCGAGACAAACAGCGCGAGCAGGAACTCGGCGAAGAGCAGCAGCACGATGACCGGCCCGGTGGGGACCTTGCCCAGCAGCACCGACAGGTAGGACCCGAGCACGCCGGTGCCGGCCCCGACGGCCCCGGCCAGCAGCATCATCGGCCAGAACCGGTCCACGAACTGCCGGGCGATGACCGGTGGGGTGATCAGGAACGCGACCATCAGCACGAGGCCGACGGCCTTGGTGCCCATCACCACCGCCAGCGTGATGGTGGTGAACATGGCCCCGTCGATGAACCAGGCCCGCAGCCCGATGGTCTGCGCGAAGCGCGGGTCGAAGGACTGGACCAGAAACTCCTTCCAGAACGCGCTGACGATCAGGGCCGCGACGGCGCCGACGGCCAGCAGGGTCCAGATGTCCGCCACCGTCAGGGTGGCCGCGTTACCGAAGAGGTAGTCGGTGATGCCGCCTTTGCCGGCGTACTCGCCGCGGGCGATGTGGTTCATCAGCAGCAGGCCCAGCCCAAACAGCGAGGCCAGCACGATCGCCATGGCCGCGTCCAGGTTAATCTTGGCGGTGCGGGTGAAGCGGTCCGTCAGCCACATGGCCCCGCCGCCGAAAACGAGCGCGCCGGCGATCAGCACCGGCATGGTGCGCCCGTCGATGCCCAGCAGCAGCACGCTGATCAAAAACGCGGCCATGGTGCCGGGCAGCGCCGAGTGGGCGATCACGTCCGCCGCCAGCGACTGCTTGCGCACGTAGGTGTAGGTGCCCAAGGCCCCGGAGAGCAGCCCGATCATGGCGGTCCCGAGGCTGACCATCAGGTAGGTGTGGTCCGCGAAAAATTCGATGGGTGACACCGCCGCTCCCCTCCCTGTCGCTACGGTTGGCGCTGAAAGGTCAGCGCGATGTTCTCTTCGGTGAAGGTCTGTGCCACCGGCCCGGCGGCCAGCACCGTGCCGTTCAGCAACGCCACGTGGTCGCAGTATTGCGGGATGGTGCCCAGATCGTGGTGGACCATCACCACGGTGGCACCCTCGTCCCGCAGCCCGTGCAGCACGTCGATGATGGCGGCCTGGGTGCGCGCGTCCACGCCCGCGAACGGCTCGTCCAGCAGCACCACGTCGGCCTGCTGGGCCAGCGTGCGGGCCAGGAAGACGCGTTGGCGTTGGCCACCGGAGAGTTGACCGATCTGGCGTTTAGCCAAATCCGCCACCCCGGTCCGTTCCATGGCCGCGAGCGCGATGTCCTTCTCCGCGCTGCCGGGGCGGCGGAACCAGCCCAGCCGCTGGTAGGTGCCCATCAGCACCACGTCCCGGACGGTGGTGGGAAAGTCCCAGTCGACGGAGGTGTTCTGCGGCATGTAGCCCACCCGCGCGCGGACCTTGCGCAGCGGTTCGCCGAAGAACCGGATGTGCCCGTGCAGCACAGGCAGCAGCCCCAGCATTCCGTTCAGCATGGTGGACTTGCCCGCCCCGTTGGGTCCCACGATGCCGAACACCGAGCCGGCGGGCACGCTCAGGTTGGCATGCCGCAGCGCCACGTTGTTGCGGTAGGCGATCGACAGATCGGCCACCGTCACTGCTGGGTCCGGGCCGGCAAGGTGGGTGCTCTGCATGGGTCTGAGATCCGTTTTAGTCATTCTCGTCGCCGAGCGCCTCGGCGATAGTCTCCACATTATGCCGAAACGCGCCCAAATAGGTGTCCAGCGGAGCCGTGGAGCCCATCGAGTCGGCGAACAGCTCGGCGGCGGAGACCTCGACGTTGCCGCCGCGGGCCCGGACGGCCTCCTTCAGCGAGGTGATGGCCTGCGGGTTCTTCTGGTTGTCTTGGAAGATCACCGGGATCTGCCGTTCGGCGATCAGCCCGGCCAGTTCGGAGAGCTCGCTCGCGGACAGCTCAGCCTCGGTGGAGATGAAGTCGGTGGCGCGGATCTCCAGGTCGTAGGCCCGGCCCAGGTAGCCGAACGCGTCGTGTCCAGTGATCACCAAGCGGCGGTTTTCCGGGATCGCAGCCAGCAGCTTCGTGGCGTGCCGGTCCAACTCAGCGATCTCCCGCTGGAAGACCGCAGCGTTCTGTCGGTAACTCTGCGCGTTCTGCGGGTCCCGCTCGCCCAAGAACTCGGCCACTTCGCCGACGGCCTTGGACCACAGCTTCGGGTCGTTCCAGACGTGCGGATCGTACAGCCCGCCGAACTCCTCCTGGTCGTCGGCCTTGATCAGCTCCTGCTCGGGCAGCTGCTCCGCCACGGCCAGCTGTCGCTCACCCTGTTCGGCGATCACCTTCCCGGCGACCGCCTCTAAGTGCAGGCCGTTCCACAGCACGGCGTCCGCGGAGGTCAGCTCCTCGATGTCCTTGGTGGAGAGCTGGTAGGTGTGCGGGTCGGCGCCGGGGCCGACCATGGTGGTTACCTCCACATCGGGTGCCACGCGTTTGACCACATCCGCCAAATACATGGTGGTGGCGAACACGCGCATCGGCTCCCCCTCGGCGCGTTGTTGGCCTGGCTCATCGGAGACCGCGCAACCGGTCAGCAGCAGGCCCAGAACGAGCGTGAGGGCAAGGAAAAAGCGGGAGCGGGTGCGCCCGGAGGAAGAGACCATCGTCGACTCCAAGACAAAAGTACGGCAAGACGTAGTTAACAATATTCGTTCGGCTAACTTAAGTCATATCGGCGCGAGCGCATGCGTGAATGTGCGGCGAAACACAGTAAGGTAGTCCCGTGCGGAGGACATGAAGCAACGTTCTGCAAGGAGACTTATGAAACTGGCAACCATTCGCGGCACCGACTCGGAGACGTTCGCGGCCCTACTCTGTGGTGACGAGGTCGTCGAGCTGCCCGGGTTCGCCGACGTCGGGGCCTACCTCCGCGCCGACGAAGCGAAGCAGGCTCAGGCGATCAAGGTTGCGCAGGCGGAGGCCAACCAGCAGGAGCCGACCGGCACGTTGCGGCGGGCGGCCGTGGCCCAGGCCGATTTTGCCCCGGTGGTCACCGACCCCTCCAAGATCGTCTGCGTCGGGCTGAACTACGCCGACCACATCAAGGAGACCGGCAACCAGACCCCGGAGTACCCGACCCTGTTTGCCAAGTTCCCGGACACCCTGACCGGCGCGTTCGACGACATCGCCGTCCCGGCGGCGGATCACCGGGTGGACTGGGAGGTGGAGTTGGTCATCGTGATTGGCGCCGGCGGCCGGAACATCCCGGCGGAGCGGGCGGCGGAGGCGATCGCCGGCTACACCGTGGCCAATGACATCTCCATGCGCGGCTATCAGGGCCGCACCACCGAGTGGCTGCAGGGCAAGATTTGGGACCGCACCACTCCGGTCGGCCCGTTCGTGGTGTCCGCCGATGAGGTGGCCGCCGATGCGCGGATCTACGCCACCGTCAACGGGCAGACCGTGCAACAGGACACCATCGACACCCAGGTGTTCTCGCAGGCGGAGCTGGTGGCCTACATCTCCACCATCACCGAGCTGCGCCCGGGCGACTTGATTCTGACGGGAACCCCGGCCGGGGTCGCGGTGGGCCGGCGCAACGAGCAGGGCCGACACCCGTGGCTGGTCGCCGGCGACGAGATCACCGCCGGCATCGAGGGCATCGGCGAGCAGCGGAACCGACTGGTTTAGGGTTCCGCGGGAAGAAGTGCGGGGTCTGGGCGGGCCGGCCTGAACGGCTCCTCCCAGACCCCTTGCGTGTGACGGCTGGCGCTACGCCCGCTGCTTGGCGGCGGCCGGCTCGCGGCGGTGCATGGCCGCGAGGATCCCGGCGAGGGTGCTCGGGGCGTGCTGCACGAGGCAGGCGCCGGCGACGAACTTGTCCGGGCGCAGGAACACCACCGGGGTGGGTCGGTCGTCGAACCACTTCTTGACTGCCCCGGTGTGGTCGCCCAGCACGATGACGTCCTCGCCGATCTTGCCCTTGCGGTAGTCGCGTTGGGTTTGCGGCAGCACGCACACCAGCGTGGCGCCCAGCGCCTTCAGCTGCCGGATCGACTCGGCGGGGAGCACCTGGTGCGGGTCGTTGCCCCAGACGATCACCGACCACCACGGGCCGATGGCGTCGTCCAGCTTCTGCTCGCCGTCGTCGGTCATCACCAGCGGCTGCGGGAATTGCAGCCCCACCGGGGAGACCGTGGTGTTGGCGGTGCGGAACGGGGTCAGCTTGGCCGTGATCTTCGCGGCTGCGTGTCCAGGCCGCTGGGTGGAGGGGTCCACCAGCACGCCGGTGTGATAGCGCGGCATCGGCTTGAACTTCATGGAGGCGAAATAGTCCTTGACCTGCGGCAGCAAGTTCAGCACCCGGGAGGCAGCGTCGCGGGCTTTGGCGCCCAGCGGATTGGTGATCTTGATGAACTTGCCGAAGGTCAGCGAGAGCTCGACCATCGCGGTGGCGTGCTCCTGGCGTTCCGCCGTGTAGGTGTCCAGCAGTTCGTCCCCGGCCTCGCCGGCCAGCACGGTCGCCAGTTTCCAACCGAGGTTGGTGGCGTCCCGCATGCCGGAGTTCCAGCCTTGGCCGAGCCAGACGGGCATCAGGTGGGCGGCGTCCCCGGCGATCAGCTGGCGGCCCTTGCGGAAGGATCCGGCCACCCGGCCGTGGTGGGTGAAGACGCGGCGGCGGATGAACTCGAGCTTGCTCGGATCCGGCACGTGGTCCTTGAGCAGCTCGTTGACGAAGTCCGGGTCGGTGACCTGATCCTCGGACTCGTGATCGTGCAGCATGAACTCGAAGCGGCGCACCGCGTGCGGCAGCCCGATGGAGACGTACGGCCGGCGCGGGTCGGCGCCGAGGAACACGTTCGGGGTGCCCAGCGGGTCGTTGTTCACGTCTACGACCAACCAGCGGGTGGCGGGCGACTCGCCCTCGAAGGAGACGCCCATGCGCTTGCGGGTGGGCGACTTGCCGCCTTCGCAGCCGACTAGGTACTGGCCGCGGACCCGCACGGTACGGCGCTTGCCGTCGGCGTCGGTGACCTCCGCTACCGCGGTCACCGAGTCCGCGTCCTCGACGGCGTCCACGACGGTGTGGCCGAACAGCACGGAGACCCCGTCGAAGCGGTCCAGCCCTTCGTAGAGCACGCGGTCCACTTCCGGCTGGATGAAGCCGTGCTTGCGGTCCCAGCCGAACTCCTTGGTCTGGGGGTTGTTGACCAGCATGACGGTGCCGTTGGCGTTGACGATGCGCATGATGTGCTGCGGATTGGTGTGCGGCAGCACCGCGTCGTCCAGGCCCACGGATTGGATGGTCCGGAAGGACTCGTCGTCGAGGCCGACGCCGCGCGGGTAGTCGATCAGCTCCGGCAGCGCCTCCAGCACGATGGCCTTGCGGCCGAAGCTGCCCAGCAGATTGGCCAGCATCAGGCCCACCGGCCCCGCTCCGACGATGACCACCTCGGTTTCGAGGAGATCCTGCTGCGCGGATTGCTCGTGTGCTTCGGTCATGTTCATCTCCAACCCATAATGTGTATTAGTTACACGTTTATGTCTGATAAGTGCACAATGTCTCTTAATTCCACCGAAGAACCGACCGACTGAACACCCTTTGTGCCACTGAGCGGCACGCTCGCTCGCGGAGCCAGGGCCTACGCCTGCTCCTGCACCCGCTCGGCAGCCGCAGCCATGACCGGAACCAGCTGCTGCGGGTCGATTTCCCGCTGACTGATGGCCACGAGGCAGGCCGGCGGCGCGGACTCGGAGGGCACCAGCGGAATGGCGAGCCCGTGCATCTCCGGCTCCACCTCGCCGAAGGTCGTGTAATACGGCTCCAGCGGCCCGCCCGCCAGCACCGCGCTGAGCGCCTTGCCGGCCGCACCCCGATCCAGCGGGTGCGTGGAACCCTCGGCAAAGGTGATGTGGAAGCCCCGGGTGACCGGCGCGCAGACCAACACCGAGACCGCGCTCTCGTGCCCCTTGGGCCCCTCGGCCACCAGCAGGGCCAGCGTCACCCCGAGCCGGTCGGCCGCCGCCTGCACCGGCTCGTGGGCGATCTGCCGCAGGCCCGAATAGCCGGCACGGGCCAGCGCCAACAGGCCTGCCGAACCGTGGTAGCGACCATCGGCCAAGCGGGCCACCAAGCCGCTATCCACGAGCGTCTCGAGGATCCGGTACGCCATCGAACGGTGAATCTCGGCGAATTCGGCGACCTGGGCGATGCTCGCCCCATCCCGAGCCGCGGCCACGAACTTCAGCACGCGCAGCCCGCGCGCCAGCGTCTGCGCGCCTCGCGTTCGGGACTGCGCCGGCTGCTGTTCCTTTTCCTCCGAGACCATCGGATCCCCTTCACCTAAAACCTGCATCTGAAATACTAGATATTCGAATAATTGCCCATTCACCCTGTCCCAGCCACCAGACGGCCAGAATTTGCTCTAAATCACAGGGAAAATCAGGTCAGAAGCAGGCTTATCTCTTCTGCTCGTAATCGAACATCGGTAAAATACTAGTGAGTTGACTCCGCGACTTGGGGGTCGATTATCGCATCGAAGTCGATCACAGACTCCTCTACTGATCGCACATTCTGAGGGAGAACTTATCATGGCGTTTCTCGCCCGCGAGCGCTCGTATGCGCCCGCCGACTTTAACCGGTGGCTCATCCCACCGGCTGCGCTGTCGGTGCACTTGGCCATTGGCCAAGCGTACGCGACCAGCGTCTACAAAAACTCATTGATTGAACACTTTGACGTGTCGCAGACCGCGATCGGCGTGATTTTCTCGATCGCGATCGCGATGCTCGGCATCTCCGCCGCCGTCATGGGCACCTGGGTGGAAAAGCACGGTCCGCGCCGGGCCATGTTCGTCTCCGCCTGCTTCTGGGCCTCCGGCTTCCTGATCGGTTCGCTGGGCATTTTCACCCAGCAGCTGTGGCTGCTCTACCTCGGCTACGGGTTCATCGGCGGCATCGGCCTAGGTGTGATGTCCAGGGACGTTGTTCTGGCCCCCGCCCGTAATGACACC
>CAYZBX010000018.1:0-18887 GCA_964476735.1 uncultured Micrococcaceae bacterium
AGCGGCGCCAAGGGGCTGGAGGGCAAAAAGGTCGCGGTCAATACGGTGCGCAACATCCTCGATTCCACCGTCTCCGCGGCCATGCGGAAGCAGGGTGCGGACCCCAAGAAGGTGAAGTTCGTCGAGCTGGCGTTCCCGGACATGCCGGCCCAGCTGGCGGCGGGGACCGTGGATGCGATCGTGGTGTCCGAACCGTTCGTCACGGTGGCCAAGGACGAGGGCAACATCAACGTGCTCTCCAACTACGCGCTGGCGACCGATGACCTGACCGTGGCCACCTACTTCACCACCGAGGAGTACATGGCGAAGGAGCCGGAGACGGTGAAGGCCTTCCAAGACGCCGTCCGCGAGGCCCAGGAGTTCGCGGCCAACAACCCGGAGAAGGTGCGCGCGGTGTTGACCGAGTACACCAAGATGACCGAGGACGTGGCCAACCGGGTGGTGCTGTCCAAGTACCCGACCGAGGTGAACGCCGACGCCGTGGCCGAGGTCGCTAAGATGGCCGAAACCGACGGGTTGATCAAGGACGCCAAGAAGGTCTCCGACCTCGTCGCTGAATGATTGCCGTTTGAAAAGTGTGGCGGTGAGCGTGGGAAGCTGCTATTTCCGCCAGCAGACCGGTACGCATCACCCGTTCGACATTGAGCGGCGTGTTTTACCTGATGTGGTCGCATCAAACTCATACTTTTCATACAGAGAATGTGAGTGTCAGTCTGAGCAGACAAGTAAAACTTTAGTTGGTCGCACCGGATTCGTTGGCGTCGGGTTCTCAGGTCTCATGGGGATGAGGGGCCGCTCTGAAGCCAGTCGAAATGCGTGATTTCGCATGAAACTAACAACCAAACTTACACATTTCTTTTCAAACTTGCAGTCAAAGTGTAAGTTTGGAGTTGGAAAGTATAAGTGTGAGTATGACTGTGAGTTTCGATCATGGTGTGGGATCGGTTTCAACTTAACGAGGTTCTTACAGAGCTAAGACGCCAGCGTGGCGATTCGACAGAGGTAGAGGTCAAGAGAGCCCGCGGAGGGCTGCCTAAGAACCTGTCGACCACTATTTGTGCTTTCGCGAATATGCCCGAGGGTGGCGATGTGATCCTCGGCGTGGACGAGGCCACGGACTTCTCTATTACTGGGGTGGAAAACGTTGCGGAACTCAAACGGGGTGTCGTCAACCAGACACGTGCCGCAGTTGATCCGCCGCCTTTCCTTGAGTTCTCGACGATCGATGTTGAGGGCGTGACGGTGCTAGTCGTCCACGTGCGGTCTTTGCCACCCAAGGATCGTCCAGCATATTGTGGCGGCCAAGCTTACCTGCGCCAAGCAGACGGCGACTATGTGATGTCAGGGACTGATCTGAGCATGTTGGAAGTAGCCAAGTATGCACAGCAGCAGGCGCAGAACTATGACATGGAGCCGATAACCGGTTCATCGAAAGCAGACTTAGATCCGCGGCTGGTAAAGATGTTTATCGCCGAAGTTCGCGCAACGTCAGTACGGCTCAGAAACGAGCAAGATGATGAGATCCTTCGGCTTAAGGGGGTAACGACAGCTGAGGGTGAATTAACGTTGGCCGGACTTTACGCGATGGGTAAGTATCCGCAAGGCCCCAAGCCAGCTCTCACGGTCACCGCAGCGGTTCAACTTCCTCGTGACGAGTCCAGCCACGGTGCCAGAACCCAAAACTTGCGTCATTTCGACGGGCCGATTCCTGACTTACTCTCCGACATCATGGATTGGATAAGTCAGAATCTATCGACAAGCCAAATATACGACGGAACCGGCAATCTTCGTGATGTGCTCGAACTACCCATGCGCGGTATCCGTGAAGCTGTTGCAAACGCGTTGGTCCATCGTGATTTGGGTCCGAACACCCTTGGTGTCGGTAAACAGGTCGAAGTTAGAATCGACCCGCAAAAGCTCATGATCAAGAACCCTGGAGGCCTTCAGGGCGTGACCGTCAGCAGGCTCGAGAGTGAGGAGCTGGTCAAGCAGGCAGTTAATCAACGTCTCTATGCGATAACCCGAGACCTGCGAACCTCCGATGGTGCGCGAATTATCGAAGGCGAGGGCGCGGGAGTTCGCGAGATCTTGCTGTCGGCTCGTGAGCGAGGCCTTCATCGCCCAAAGTTGGTCGACACCGGGTTGGAGTTCAAGGCACTGCTTTGGCGGGGCGCTCGCTTTACCGAAGAACAACGTGCGTGGTTGTCATCCCAGACGAGTCATCGTTTGAGTCCCATCCAAGAGTCGATTTTGCTTTCATTGCGTGATGGAAAAAACTGGACTCCGGAATCGGTTCACGAACATTTTGCGCCGATCTCCATCGAAGCTGCGACGGAGCAGCTTTCGCAACTACAGCGCTGGGGGCTCATTGACGTTGATCTATCCCGCCCTGAAGAATCAAGATTGCTTGTCCCAGCAAGCGTTCCGCATGACATGAGTGGCGCTCCTAGTCGCGACAAGATCGACATCCCTGGCAAGAATGGGCCTATAGTTTATGCGGCTCTGCAAAATGGAGCGAGATCAATTGCAGATCTGGTGACCGCAACCAAACTGTCTCCAGCGCAAGTACGACACTCGCTGAACACCCTTATGCCAGCCGGACTCGTTCGACGGACTGGAGGGCAAGGACACCGAGACACGACCTATCATGTGGTCTAGTCTCCAAGCGACACGTGCGTACTGCATCCTGGCACGCTCGCTGCCGTGGCGGGATCACACAGACCTGTGAGCTAGCCGACAAGATACCAGAGAGTATTCCCCGCTGGTTTTTTCCCGCGTTATGCTGGAGTTTGTGGAAATTATCATCAATGATGACCATCAGGTCCTAGCAAGCATCGTCGTCGACAGCATCGAAGCCATGGTTCGCGAGAAACCAGACAGCGTTCTGGGTGTGGCTACCGGGTCTACGCCGATCCCCATATACGAGGAGCTGGCCCGCCGCGTGCAGGCCGGGCTGGACCTTTCCCAGATCCGGGTCTTCGGTCTGGACGAGTACGTCAGCCTTGATGAAACCAACGAACAGTCCTACGCCTACTTCATCCGACAGCACATCATCGAACCGTGCCAGATCAACCCGGCCAACGTTCGCCTGCTCTCCGGCGTCGCCGAGGATCTCAAGGCGGAAGCCGCCGACTTTGAGGCAGCCATCAAGGCCGCCGGCGGCGTCGACCTGCAGATCTTGGGCGTCGGCCACAACGGGCACATCGCGTTCAACGAGCCAACCAGCTCGCTGGCGTCCCGCACCCGCCGGGTGTCCCTGACCGAGAAGACCATCGAGGCGAACTCCCGCTTCTACAACTCGGTGGATGAGGTCCCGCGGCACGCCATCTCCCAGGGCATCGGCACCATCTTGGAGGCCCGCCACCTCGTCATGCTGGCCTACGGCGAGGAGAAGAGCTACGCGGTCAAGGAGATGATCGAGGGACCGGTGTCTGCGATGATGCCGGCCTCCGCGCTGCAGCTGCACCCGCACGTGTCCGTGCTGATCGATGAGGGCGCCGCCTCAACCCTGCAGAAGGCCGACTTCTACAAGTTCGAGTGGTTCTCCAAGGAAACCCAGACCCTCGATTAAGCCCAACGTTCAACTGTGGGGTGGTGCTGAATCCAAGTAAGGGATTCAGACCCACCCCGCAGTTCTTTAAGCAACCTCGCATAACGTGTCATTTTTTGAGTGAGAAGGAATGGGCCAACGACGGTGAAGAACCCGTCGACTAATGTTGGACAGCTGTGGCACTGTTAAGACAACTGGCCTGATCATGTTTCCCCAACGAACTCAGAGGATGCATGCCGTGAGTGACAACAATCTGTTGCAGGACATCCGCCGCGATGATCAGGGTCAATGGCGGCACCGGAGTCGGATGGTCATCCTCTTGCTCTTTGCCGCTTTCATCCTCGCGGCGCTCTTCGGTGCGTTTGAACAGCGAAGCAGCGCCGAGCAGCAGGCAAACGGGGTCACCGCCACACTGGAGTATCCCCGCACCACGCGCGGCGGAGAGGAGATCGCGCTCGATGTGCATCTCCGGTCTAGGCAAGAACTGCCGGGCTCGATCACCGTGGTACTCGATCACGAATACTCCACGGTCTTTGAGGATTTCGCCATCAGTCCGGTGGCGAAGGAGCGAACGGATCCGCTTGACGAGCTTCGCTTTGTGGTCGCAACCGGGGAAGGTCGTGGGGCACGGATCACCCTCGATGGGCGCACCTCCGATACGTGGACACCGCACGCCTCCGGAACCCTGAAGGTACACATCGATGCGGACACCGAGTTCGAATTCGACATGACAACGTGGAGGCTTCCGTAATGGAAATCGTCGTTCGGGCTGCGATCGCTTTCGGTGTGCTGTGGTTGCTGGCCAAGGCTTCTGGCAAGGGAACCCTAGGGGAAATGAGCTCCTTTGATCTGTTGGTCTTTGTGGTCATGGGAGACCTCATCGCCCCGGGAATCGTCGGTGAAGACCGCACGCTGACCGGCGGCATACTTGCGGTGGCGACGTTCGTGCTCTTGGCCGTTGGCATGAACTTTCTCTCGGCCCGCTGGCGTAGAGTGGACCGGTTCATTGAGGGCTACGCCATCATCTTGGTCAAAGACGGCGTGGTGGATGAAAACGCCCTGCGGCGACAGCGCATCACGACAGAAGAACTCAAGGTGGCGGCTAGGCAGGCCCAGCTGGAATCGATAGACGACATCCGGCTGGCCCTGCTTGAGACCAACGGAAAGATCTCTATCTTTCCCCGCGCTTGAACAGCGTCAGGCGCAGCGAGTTCAACACCACCAGCACCGAGCTGAACGCCATGGCCGCGCCGGCAATCATCGGGTTGAGCAGGCCCGCCACAGCTAAGCCGAGGCCGATCACGTTGTAGAAGAACGCCCAGAACAGGTTCATCTTGATGATGTGCAGCGTCTTCTGCGACAACTCGATGGCGTCCGCCAGCTGATCGATGCCCGAGCGCATCAGGGTGATGTCGGCCGCGTGCATGGCCACGTCGGTGCCGCTGGCCATCGCCACCCCGATGTCCGCTTGGGCCAAGGCGGCGGCGTCGTTCACGCCGTCACCGGCCATCGCGACCACGTGGCCCTGATCCTGGAGCTTAGCGACCAGCTCCACCTTGTCCTGCGGGCTGGCGGAGGCGTGCACGTCCGTTTCGGCGATGCCGACCTCGGCGGCCACCCTCCGGGCCACGCCCTGATTGTCCCCGGTGAGCAGCACCGGGTGTAGGCCCAGCTTCTTCAGCCGGGACAGCCCGTCCTTGGAGTGCTCCTTGACCGTGTCAAGCAGCGCGAAGAGTGCCTCGGGACGGCCGTCGACCAGCACCCAGATCGCCGCCGACCCGGAGTCCACGGTCTGTTCGTCCTTGCGCCGGTCCTCGTCGCTGAACGCGAGCCCGTCGGCGAGGAACTGCTCGACGAAGCGGCGAGCCCCGACCACGACCGTGTGATCGCGGTCCGCATGGCCGACGGTGGCCTCGATGCCGCCGCCGATGGTCGCGCTGAAGCCTTCGAGGCTGGCGCGCAGGGCGCGGCGTTCTTGGGCGTCGCCGTCCAGCAGCACGTGGTCCATGATCCCCGCCGCCAGCGGGTGCTCGGAGCCGGACTCGGCGGCCGCGGCGATCTCCAAGGCGGCCTCGTCACTCAGGCGCGCGCCCTCGGGACGGTACACCTCGGTAACGGTGAGCTTGCCTTCGGTGATGGTCCCGGTCTTATCCAGCACCACGGTGTCGTTGTTGCGGGTGTCCTCTAGCACCTGGGGACCGGAGATCAGGATGCCCAGCTGTGCGCCGCGGCCGGTGCCGGCCAGAATGCCGACCGGGGTGGCCAGCCCGAGTGCGCACGGGCAGGCGATGACCAGCACCGATACCCCGATGCGGAACGCGGTGCCCAGCGCGTTACCGTCCGCGTTCGAACCGAAGATCCACCAGCCCAGAAATGTCAGCGCGGCCAACACCAGCACGATCGGTACGAACACCCCGGAAATTCGGTCGGCCAGCCGAGCGATCGGCGCCTTCGCGGACTGGGCGTCCGCCACCAGACTGGTCAGCCGGGACAGCGTGGTGTCCGCACCGACCCGGGTCACCTCCAGCACCAGCCAGCCGGAGGTGTTCACGGTGCCGCCGGTGACGTTGTCCCCGGGCACCACCTCAACGGGGACGGACTCGCCGGTGATGAGCGAGGTGTCGACGGCGGAGTGCCCCTCGGTGATCACCCCATCGGTGGGGATCTTCTCTCCCGGGCGCACCACGCAGAGTTCACCCTCGCGCAGCTCGTTGACCGGCACGGTGGTCTCGGTGCCGTCCGGGTTGCGGCGCTGGGCCTGCTGCGGGGCCAGCTTGATCAGCGAGGTCAGTGCGTCCGCGGCGCGGCTCTTGGCCTTGGCCTCGATGTAGCGGCCAACCAGCAGGAAGGTGGTGACCACGGCTGCCGACTCGAAGTACAGCTGATGAGACTCCATTCCCGCCATGCCTAGCGCAGCGGCGATCTTGCCCATCAGATCCGTCGGTTCGCCCACTGCGTGGTGCACGTGGGCGGTCATGCTGGGCTCCATGAGCAGGTGAGCGGCGGAATACAGGTACGCGGCCAAGACGCCTAGGGAGACCAGCGTGTCCATGGTGAACCCGCCGTGCCGCAGGTTGATGGCCGCGTTGCGGTGAAACGGCCATGCGGACCAGAACACCACCGGGGTGGTAAGGACGAAGACCACCCACCCCCAGTGCGGGAACTGCAGCTGGTGGAACATTGAGATGGCGAAGACCGGGGTGGTCAGGATGGCCGCGCCGATCAGGCGGACCAGCAGGCTCCGGGACGCGGACCGTTTGGCGTCCTCGTCCGGGGTGGTCGGCATCGCCAGCGCGGCGTCCTCCGGGCGGTCAGGGGCCGGGGTCTCAGGTTGGCTCAGGGTGGCGCCGAAGCCTGCCTGCTCGATGGTTTGCAGGATCTGCTCGGTGCTCAGTTCGGCGGGTACGCTGACCCGCGCATGCTCCAACGGAAGGTTCACGGAGGCGGTGACACCCGGCAGCTTGCCGAGCTTGCGCTCGATGCGGTTCACGCAGGAGGCGCAGGTCATTCCGGTGATGTCGACTTCGAGGGTGCGATCAGCACCTGGGGTGTTCTCTGAGTTGTCCATGGTCGTGCCCTTCCGTGGTGTTGCTGGGCTAGTTCTGCAGGGTGAAACCGGCTTCGTCGATGGCGGCCGCGACAGCCGCCTGATCGATGGGTCCGTCGGAGGTCACGGTGACGGTTGAGGTGCCACCGGTGACAAGGTCGACGGACACATTCGTCACGCCGGGGATCTCCGAGACTTCCTCTTCAACCGACATGACGCAGTGTTTGCAGGTCATCCCGGTGACGGAAAAGTCTTGGCTGTGGCTCATGGCCGAACTCCTTAGGGTTGGGGGAATGATCAGAGCGTTAGCGCAACAGGCGCCCGATGGCCGTGGCCGCCTCGGCGACCTTGGCCTGAACCAGCTCCGGGTCGTCATTGCGTTCGGCCTCTTGGGCCGCCGCGACCACGCAACCACCGATGTGGCCCTCCACGAGGCGTAAGCTCACGGCGTGCAGGGCCTTATTGATGGCAGCGACCTGGGTGAGGATGTCGATGCAGTACTTGTCTTCTTCGATCATCCGCGCAATGCCGCGCACCTGCCCCTCGATCCGGTTCAACCGACGCAGGTAGTCGGCCTTGTCGTGGTGGTGGGTGTGTTGCTCGCTCATGCTTCCGATTATACCCCCACGGGGTATGTCTTGTGTAGGAGATTGGCCACAGGAGAGCGGGATTCGGCGACCGGCCAGGGTCCGTTCAGTGCCATCCCCTATACTTGCCCATGTGAATACGAGCCTGAGCACCCCGTTGACGATTCGCCCGATTGACGCCGCGGCTTACCGCGCTTTCGTTGCCGACTTCCCCCAAACCTCGTTCCTGCAGATGCCGGAGTGGGCCCCGGTGAAGAGCGAGTGGACCCCGGAGAACCTAGGCTGGTTCGACGCGGACGGCACCCTCGTGGCGGTGGCGCTCGTGCTGCACCGCTCCCTGCCGGTGTTGAAGAAGACGTTGGCCTACATCCCCGACGGGCCGATCTGGGCCTGGGACGCGAACGACGCCCCGGCGGTCTTGGAGCCGCTACGCGATTACCTGAAGGCCAAGGGCGCTTTCCTGATCCGGATGGGCCCGCCCGTCCTCCAGGGCCGCTGGCCGGGGGAGCAGATCCGCCGCGCGATCGCCGCAGACGCCGGTGGCTCCATCGACCAGCAGGACCCGGACGAGCTCAAGCACACCGGCGCCGAGGCGCTCGCCGCCGAGCAAAAGCTGGCGGCACAGCTGACCAGCCAGCTGAAGGCGCTGGGCTGGCAGGAACCGACCGTCAGCGACGACTTCGAGGCGGGTCAGCCGCAGTTCCAAGCCCGGATCCCGCTGCGCGACGCCGACGGCAAGCAACTTTCCGTTGACGAGGTGCTGGGCCGGATGGACCAGTCCTCCCGCCGCCAGACCCGCAAGTCCACCCGCACGGGCGTGCGGGTGTCACACGGCACCGAAGCGGACTTCGCTGCGTGGAAGGCGCTCTTCGACGAGACCGCCGAACGCGACGGCTTCCTCGGCCGACCGGCAGAGTACTTCACCACCATGTACCGGGAACTCAATGCGGCCAACCCCGGCTCCTGCGTGCTGTATCTCGCGCACGCCGAGGCTGAGAATGATGAGGACGCGCCGGAGGGCACCTTGCTCGCGGCCGCCATCTACATCCGGGAGGCCAAGGCCGCCTGGTATCTGTACGGTGCCTCCAGTAATGACTACCGCAAGCTGAACGCCCCACGCCGCTTGCAGCTGGCAATGATCGAGGACTCGATCGAGGCCGGCTGCGACTACTACGATCTGGGCGGGATCTCCGCGACCCTGAGCAAGGACCACGAACTGGCGGGGTTGACCCGTTTCAAGACCACCATGGGCGCGGACGTGGTCCGCACCCTAGGCGAATGGGATCTGCCGCTGAACAAGGTGCTGACCAAGGCTTTCGAGGTCTACATGGCCCGTCGTTCGGCGTAAGTGATTGCTGCCTGTCGTTTCCTCGTTTAGGACGTGGGACCGTTCCTGCTAGAGGGGCTCAGCGGCCGAGAACTTTCGTGTGCCACGGATTGACGTCGGCCAAGGGAGTCCCTCGTCGCGTTGATTCCGGAGTCGAGCTGGTTCGTGCCACAATCGACTCCGAAGGTCGTTGATCCAAATATCGAGGCCGCGTGAGTCAAAAAACGCGTGGGGTTATCAGTCTTGCGGTCGCATCACCGGCGCTTCGTAGCGAGGGATTTGCTG
This sequence comes from uncultured Micrococcaceae bacterium, assembly GCA_964476735.1. Taxonomy (GTDB): domain Bacteria; phylum Actinomycetota; class Actinomycetes; order Actinomycetales; family Micrococcaceae; genus Micrococcoides. The sequence goes on from CAYZBX010000018.1 coordinate 9,297, forward strand.
GGACATGTCCCAGCTGGAGAGCGTGCCCAGAATCCACGGTAGCGGCTGATCACGTGCTAGCGATCGGAACTAGCTCAGCCGTTTGGTTGCTCCTGATTTGGTAAGTCGAGCTTCGCACGCGGGCATATTCACATGGTTCAGGGATCTTCCGCGGGTTCATGGTTTTCAGATTGGGCCAATGAGGAGTCGCGTAAGGTGCCTCCTTTCGAACCAATACGGAGTATCGAAGCCATCTAATGCAGGCGTTAGTCGGTTCCACTGGCCGGGCATGCTGCACGTCACATACGATCAAAAGAACAGTAAAACCAATAGCGCAAAATCGCTCGTTCGAGAACGCCCACTGGTGTAGGTGTATACGTCCGGTCGGTAGGTGGCGGTGAAGCCAATCTATGGCGCTCATCAGCTGAATCGGTTCTCGATTCGATGCGTACGATCTGAGCAAACTAGGAAGCACTGGGATCCGCTCCACGAATGATGAGTGGTTGATTCCAGTCCTTGAGGGAGTCTCCGAAACCAAGTACAGCCTGAGTTCCTAAGTTTTTGGTTCACCTGCCGGAGTCCGTGACGCGACCAAAGAAAAGTTGTCCTAGAAGCGACCCTCAACACCGGGATTGGAATATCTTCGGCCGCCTCTACTTCGGATTTCGAACAAGAAGTGGGTATCGCGGATGGATCCGGGTCGGCGTTCGATCGGAGATGGGGCCGGTCCCCTTCTAGCGCGGAAGCTTGCCGATCACGCTCGCCGATTCACAACGACTTACAACTCCATTCTCGGAAAGTGGGAAAAATGTCTACCGACTCTACTGTTCTTCGCGCAAGTCTCGAGGTGCTCAAAGCTCACGGGTTGACCACGATATTCGGCAATCCTGGTTCTAATGAGATCCCTTTCCTCGCTGGTCTGGATGAAGATTTTGAATTCATCCTTGGCTTGCACGAGCAAACTGTGGTGGGGATGGCTGAAGGCTATGCTCGAAACGTTGGGAAGCCGGCCTTGGTTAATCTCCACGCCGCCTCCGGTAGCGGTAACGCCATGGGCGCACTGACCAATGCCCATTACGCCCACACGCCCATGGTGGTACTCGCGGGGCAACAGGTCAGGCGTACTGTTGGCCAAGAAACGATGTTGGCCAATGCAGATGCGAGCATGTTGCCGTATCCGTTGGTCAAGTATTCTCATGAACCGCTGTCTGCCCAAGACGTGCCGAGGGCCTTGTCTCAAGCCATCTTGGAAAGCACAACTGCGCCAATGGGGCCGGTCTACTTGTCTGTTCCGCTGGACGATTGGCAGGAGCCAGCATTGGCTGATGATGATCTCCTAGTGCAGCGTAGGGTCTCCAGTTCTGCAGAGATACCTGCGGCGCAAATGGCAGATCTGATTGCCGAAGTGGACCAAGCTGAGAATCCTGCGATCATCTTGGGCCCCCAGCATGATGCCGCAGCTACCCATGACGAGGATGCCTATGAGGCGGCAATCGAGCTAGTTGAGAAGCTCAACGCAACAGCATACGTTGCGCCCTCGCCTACGCGCGGGCCTTTCCCAACGACGCATCCGAACTACGGGGGAGTGCTCGTCCCAGGCATCAAATCGGTCCGGGATTCTCTTGCCAAATACGATCTGGTGTTGGTTCTAGGCACTGCAGTGTTCCGCTACCACCGTTGGGAACCCAGCAATTATCTGAACGACGGCGTACGGGTCATTCACATCACTCAAGATCCGCGGGAGGCCACAAGGGCACCCTTCGGTGAATCGTATGTCGCTGATATTGCCGGAACCGTTAAGGCGCTGGCCTCGGAAGTTCAGGATCGCGGCAGCAGACGTGGCGAACGCGGGAGCAAAGAGCTACCAGCCCCGATCCTCAGTGAACAAGGAATGACGGGGACAGAGATCATTGCTGTGCTGAACCGTCATGTTCACGACAATGTGCAATACGTCAACGAGACAACAACACTGGATCTGGACTATCTCGAGAGAATCGCGATAGAGCGCCCTAATATGTACCATTTCCCGGCCTCAGGTGGGCTCGGTTTCGGTCTGCCAGTCGCCGTCGGTTTGTCCTTGGGGGATGCCTCGAAGACAGTTGTGGCGACGGTGGGGGACGGCTCTGCCAATTACGGCATCACCGCCCTCTACACCGCCGCCAAGCAGCAAACGAGAACGATCTTCGTCATTGTCAACAACTCTGGGTATGGCGCCTTGGCGGGTTTCGCAGAACGCATGGGAGCCCCGAATGTCCCAGGATTGGAACTCAACGGACTCGACTTCGTCCTGATTGCGGAAGGGTACGGGGTGCCGGCGCGCAAGGCTACCAATAAAGAGGAGTTTGAGGCGGCCTATGTCGAGGCTCTCAAGGCAAAGGGGCCAACGTTGATTGACGCACGGGTGGTATAGGTCGTCAGTGTTCTACCAACGGATTTCTCGTCTCAATAACGTGTAAGAGGAGCTACCGCGGAACAGGGCACTGACCAAAGCCTTCGAGGTCTACATGGCCCGCCGCAGCTAGGCCGCGTCTTGTTGCAGGCGCGCAAGCAGCTCATCGGTCTTCTGTTCGATCAGCTCGATGATCTGCCGCACCTCCTTCATGGGCTTGTTTGCCAGCTTGGGAATGTCCCAGACGATGTAGTTCTTGTCCGGCAGCTGTTCGATGAGCTCCGCGCAGTCCATCGAGACGATGTACTCGGCCGCCTGATGGGCGTCCGAGGTGAAGCGCTTTGGAAACAGCTCGGACAGGTCGATGCCCTGTTCCTGAAGGGCCTCCACCGCGAGGTGATGCAGGTGGCCTCCGGGACGGACCCCGGCTCCGGAACGGACCGCGATCGCTCCGCCGGACTTGCGGGCCATCAGGGCGGCGGCGATTTGGGATCTGCCGGTGTTGGACGGGCAGACAAAGACCACCCGCGGCTCATCGGACTCCATCAGGCCTAGGGCGATCGCCTTGGCCTTGATCTGGTCTTCCGCGTAGCGGCCGGCGAGGGTCGGCAGGAATGTGCGGACCCTCGCGGTTTCGGACAGTTCGGTGTAGGCCGCCTGAACCGTCTCACGGACGATTTCCGGGGCAAGAATTTTTGCGTAGCGTTCCGCGAGCTCGTCGGCGATCCTGCCGACCACCTCGGCTTGGGCCTCCTGGTCCATGTGATCGATGGTCATCTTTACTCCAATCCGCGTTCGTCATCTACGTCGACGAGGAACGCTGTTCTTCTTCTAGTTTAGGTGTGCCACGGCTGTAGCATTTCATTTCGGTGGCTCAACTTCGGTCAGTGTGTCCGCTGCCAACGCCAGCCACGTGGTGATGCCGAGCCGTTTCAGGAAGTGCTCATCGTGGCTGACCACGATGAGGCCGCCCTGGTAGGCAGCAAGCGCGTCCACCAACTCTTGGACGCTGTCCAGATCCAGGTTGTTCGTCGGCTCGTCCAGCACCAGCAGCTGCGGCGGCGGCTCGCTCAGCAGCACGGTGGCCAGCGCCGCGCGGAATCGTTCCCCACCGGACAGCTCCCCGACCTTGCGGTGCACGCGGTGCCCGCGGAACAGGAAGCCGGCCAGATTGGCCCGTACCTGCTGCGGGGTGGCCTGCGGGGCGACCGAACGGACCGCATCGAACACGGACTGGCCCTCGGCCAGATGATCGATGCGTTGGGGTAGGTACCCGATCCGTTCGGTGTGTGCCTGCGCGTGTACCACTGGCTTGGCCGCCAGCTCAGGGCGGACCAACGACTCCAGCAGGCGGGTTTTGCCGGCGCCGTTGGGGCCGGTCAGGGCGATGCGGTCAGGTCCCTGCAGGGTCACCACGGAGCCGTGCCCGTCGGTGAACTCCGCCAGAACCTTGCCGCGTGGTACCTGCGGATCCGGCAACTCGATGGCGATGTGCCGATCCTGACGCAGCTGTTCGGCGGCTTGGTCCCTGGCCTGTTCGGCCGCCGCCACCTTCTGCGCCATCTCGGTGCGCAGCTTGCCGGCGGAGACCTGGGCCTCCTGTTTGCGCAGGTTCATGATGATCTTGGGTTTGCGCTTGTTGGCGAAGTCGGTGTCGGCGTACCGCTTTCGTCGTGCCAGCTTGATTTGGGCCTCATGCCGTTGGCGTTGCTCGGTCTTCAGCCGCGCTTCTGCGGTGGCCAGCGCTTGACGGGCCGCGGCCTGTTGCTGCTCCACGTACTGTCGGTAGTCGTCGTAGGGACCGCCGTAGAGAGTGAGCCGGTTATCCCGCAGCTCCGCGGTGTTGTCCAGGAGATTCAGCAGGGCTACATCGTGGCTGCTGATCAGCAGGCTGCCCCGCCAGTTCCGCAGGATCTCGTAGAGCCGCTCTCGGGCGGGACCGTCCAAGTTGTTGGTGGGTTCGTCCAGCAGCAGCATGTCCGGCTCCGTGATGGCGAAGCCGGCCAGCGCTGTCAGGATCGTCTCCCCGCCGGAGAGGGTGCCGACTGTGCGGTCGAGTCCGAAGTCGGGCAGGCCGAACCGAGCTAGGGTCTCGGCGACCCGGGCATCAACGTCCCAGAGCTCGCCGACGGTGTCGAAGTGGTGCTGCTCGATGGAGCCGGCCTCGATCGCGGCCAGCGCGCGCTGCACGGAGGCCACGCCCATCAGCTCGGCCACCGTCTGCTCGGTGTCCAGCGTGAGCCGCTGAGGCAGGTAGCCGAGCGTGCCCTGCACGCTGATGCTTCCGCTGCTGGGGGTTAGTTCCCCAGCGATCAGCCGCAGCAGGGTGGTCTTGCCGGCGCCGTTGGCGCCGATCAGACCGGTGCTGCCGACGCCAAAGACTGCGTCGAGATCCTGGAATACCGCTTGGCCGTCGGGCCAAGCGAAGCCAAGCCCGGAAAGAATGATTGTTGGTGCTTGATAAGACAAAAAAACTCCGAAGATTGTTGGGACTGCGCCAACTTCTTCGGAGGAGAAAAACCCGCGATGCTATGAAGTCAGCGCACTGGACGGCGCGAATGTAACTTCATAGACGAGCACGTGAATACTCTTTCCTCGGGAATAATGCCGTTAAACCCTCTCACAGGTGGCCGGCTCCGCGCAAGTGCATGGCGGCCCGGAAGTAGTTTGCTGGCGTTTCACCGCCGCAGACTCTTCCGGCGCGCAGTAACCGTCGGGCAGCTCAGCGGGCGGTTGGCCACGGCAATCGCAGCGTCAGGGTGTGCGAACCGTCGTCGGCGCGCACTGCGGATAGCGTGACGGCGGCTCGCGCGGACACGGTGACGTGTGCGCCGGGGAAGAAGCTGCGTTACTGGCTGATGGGCGGCGGCTTCTTGGTGGCCCTGCCGCTGGACTTCCTGTTCACGCAGCCGTGGTTCGCCGACGGCCTGCTCAACCAGCACGCCCGTTATGGTGCGGCTGCCGGCGTGGCCTTAGGTATCCTCGCACTGGTGGCGGAGTTCTATCAGCGCCGCACCCCGGGGTGGTTAGGCCGGCGGATGGCCCAAGTGGGCACCATGGCGCTCTCGGCGTACCTGCTGCAGAACATCATCGGGGTGATCTTCCAACGCAACGTGATCGACGCCGGCCTGCTGCACGGGCAGGACCACGTGGTGGTGACGCTGGTGGCGTTCGCCGTCATCACCGTGATCTTGGTGGCCTTCGCGGCACTGTGGCAAAAGAAGTTCAAGCGCGGCCCGTTCGAGCTCGCCTGGAACTGGTGCTACCAGTGGCTGGCTGGGGAGAAGCGGAAGTCACGGTCCAAGTAGTCGAAGGGGAGCGCCGACAGCTGGTCGCTGCGACGGGGCGGTCACGCAAAGCGTCTGTTCTGTCGGTATTTCCTATCGCCGACACGCTCGGCAGAACTAGAGTCAAATCATGGGAAGTACAAACTACACCAACACGTTCTTTCAGGTGGCAGATGACTGTCCGGTGCAAGTTGAGGAACGGCCGCCAGAGAGTGGCAAGTCACCCACCGTGGCTGCTTTGCAGTATGCACTCATCGCCAACCGGCCGTACGAATTGACCAGCGACGACCTGCTGTTCGAAGTCTTCGCGATGAGGAACGCCATCCCGGAGGGGGACCGACCAGCGGCACGCGCAGAGTTCTTCTCCAAATCTCAGGCATGCCTGCGCGCGTCACCGCTGAGCAAGCGGTACGGTTGGGGGATCCACCACAATGCGGAGGGCCGGATCGCCTTAGTGCCGTTGGGTTCCGAAGAGTATCTGGCGTTGGCAGCGGACCCCGAACTGAAGCAGCTCAAGGCGATGCGTTCAAAGCGCACTTAAGGACAACTTTTTGGCCCACCCGGTCGTTGCACTCAACTTGTCGTGTTGAAGTACTCCGCGCGAAGGATGGCTTGGCGCAGCTGGGGGCGGGTGAATTCGGGCATCCGGCCGTAGTAGCGCTTCTGGTTGTCGGCCTCGATCCGCTCGGTCACGGCCTGCAGCAGGCTGTCTCGGATCGGGTCTTCCAGCCCGGTCGCGCCGGTGGTGTTCGAGATAAAGCGGTTGATCCAGCGTTTCTCGAGGCGCTCGGATTCGGCGGTCGATTCCCCGAGCGTGAGCAGGAAGTAGTCCCACGCCAGTTCCGGGATCCCGGGAACCGCCAGCAGGGCGTCGCGTTGTCGTTCCGCCGCCGGGCCTTCCGTCGCCACGTCGGCGGCCCCGTTCACCCCGGCATCCAGCAGCGCCGCAGAGGCCTTCAGTACCAGATGTATCTGGGTCTTGTCCTGGATGAAGTCGGCTAGGCCAGCTGGGCCCAGCATGGCCAGCACCCGCATCATGTTGGAGGGCCCGCGGAACGCCTTGAACGCGCGGAGCCGGGGCAGGACCGTGGCAACGCTGGCCGGCTGGTGCTGGCCGATCGACAGCACGGTGTCCAGCACCGCGATCTCCACCGAGCCGGCCCAGTTACCGGTGGCTCCCTTGAATGGCTTGGCCCCGGCCTGCAGGGCGGCTGCGGCGAGGGCAGTGACGGCGTTTTCGAGGGAGAACTGTGCTGGCGGGTTCACGGTCGGCGGTCGGGCTTTCGTCGAGGGATGGCTGCCCTCCTAATCTATCCGTTAACGAGCGCAGCGGGGTGCCACCCGGATTGGGCGGCACCCCGCTTAGCGCTTGGGGCAGGTAGCCTTAGCCGGAGACCACCTGTGGCTCGGAGACGGCCTTCAGGCCGTCAACGCCGAACTCGCGTCCGTAACCGGACTGCTTGGCGCCACCGAAGGGCACCATCGGGTGCAGGGTGCCGTGCTGGTTGATCCAGACGGTGCCGGCGACGATGCGGGCGGCCAGTTCCTGAGCCTTCTCGCGGTCGGAGGTCCAGACGGAGGCGCCCAGCCCGAACTCGAGCTCGTTGGCCCACTCGACGACCTGATCCAGATCGTTGTAGCGGATGACCGGCAGGGCTGGGCCGAACTGCTCCTCCACCACCAGATCATTGTGCGGGTCGATGTCCGCGATGATGGTGGTCGGGTAGAAGTTGCCCGGGGCGTCGTGATCCGGGTTGCCGCCCAGCACAACGCGGGCGCCGGAGGCCTTGGCGGCTTCCACGAGGCGGTCGACGGTCTGGTACTGCTTGCGGTTCTGCAGCGGACCCAGCACATTCTCCTCTTTCAAGCCCACGCCCATCGGCACGTTCTTGGCGAACTCGGCCAGGTTCTCCACGACCTCGTCGTAGATGGAGTCGTGGACGTACAGGCGCTTCAGCGCGGCACAGGTCTGGCCGGTGTTGATGAACGCGCCCCAGAAGAGGCCCTCGGCGATGGCCTTCGGATCCTCGTCCGGCAGCACGATGCCGGCGTCGTTGCCGCCCAGTTCTAGGGTCAGGCGGGTGATGTTGTCCGCGGAGGCCTCGATGATCTGCTTGCCGACCGGGGTGGAGCCGGTGAACATGACCTTGCCGATCTTCGGGTGGCGGGAGAGTGCGTCGCCGACGGTGCTACCCGGACCGGTCACCACGTTCAGCACGCCTTCCGGCAGCACCTGATTCATCACGGCGACCAGAGCCAGACCGGACAGCGCGGTGGTGGCGGCCGGCTTGGTGACCACGGTGTTGCCCATGCGCAGGGACGGGGCGATCTGCCAGATGGCGATCATCATCGGCCAGTTCCACGGGGTGATGGCGCCGACCACGCCGATCGGGCGGTAGTGCATCTCCGCGTAGGTCTCCCCGTCGTCCACCAGGACTTCCTTCGGCAGCGGGGTGTCCGCGGCGGCACGCAGCCAAGCAACACAGCCGCCCACCTCAAAGCGGGCGTTCGGGCCGTTCAGCGGCTTGCCCTGTTCGCGGGAGAGCAGTTCGGCCAGCGCCTCGGCGGATTCCTCGATGGCGTCGGCGGCCTTGTGCAGGTAGGCCACGCGTTCGGCGTCCGGCAGTGCGGCCCACTTCTTCTGTGCGGCCTCGGCGCGGTCGACGGCGGCGTCCAGATCCGCCAGATCCTGGACCGGGGCCTTGCCGATCAGTTCACCGGTGGCCGGGTCAAGCACATCGTCGGTCTTGCCCTCGGTAGCGGTGACCGCGGCGAGCAGTTCTTCGTACGTTTTCATTGCCTATCCTTTACTGGTCTAGGTGCAGCATTCGTTGATGAGTGTTACCTCCCACATTACGTGGTGGAGGTCACCGCGTCTTTGACTATTGCTGCAAGGTACCTGACGATCCGGGCACGAAAAGCCGCCGTTAACCGACTCTTCCCGCCCACGATCGGCCGCGGTTGCCGCGGGAACGTGAGCGGGAAGAGGGGCGGTTGCGCGCAGGGGCCTACTTGGCCTCTGCCTGGGCCTGCGCAACCTTCTGCTTGATCTCCTCCATGTCCAGACCCTTGATCTGGCCGATCAGGTCCTCGAAGGCCGGCGCGGGCAGGGCGCCCGGCTGGGAGAAGACGAGGATGCCCTCACGGAAGGCCATCAGTGTCGGGATGGAGCTGATCTGGGCGGCCGCGGCTAGGCCGCGCTCGGCCTCGGTGTCCACCTTGCCGAAGACGATGTCCGGGTGCTGCTGGCTGGCGGCCTCAAACACCGGGGCGAACTGACGGCACGGGCCGCACCACGATGCCCAGAAGTCGACGATGACGATGTCCGACTCTTCTACGGTCTTTGCGAAGTTCTGCTCGGTCAACTCAATGCTTGCCATGTGGCGCTCCTCATTATTTTTGAAAGATACTTGCCAAATACCCGGTGGGGTATCTACTATTGAAGATAACGATACCCCCAGGGGTATTATTCCAGCAAGTGAGTATTGAAAATTAGGAGCACCCATGTGCATGCAAGTAACGTGCCCGAGCTGCCACAAACCTACGTGGGCTGGCTGCGGCAACCATATTGAGGAAGCGCTCGCGGATGTTCCGCAGGCCGAACGCTGCCGGTGCGAATAAAGGGCAGCATCCTCAATCTTGGGAGTGGTGGTTTTTGGGGGACCACCACTCCCATTCTTTTTAACCCGCCGAACTTTGAGACAATAGAGCCGTGGCACCAAAAGAGCAGCACAAGACCGTGAATCCCGTTCCCCGCAAGCAGGTGCGTCCGCGCGCCGAGGGCTGGACCCAAAAAACCGGGCCGGACGGGCGCCCGCTGCTGCAATTTTCCTCCCCGCGGGTCACCCAACCGCCGGTGCACCTAGCGGATCTGGACATGGCCGAGCGGCAGGCCAAGCTCAAGGAGCTCGGCCACCAACCGTTCCGCGCCAAACA
>CAYZBX010000018.1:18897-19620 GCA_964476735.1 uncultured Micrococcaceae bacterium
CGCATTACACCTCAGACCCGGCGCAGATGACGGACCTGCCCGCCGCCAGCCGGGAGGAGCTTGTGGCGGCCATGCTGCCGCCGCTGCTGACCGAGGTGCGCCGATTGACCACTGACAACGGGGACACCATCAAGTTCCTCTGGCGCCTGTTCGACGGGGCGCTCGTGGAGTCGGTGCTGATGCGCTACCCGGGCCGGATCACCCTGTGCATCTCCTCCCAGTGCGGCTGCGGCATGAACTGCCCGTTCTGCGCCACCGGGCAGATGGGCCTGACCCGCAACATGTCCACCGCAGAGATCGTGGACCAGATCGTCCAAGCCAACCGGGTGATCGCCGAGGGCGGCCTGGGTGGCAAGCGCCGGGACGGCAGCCGCGGCGACCAAGAGGCCCGCGAGGGCGAACGCGTCAACAACATCGTCTTCATGGGCATGGGCGAGCCGCTGGCCAACTACAAGCGGGTCATGAAGGCCATCCGCATCATGGTGGCCGACCAGCCGGAGGGCCTAGGCATGAGCCCGCGGAACATCACCGTTTCCACGGTGGGGCTAGTGCCCGGCATCAACAAGCTGGCCGCCGAAGACCTGCCGCTGACCTTCGCGCTGAGCCTGCACGCCCCGGACGACGAGCTGCGGGACGAGCTGGTCCCGATCAACTCGCGCTGGAACGTGGACGAGGCCATCGATGCCGCCTACGAGTATTACCAGAAGACCGGCCGCCGGGTCT
>CAYZBX010000019.1:0-19469 GCA_964476735.1 uncultured Micrococcaceae bacterium
GCCGCCGATCTTGCCCTTGACGGATTCGCGGTCGTTGCGGGTGTTGGTGGCCCGCGGCAGCATGGCGTACTCGGCGGTGACCCAGCCGCGGCCTTCGCCCTTGAGCCAGCGTGGCACGCCCTCGGTGAAGGAGGCGGTGCACAGCACCCGGGTGTTGCCGAACTCGATCAGCGCGGAGCCTTCGGCGTGGCCGGCCCAGCCGCGGGTGATGGAGATGGTGCGCAGTTCGTTGGTGGCGCGCCCGTCGGCGCGAAGGGGTGCGGCGGCAGTTGTCATCGGGGCTGCTCGGTTCCTTTGCTGGGTGGGAAAACTAGACGAGAAAACTAAACTTGGTAGGAAACGCCGGAGGCGGCCACGGCCACCAGTCCGGAGAAGACGTCGGAAGCGTCTTGGGCGGTCTTCAACGGGTCGGTCCAGACCTGCAGGTGGGTCAGCAACAAACGTTCGGCGCCGGCCCGCTCGGCCATTTCCCCGGCGCGTTTGCCGGTCAGGTGGATGCCGTCGATGCCGTCGTCCCGGCCCTCCTCGAAGGCCGCCTCGCAGAGGAACAGGTTGGCCCCGCGCGCGGCCTCGACCAGTTCGTCGCAGGTATCGGTGTCACCGGAGTAGGTCAGCACCGAGCGTCGGCGGGGCTGGTGGCCGTTGATCGGTTCGGCTGACAGGTCCGGTTCGTCGGCCTCAACCCGGATCGCGTAGGCCTCCGGGACCGGGTGCCGGACCGGGTACACCGTGATCGTGAAGGGCCCGATCCGCACCTTCGGGTTCTCCCGCCAGGTCTTGAAGTCGAATTCCGAGTCCATGGAGTCCCCCTCCTCCATCCCGTAGGCCTCGGCCATCCGGGTGGGGGTCTCGTCCGGGCCGTACACCGGGATGTACTTGCCCTGCCAGCCGCCGGGCTTCCAGCGGACGGCCACGTGCAGACCGCACAGGTCCATGCAGTGGTCCGGGTGCAGGTGGGAGAGCAGGATCGCGTCGATGTCTTCCAGCTCCATGTAGCGCTGCAGCACGCCCATCGCACCGGAGCCGAAGTCGAGCAGGATGCGCCACATGCGCTGGCCGTCGAAGGCACTCACCAGATAGCAAGAAGCGGGTGACGCCGGGCCCGGAAACGAGCCGGTGCACCCAATAACTGTGAGTTTCACGCGTTGCGTTGCCCTTCTGCGGTTGCTGCTTGAGCCACTTTGGCCTGCGCGGCGGCGATCATTTCCGGGGTGATTTGGGCGATCGTGCCGGTCGGATATCTTGCAGACACCCTATCAACATGCTCCACCCCGGTGACCTCGGGGCCGAGGAAGCGGCGGGCCAGCACCTCGAAGGAGACCGGGTCCCCGGTAGCCAGAAAGCGGTGAATTGGCGCTGTTTGCGCGGTGCGCATCAGCCCGGAGCGCATCAGCGAACGGTACACGTCCTGGGCGGTCTCCGCGGCGCTGGAGACCAAATTCACATGCTCGCCCATGACGTAGGAGACGATACCGGTCAGTAGCGGATAGTGTGTGCAGCCCAGCACCAGGGTGTCCACGTCGGCGGCCTTCAACGGCGCGAGGTACGCCTCTGCGGTGGCCAGCACCTCCGGGCCGGAGGTCACTCCGGCCTCCACGAACTCCACGAAGCGCGGGCAGGCCACCGAGGTGATGGCCAACTGCGGCGCGGCCGCGAAGGTGTCCTCGTAGGCGCGGGAGCCGATGGTGGCGGCGGTGCCGATGACCCCGACCTGGTGGTTGCGGCTGGCGGCGACGGCACGGCGGACGGCCGGTTGGATGACCTCGACCACCTCGATGCCGTAGCGGGCGGTGTACCGTTCCCGGGCGTCGCGCAACACGGCGGCGGAGGCCGAGTTGCAGGCGATCACCAGCAGTTTCACCCCGGAGTCCACCAGCTCGTCCATCACCCCGAGCGCGTGCGCCCGGACCTGGGAGATTGGCAGCGGGCCGTACGGTCCGTGTTTGGTGTCCCCGACGTACAGGACGGACTCCTGCGGCAGCTGGTCGATGATCTCCCGCGCCACGGTCAGCCCGCCGACACCGGAGTCGAAGATCCCGATGGGCGCGTCCGGGTGCGGGGTGGGCGGTACCCGGTTCATGGCTGGTCTCCGTCCGGCTCCGGCAGCTCCAGCAGCAGGGCCTCGGTCAACGAGTCCTGCCACCAGGTGAGGAAGTTGTAGATCAGCGCCATGTAGCTGCGCGGGTCCACCGCCTTGGCGGAGTCGTTGATCTGGTGCACCCGGGCGGCGGCCTCTTCCGAATCGATCTTCAGCCGTGCCGCCAGCGTCAGGCGGATGTGGTTCAGCACGCGGGCGACCAGCACGGCGGCGGCCTCATCGAGGTAGAGCTCGGTGCTGGCGAAGTACACTTGGGCGCTGCGCAGATCGGCGATCTTCTGGTAGCGCAGGTTTTCCTCGTGCCGGGCCCGGAATTGGGCGGCCGGTCCGGTGTCTTGGTGGGCGCTGGGCAGTAGGGCCTGCACCGCCGGGTCGGACGGTGCCGGCCGGTGCAGCTCGTGTTCCGGGATGGGCGTGTCCCCGTCGCCGAAGCTGCGGGCCAGCTCGGCGAACTCGGAGGGGTCGATCCCGGTGAGAGTGAACAGCTGGTCGGTCATCGGGTGGGCGTCGTTGCCCCCGGGTGCCCGGTGTTCGGCGTCGTCCTCGAGCAGGGTGACCACATCGTCGCAGAGCTCCTGCAGCAGCCGGGACTCGTTGCGGTCGATGCGGCTGTGATAGCCGCGCGGGGTGGAGATGAATTCGGTGGCCACGTGACTTATGCGCCCGTCCCCGCCGGTTGGTAGGTGGCCCACAGCCCGTAGTTGTGCATGGCGGCCACATCCGCCTCCACCTTGTCCTTGTTCCCGGAGGCGACCACGGCCTTGCCCTCGGTGTGCACCCGCATCATCAGCGCGTGCGCCTTCTCCCGGGAAAAACCGAAGTAGCTGCGGAAGATGTAGCTGACATAGCTCATCAGGTTGACCGGATCGTTCCAGACCAGCACCACGAAGGGCTCCTGGTGGGCGTGACTCGTATCGTGTTTTTCGGCCGAGTCTGGGCGCGCGATCGTAGCGGAGGCAGAAAAACTCATGCCCCCATTCTAGGACATCGGCTCGCGGGGGTTCGTTGCCCACGGTGCCGCCGGTAGAGTTGGTAAGCAGAACACGTTTTGCCAAATGAAATGGGAGACGACTGATGCGTCCAGCCAGCAACCAGCCGACGTCGCTGTACACCGACCACTACGAGTTGACGATGCTGCAGGCCACGCTGGACTCCGGCGCCGCCCACCGACCCAGCGTGTTCGAGGCGTTCGCGCGGCGGCTGCCGGACGGCCGACGCTACGGGGTGCTGGCCGGCACCGGCCGGGTGCTGGCCGGCTTGGAGAAGTTCCGCTTCAACGAGGACCAGCTCGATTTTCTGGCCGACACCAACGTGGTCGACGCCAAGACCATCGACTACCTCGCCAACTTCAGGTTCACCGGAAACATCTACGGCTACGCCGAGGGCGAGGTCTACTTCCCCTACTCCCCCGTGCTGATCGTCGAGGGCACCTTCGCCGAGTGCTGCGTATTGGAGACCTACATCCTCTCGGTGCTCAACCACGACACCGCGATCGCCTCCGCGGCCTCCCGGATGTCGCTGGCGGCCGGGCAGCGCGCCTGCTTCGAGATGGGCTCCCGCCGCACCCACGAGGCCTCCGCCGTGGCCGCCGCCCGCGCCTCGGTGATCGGCGGCTTTGCCGCCACCTCAAACCTGGAGGCGGGCTACCGGTACGGGTTGAAGACCGTCGGCACCGCCGCGCACTCCTTCACGCTGGTCCACGATTCCGAGCGGGACGCGTTCGAGGCGCAGATCAAGTCGCTGGGCGTGGACACCTCCCTGCTGGTGGACACCTACGACGTGGAGGCCGGTGTCCGCGCGGCGGTGGCCGTGGCCGGGCCCAAGCTGGGGGCCATCCGCTTGGACTCCGGCGACCTCGTGGAGCAGGCGCACTGGGTGCGGCAGCTGCTGGACGAATTGGGCAACACGCACACCCGGATCATGGTCACCAGCGACCTCGACGAGTACGCGATCTCCTCGCTGCGCTCGGCACCGGTGGACTCCTACGGGGTCGGCACCCGGCTGGTCACCGGTTCCGGCGCGCCGACCGCCTCCATGGTGTACAAGCTGGTCTCCCGGGCCGACCAGAACGGCGTCTACCACTCGGTGGCCAAGGCCGCCTCCGGGAAGAAGTCGGTGGGCGGGCGCAAGTTCGCGCTGCGTCAACGCGACACCCGCGGTGTTGCCGAGGCCGAGCTGCTGGGGATCGGCACCCCGGTCACCGATGACGGGGACGACCGCAACCTGCTGGAGCACTTCGTCGTCGACGGCGAGCTGGCCGACGGCTGGACCGGCCACGCGGCCGTGGACCGGGCCGCGCAACGGCACGCGGATTCGGTGGCCGAGCTGCCGCCGCACGCGAAGAAGCTGCAGCCGGGCCAACCCGTCATCCCGACCCTGTTCATTGACCCACAAGACCGCGGCTAGCCCGGCACCAACCCGAAGGAAAACATGTCACGCGCGCTCATCATTGTCGACGTCCAAAACGACTTCTGCGAGGGCGGGTCCCTCGCCGTCAACGGCGGCGCCGCCACCGCCGAGGCGATCTCCGAGTTTCTGGCGGAAACCGACTTCGACGCGGTGGTCACCACCCGCGATTGGCACATCGACCCGGGCAGCCACTTTGCCGACGGTGAACCGGACTACGTGAAGACCTGGCCGGTGCACTGCGTCGCCCGCACCGAAGGTGCGGAGCTGCACGAGAACGTTGACGTGGAATACCTCGACGCCGAGTTCCTCAAGGGCATGTACACCGACGGCTACTCCGGCTTCGAGGGCCGGCTCGGTAGCCCGGACGCGGTGCCCTCCGGCAAGCGGGAGAACATGGGCGCCGACGACGGGTCCGCCGCGATCAGCGAGGACGCCCCGGACCTGGACGAGTGGTTGCGAGCCGAGGGCATCGACGAGCTCTACGTGACCGGGATTGCGACCGATCATTGCGTCCGGGCCACCGTGTTGGACGGTTTGGAGGCCGGCTACGAGGTCACAGTGCTGACCGATCTGATCGCCGGGGTGGACGAGGCCGCGAGCGCGGACGCCCTGACCGAGATGGCCGAGGCGGGTGCCCAGCTACTGGACAGCTCCGCGCTCTAACGGCCCGGCTGGCGCCTGCGTTGCGCCGCCCAGAGGTACGCCGAATACAGGAGCATGACCACAACCTGCGCGGCCCCGAGGTAGATGGTTCTCACCGGATCGGAGTCCGCCGAGATATACACGATGAAGTTGTGGGCCGCGTGCCACACCATCGGGATCGCCAAGCTGCCGGTGCCGAAGAAGATAAGCACCGCGGTCAGGCCGAAGCTGAACGCCAGCAGAACCTGGAAAAGAGTGTGGACCGGTTCTGCGCCGGCGAGCAGGTTGGCAAAGTGTCCGACACTGAACAGCAGTGCAGAGAGCAACACGGCGGCGGTGAATCCCTTCGGCCTGAGGATGTTCGCGATCAGACCGCGAAAGTAGAGCTCTTCCGTGAAACCGACGATGCAGGCGAAGAGTAAGAAGACGATGAGATAGCCGACGGACAACCCGGTCCTGAGGCCGAAGATCAGGGGGATCGCTTCCACGACGATCAGCGGCACCACATAAAGCAGCTGCGTCGGGTTCGCAGACCGAAGACTCCCTCGTGGCCGTGCCATGGACGACAGCGCCTCGGTGCCGAGTCTGCTGTCGATGGCGACGCCGATCATCGCCGCAAGCAGAAACGCTGCCGCTTGCACGAGTGGGGGCTGCAGGCCGTCGAGCTGCCCGAGAACGATCACCGTTCCGGACAGGATCGGGAACAGCAGGATCAGCAGGGTCAGCAAGATGGCCGATGTGATTGGTCGCCTGTTGGGCGTCATGGCGTGACTCTCGGGGTGCGGATGGTGGAGTGCCGGTCGGCGCGAAACGCAAGGCGGGAAGCGGTCACGACCCATGATACTGGGTGCATCCCCCCCCCCCCACCTCGTCCAACGGCCCGGGCGGATCCGGAGCCGTCCTTCCGTCGTTTCAAGACGCGCTTCCTCCACAGCCCCTGTCTCGGCTGCCGGACGTACCCGGCCGACCTTCGTGGACTGCCGAACGCATGCTCGGCCTGGCCTACCTTGGTGCACATGACGACGACCCAGCCCGCGGCCAAACCGCCGCACCCCAGCCCCACCACCGGGACAGCGTCCGGCGGTCCCGGTGGGCTTGCTGGGCTGCAGGCTGAATTCGCCCAACTGCTGGCGTCCAGCTCGAGGCACAGCCACGAAGACTCCCCGGGACCGGGTTTGCAAGCTTGGGACGAGAGCGGCGTGGGCCGGATCGAGTCCTTCCTCGCCGCCGCCAAGTACCAGAACCGATTCGAGGCCCTCGTCGCGTTCGTCCAAGAGGAGCACCCGGAACTGACCGTCGAGGACCTCACGGTGCGCTTCCTCGAGCACCAGGATAAGGGCAAGCTGATCCGGCGAGCAACCTTGGTATACGCGGAGAAGAACAATCTTGAAACCCACATAGCCCGCCAGCGCCTCCTTTCGGCGGTCATCATGCACCACCACGGCCACGCCTTGATGGCCGGCCTCCGGGACGGGTCGATCACCCCGGCGGCAGCCGATTTCGCGGTGCGGCAATTGAAGTCGATCCCGGACCCGCAACCGAACCACGACCCGCACGGGGAGCCGTGGGAGCCACGAGAGTTGGCAGAAGCCCAGCGCGCCGCCGACATCGCCCGGAACCAGCTAGACAACGCACTTGGCGATCTTGCTCGGCAGCAGCCTCGGGAAGCCGAGTTGAAAAACGCGGCCCGAAGGCTGCGGGACCAACACCACCCCGAGTCACCGCACCAACGTCACACGAAAGCCGTGAAAAGGCGGCACCTTCGGATGCGCAACTGCGCCGACGGGATGGCCGCCATCGAAGCCTACGTCAGCGCCGGTACCGCGGAAACGATGATGGAAACAGCGCGAACCTTCGCAACCCGTCTCAAGACGAAAGGCCTAGCCAGAGGCAGGACCGAGAACCAGCTCCTCGCGGATGCCTTCGCCGAGCTGGTCGCCAAGTACGGACTCCACGGCCTCGCCGTCGCAGCGGACACCCATTGTGCCGACGGCGTAGGCGAGGCGGCTGCTGCTCTAGGACAGGCGGAGTTGCCCGGCATTGGGTCCCTTCCCGATCTCAGCCCAGACGACCTCGCTGCCAGCCGCAAGCTCTCGCCGGCCACCATGCCCGCTCCCGCGGGCCCGAACATCGTGCTGCTGCTGACGCCAGAACAGTTCGTGAAGCTGGGCGGTCACTTCGACAGGCACCGGATGGGTTTCCTCAAGGAAGCGTTCCCGCAGTGGTACGCTCAAGCCGAGCGCAACCGGTGCTTCTACGAAACCCCGCCGGAAAAGCGGCGCACCGAATACCCCGAAGGAATCCTCGAGGCAGGAGCCACCGCGACCGTCCTCGGCACCGGGACTCAACTGGCCACGGCCGAAGCGGCGAAGATGACCGAACAGGCGGCCATGATGAGTATCTTGCTCACGGATCCCATCTCCGGCTTCCCGCTCGGCACGAGTAAACGAACGCGCAGAGTCAGCCCAGACGTCGCGCAGCTGATCTTCACCAGAGACCAACGATGCAGATACCCGGGGTGCACTGTGCCCGGCCAGCATTGCCAGATCGATCATGTTGATGAGTTCTCCGCCGGTGGCGCGACCAGCTACGAAAACAGCGCGCTGCTCTGCCGGCAACATCACGAGGGTAAAACGGCCGGATGGTTCACCATGGTGAAGGACCAGACGCACGGCGACGGAGCTCTCCGCTTCGGCGACAAGAACCACCAGCACCAGAAGCTCGCCACCCCACCGCTGCCGATGGACCCGAAAGCCTGGCAGGCATACTCCCGGGAGGTCGAGGATGTAAACCCGCCGCCGTTCTAGGCGGCCAGCTCGAGGCGGCAAGCTCGAGGCCATCAGAGCGCTTAGCGGCGCCCCACGAACCAGCCCTGCAGCTTCTTCAGCCTTGCCTGCAGCTGCTCGGCGTTGGCCTGCGCCACCGCGGGTCCGCCACACTCGGCTCGCAACCGGTTGTGAATGACCCCGTGCGGGGTACCGGAGCGGGCCGACCAAGCGGCCACGTTCTTGGCGAGCTCGTTGCGCAGCTCCTTGAGTTGCCGGTGGTCCGGCACTCCTTGCGGCGTGGCAGTCTTCTGCGGGCGACGTTTGAGCTGCTCAGCCTGCCGCTGGCGCAATAGCTGCGAGACCTGATCGGCGTCCAGCAGCCCGGGGATGCCCAAGAAGCCGAGTTCTTCCTCGGAGCCGATGTCGCTGCCGAGGCCGAATTCGCCGCCGTCGAACAGCACCTTGTCGAAGCTGGCGTCTGATTCCAACGCTTGGAAGGCCTGGCGCTCCAACTCGTTAGAGGCCTTCTCCTGACGGTTCGCCTGGTTGAGCAGATCCTCTTCCAGATCCATCAGGTCGACGTCCACGTCATCGGTGGGCCGATCCAGCGCGTGGTCGCGCTCCAGCGCCATCTCGTTGGCCAGCAGGAGCAGCTGAGGGACTGAAGGCAGGAAGATCGAGGCCGTCTCGCCGCGCTTGCGGGAACGCACGAAGCGGCCCACGGCCTGGGCGAAGAACAGGGGTGTCGATGTCGAGGTGGCGTACACGCCCACCGCTAGCCGGGGCACGTCCACGCCCTCGGAGACCATGCGCACGGCGACCATCCAGCGGGAGTCCCCGGCGGAGAACTGGTCGATCTTGTCCGAGGCGGTCTTGTCGTCGGAGAGCACCACGGTGGGGCTTTCCCCCGTGATCGCCTTCAGCTGGGCGGCGTAGGCACGGGCGTCTTCGTGATCGGTAGCGATCACGAGCGCGCCGGCGTCCGGGACGTGTTTGCGGACCTCACTCAGGCGCTTGTCAGCGGCGCGCAGCACCGAGGGTATCCACTGCCCTTCCGGGTTCAGTGCGGTCCGCCACGCCTGATTTGAGATGTCCTTGGTGGTGTCCTCCCCCAGCCGTGCGGCGTATTCCTCCCCGGTGGAGGTGCGCCACTTCATCTGCCCGGAATAGGCCATGAAGATCACCGGGCGCACCACGTGGTCGCGGAGGGCCGGACCGTACCCGTAGGAGTAGTCGGCTTTGGAACGGCGAATGCCGTCCGAGTCTTCGACGTAGTCCACAAACGGGATGGCCGCGGTGTCCGAGCGGAACGGTGTGCCGGTCAGCGAGAGTCGGCGGGCCGCCGGTTCGAAAGCCTCCCGGATGGCGTCTCCCCAGCTGAGCGCGTCCCCGGCGTGGTGAATCTCATCTAGGATCACCAGCGTTGGTTCCACCTCGGAACGGTTGCGGTGCAGCATGGGCTTGTTGGCGACCTGGGCATAGGTGACCGCAACGCCGATGAAGTCCCTGCCGTGTTTGCCGTCGGAGTTCTTGAAGTTGGGGTCTAGGGCCAGTCCGATGCGCGCGGCGGCGTCCGCCCACTGGCGTTTGAGGTGATCGGTGGGGGCCACGACGCAGATCCGGCGGATCAGCTTGCGTTCCACCAGCATGGCGGCCACGCGCAGCGCGAAGGTGGTCTTACCAGCGCCGGGTGTCGCTACCGCGAGGAAATCCCTCGGGTTGGTCTTAAAGTACAGTTCGAGGGCTTCCTGCTGCCACTGGCGCAGCTTCGGTGCCGTCCCCCAAGCCGCCCGCTCCGGGTAGGCCGGAGGCATGGACGAGCCGAGGTCAAAAAGGGTTTGCTCCTGATGCGACACGGATGCTTATTTGTTCCGGCCGAAGAAACCGCCGAAGCCCTTACCTTTGCCCTTGTCGCCTTCGCCGCCACCGGGGTTCAGGGATTCGTAGATCTCCTTACATTCCGGGCAGACCGGGAACTTCTTCGGATCCCGGCTGGGCACCCACACCTTTCCGCAGAGTGCGACGACGGCGTTGCCGCCGAGCGCGGACTCCATGATCTTTTCCTTGCGGACGTAGTGGCTGAACCGCTCGTGATCGCCCGGCTCAGAGACCTGATGCTGGGTTTGCTCGTCGACGACCGTGGCGGTGCCGCCGCCGGTGTCGGCGTCCGAAGAAAACGGGTCTTGGGAGAGGCGGGGATCAAAACTCATGCCAACTAGTCTACCTGTTCGGCGCGGACTTTTTAGAGCAGTGCCACCTGCTGGTAGAGCTCCGGCAGCCGCTTGTCGTAGATCCGTCCGCCGATCACAATGCCCGCCCAGAGCACTGCAGAGCCGATGATGACACCGGCGGCCAGTCCCAGCCAACCGTAGAGTTCTTGGCCGCTGCCCTGTTGCAACACGTAGAAGACGATCGGCACCGAGGTGGCGATCACCCCTGAGACCATCGAGATGATGGAGCTCAGGAACGTCTTAGCGAATCCGGCCTTCTGCGATTGGAAGGGCGACTCCCCCGGTTTGGGCGTCGGGTAGATGATCAGGGTGCTAATCACAGATGACACCCCGGTGCCGCCGAGCACACCGGCCAAAGCGATGCCCAAGGAGCCCGGAAGCAGCTCCCAGGCATCCAACGCCCAGGCCATGATGAAACCGACCAGAATCAGCAGCGGCACGGTTGCCACCAGCAGGGCCACGGCCCGGCCGGTCCGGTCGGCTTTGCCACTGACACCGGTGATGACGTGCAACGACAGCGCGGTGTAGTCGTAGGACAGCTCAGCCATCAGCGTCACGCCCAACACCACGCCGATCAGACCCAGCGTGAAGGCCAGCGATGGCCCGCCGAAGCCGGCCTCATCCGGGATGGTCATGGTGGAGAAATACATCACGATCGGCAGCACCGGCAGGATCAGCAGGGTACCCGAGTAGCGCGGGTCGCGGAGCCAGTAGGTCAGCGACCGGGCCATTACCGCGCCGGTCGGGGTCTGCGGCACCCGGTTGAAGAATCCCAGTCCGTGGGTCTTACCCTTGGTGACTTCGCGGGAGGTGACATGCGCCGTGGCGTGTTTGATCCCGGCGGTCCACAGCACGAAGATCAATCCGACCCAGAGCAGGGCCAAGACCACCTTGATGGCCGTCAGGCCCCAGTGGCCGGCCGCGGCGTGGACGGCTGCGCTGATACCGAAGCCGAACGGCGTCCAGCCCAGCACCTCAGTCACGCTGCCGAGCTCGTCGACGATGTTCAGCAGGCCCCCGGTGAGGGTGTTGATGATCAAACCGCTAGACATCAACACCACCAAGCCGATCAGGGCGAGGATGTCGCGGCTGCGCCGCTTGCCCAGCAGGTTGGATGCCCACGCTGCCAGCATGTTGCCGAAGCTGAAAGCGGAGACGGTCAGCACGGGGGCCATCAAGAGCCCGATCATCGCGGCAGGCACGCTGTGCGCCAGCCACATGAGGGCCATCCCCAGGAACAGCGCCAACGTGATGACCACGCCCGGGGAAACGATGGTGGATCCGGCGATCGCGAGCGCGAGGTTGCCCGGCTTGATCGGGTACATGGCGAACCGCGCTGGGTCCAGCGTCATGTCGACGCCGGTGAGGAAGATCGGGATCAGCGCCCACAGAACCAGCGCGACCACGGTGACGATGACGTGGCCGATGGCCAGCCCCTCCATCGTGGTGTCCGGGATGGCGCCGAGCAGGATGCCACCGCCGATGAAGCCGACGATGGCGATGATGGCGAAGACCCAGTTGATGACGGTGCTGACCATCATCATGGTGGAGCGTCGCAGATCGTTGAGCTGGATGGCCCAACGCATGCGGATTAGTGATCCAACCATGCTAGGCCCTCCCCGCTGGAGCGACCGCCGACCAGATCGACGAAGCGGTCTTCAAGGCTCTGGCCTGCGCGGACCTCGTCCACCGTTCCGGCAGCCAGCAGCTTGCCTTGCGAGATGACTGCGACGTGGTCGCACATCCGCTGGACGAGGTCCATTACGTGGGAGGAGACCACCACGGTGCCGCCGCCGGCGACGTACTTGGCCAGAATGTCACGGATGTTGGCGGCCGAGACCGGGTCAACCGCCTCGAACGGCTCGTCGAGGATCAACACCCGCGGTGAGTGGATCATGGAGGCGGCCAGCGCGACCTTCTTGGTCATACCGGCCGAATAGTCCGCCACCACCTTGTCTTTGGCCTCGGTCAGGTCCATGACGCGCAGCAGGTCAGCGCAGCGCTGGTCGACGACCTCCCGGTCCAGGCCGCGCAAAAGTCCGGCGTAGGTGATCAGCTGCGCCCCCGTCAGCCGGTCAAACAGGAACACGCCATCGGCTAGGACGCCCATGGTGGCCTTCGCCTTCAAGGGGTCGGCCCACACGTCCACGCCAGCGACCATCGCGGCACCATAGCTCGGACGCAGCAGGCCGGTGATCATCGACAGCGCGGTGGTCTTAC
Organism: uncultured Micrococcaceae bacterium; assembly: GCA_964476735.1. Classification (GTDB taxonomy): domain Bacteria; phylum Actinomycetota; class Actinomycetes; order Actinomycetales; family Micrococcaceae; genus Micrococcoides. Next base: position 12,369 of record CAYZBX010000019.1, read on the forward strand.
CGGCACCGTTCGGCCCGACCAACCCGTAGAACGAGCCGCGCGGCACGTCCCAGTTCAGGTTATCCACGGCGCGATGCTGGCCGAAGTCCTGGGTGAGGCCACGCACCGAAATCGCCGCCGCCGGGTTCAGTTGCTCGACGTCCAGCCCGGGCTGGACGAAGCTCTGCGGCTGTCCCCAACCGGTATTAGCTCCGCCGGGTCGTTGACCCGCCTGCGGTGCCCCGTACTGGGGCGCAGCGTGGTGGGGAACGCCGTGCTGTGGGGGCTGTTGGCGCGGCGGTTGCGACTGTTGAGGGTCGGGCTGGTGAGCGGAGCCTTCGTGGGGAAAAGATGGGTGCGTCATAGCTCCCAAACTAACAAAGCACGCGTAGCATTCTCATCGTCCGCGAGGGCGAGTTCTGCCAGTTCTTTGCCGCGCCGCCCTCACTCTTCGGGATGGCGCAACAGCCTGCGGGTTAGAACAACACCCTCGACAGCTTCTGCCGGGACACGTTCACCCGGGGGTCGTGCACGCCCACCACGGCGTACAGTTCCACGAGGTGTTTGCGCGCAGTCTCTCGATCTTCGCCGAAGTGGGTGGCGATGAAGTTGACGAGGCGTTTGAAGGCGTCCTCGACGTGACCGCCGACCACGTCGAGGTCAGCGACCGCGATCTGCGCCTGGACGTTGTCCTGTTCGGCGGCGCCCCGGTCACGGACCTGTTGAGCATCCATCTCCCCGACGCGCTTGAGCAGGGACACCTGCGCGATGCCCTGCTGCGCGGCCTCGTCGTCCGGCTTGTTGTTCAGCGCCTTCCGGTAGGCGGCCAAAGCGGCGTCGTAGTCGCCAGCATCGATGGCGTCCCGGGCTTCTTGGTGTTCGGCGGAGAGCTCCTCGGCTTCCTCCCCGCCGGAGACCGGCGGAATCGTCCCGGTGATGCCCTGCTGGATGCAGGCCTTGAGCACCTCCGCCATCACTTGGTCGACGTGCTCCCGCGGCATCGGCCGGTCCATGATGGGCACCGGTTGGCCATTCATCAGAGCCACCACGAGCGGGCCCTGCTGGACGCCGAAGACCTGCAGCAGTTGCGGAGCCTTGGCGAGATCGCCGGTGGCCAGCAGCGCGCGGCCTTCTTGGGCGTTGACGGCCTCGGTCAACACCTGATTGATTTGCGCGGATTCCGGCAGGTTCCGGTCCGTCAGGGACATGACGACCAGCACGCGGCCGGAGAGCTGCGCGGTCTGCTGGAAGTTCTCCATGGTCAGCTCGGTCACCCAGCTCGGGCTGCCGGCCACACCGGTATCGGCCGTGGGCTGCTGCGCCGTTGCGGCGGCTAGGTCAACGGCCCCCTGGGTGCCGGCCGGTGTGATGTTGTCCGTGTTTTCGGTCGTCAAGGTACGTCCTTTCAGAGGAAGGATGGTGAACTGACTTCTGACTCTAGTTCAGGCTGGCGTTCTTGGTGACCTCGGTGACGCCCAGTACCTGAATCTTCTTCTCGGCGGCATCCTTGGCCGGGATCAGTACCGTGAACTGCTCTTCCTTTTGGACCGTGAGGGTCTGTTCGACGCTCTCGGCGGTGGAACCGGTCAACTCCTTCGGCAGCTTATCCAGCTTCAGTGTCGCCCCGTCCTCGGGCACCGTCTTGGTGGTGTAGCGCAGGGTTCCGGTGGCCAACACGGAACCGTCCTTGAGCTGGATGCCGGTCAGCGAGCTCTTGTCGAAGGACCGGGCGAAGCTGACCTTGGCGTCCGGGTTGTTCTTCTTCTGATCGTCTTGGTCCTTGCGGATCAGCTGGATGTAGGTGTTGTCCTTCAGATCCGTGGTCAGGTACTTGGCCTGCTTGTTATCGCTGAGGTTCTTGGCCAGATCGGTGAACAGCTTCTCCGGGGTGGCCACCAAGCCGGTCTGCTTGGCGCTGACGGTCCCGATCTGGGTTGGATCGATCGGGTCCAAGCTGGAGCCGGGCACCATCGGGGTCGCGGACACCAGCCGGTAGTTGCTCCGGGCGCTCTTCTGTTCGAAGAAGAGAAGCTGCGGGATGTCCGATTTGCCTTGATCGGAGACGATCAGCAGTTGACGCGGGAACCCCGGATCGGTGGTCCCGGCGAAGGTGCGCAGGTTAGTGCCGATCGGCGCCAGCTTGGCCAAGTCCTTGGCCTTCTTGCGCGCCGCGTAGTTGCTGGCACGCAGTTTCTCCGCGGCCCCGCCAAGTCGCTTCTTGGCGGCCGTGCTGATCTTCTGCGCCTTGTCCGCGGCGGCAACCTTGTCCGCGGTGTCGTTGATGATGCGCTCGGCCTGGGCGGCGACAAGTTGAACCTTCGGTGCCGCGCCGGCGTCCGTCTCCTTCGGCGAGGCGGACTCGCTCGGAGTGGCGGACTCGCTCGGGGACGGTTGGGCCTGCGCCGGCTGGGCACCCTGTGTCAGGCTGAGCGCCAACGCGCCGGCCACGGCCACCGTGGCAGCGCCTTCAATGCGGCGGCGTCGGCCCTTGGGGCGCTGCGGACCGCGCAGCAGGAACAGGCCGAGCAGCAGGAAGACGATCCCGACCATGATCACGGCGACCGGGCCGGAGTGATCCGGCTCCACGTGGTAGTCGGTAACGAACTCGGTGGGAGCGGCGTCCTTGCCGTCGGTGAACAGCAGCAGGGACCAATCCTTGTCCTGCTGATCGGCGTTCTCGAATCGGTACAGCATCGAGTCGGTGGCTTCGTGCACGTCCACCCACAGGTCAGAGTCGGACGGATCCGGAACCGACTTCTTGCCGTCGATCTTGTCCAGCTCGATCACCGGGGTCTTGTCCTCGGCCTCGGTCAGGCCGGTGACCTTTTGATGCGCGGCATCCCCTACCCAAGCCTCGACGTCGACGGTGCGTCCCATCGCCACCTTGAACTTGCCGTCGGCCTTGATGGTCAGCTCGACGCCGTCTTCGCTGATGCCTTCCACCTCCGGGGTGATCACGGTCAGCGGGGCGGCATCGTGGACCTTCGCAGAGGTCGCCTGGATGAGGGTCGGCGGCGCCCACCAGGTCTGCTGGCCGATGCCCAAGACCACAAGCGCCACACCGAGCAGCAGGGCTAGCGGGGAGAGGATTTTACGCACGTAGTTGTCACCTAACGTTGGGGTATATCTAGGCAATTCTAACAATTTGATAACGGTTTCACACTTGGCGCCGGGCGAGTGAGATGAATCTCGCGTTCGCGCCACAACCGAAAAGCCAGTAAAACGCACTTTCCTGAATGTTGTCCGTAAACTGGTTGGGGAAAGCGCGATGACGTGATGCAGCTAACGAGGAAGACGTATGGACGAGAAGACTCAGCCACCCAACGGACACGAGGGCTTGAGTGAGGACATTGACCAGCATCACGATCTGCACGACGAGGATGTGACCGCGCGGCACGCGGCCCAGATTCCGCCGCAAGGCCGGCTGCGCCGCATCTTCAGCCGGGTCTCCGGGACGCTGCCGAAGCCGCAACCGCGGCTGCGCTTCGACGTACCGCCGATGACGCCGCAGGATCAGCTGATCGTCGTGGAGCAGCCCGAGGACGACGAGTCGATCTTCCGCCGCCCCATCTGGGCCGGCTTCATGGGCACCGTCGGCGTGGGCATCGCGCTGGGGGTGTTCTACATCGTCACCTCCATCCAAGAGCTGCTGATCTGGATTCTGGCGGCGCTGTTCATCGCCTTGGGGCTGGACCCCATCGTCCGCTGGTTCGAGCAGCGCGGCCGGCCTCGCGCCTTGGGTGTGGCGGTCGCCGTGCTGGCCGTGCTGGGCATCTTTGGCGGCTTCATCGGCACGCTGATCCCCACCATCGTGGAGCAGACCAGCCAACTGGTCCGGAACGTGCCCGGCTGGATCGATGACATGATCCATTCCCCGCTCTTCCAGGATCTGGACAGCCAATATCAGGTCAGGGACCGGATTCAGGAGGAAGTGGACAAGTTCTTCGCCAACCAGGAGGCCATCACCCAGGTCTTCGGCGGGTTGTTCGGCTTCGGCACTGCGATCTTCCAATCGGGCTTCTCCGCGCTGATCATCTTCGTGCTCACGCTGTACTTCCTGTCCTCGCTACCCATCATGAAGAACTGGCTCTATCGGCTCGGCCCGGCGTCCAACCGGGCCCGGGTGCGGGTGCTTTCCGACCAGATCACCTCGTCGGTCGGTAACTACGTCATGGGTCAGGCCTTCGTGGCCCTGATCAACGCGATCGTGGCGTTTGTCGCCATGAGCATCGCAGGTGTGCCCTATTCGATCCTGTTGGCCTTCGTGGTGTTGCTCTTGGCCTTCATCCCGCTCGTCGGGGCCATGACCGCCGGCGTGCTGGTGACCATCATCGCGCTCACCCAGGGCTGGCAGACGGCGCTGATCTTCGCGGCCATCTACTTCGTCTACCTGCAGGTCGAGGCGTACTTCGTCTCCCCGCGCATCATGCAGCGGGCGGTCGCGGTGCCGGGATCGGTCGCGGTCATCGCGGTCATCGCCGGCGGCAGCCTGCTCGGCGTGCTCGGCGCGCTGATGGCCATCCCGATGGCGGCGGCGGTGATGATCCTTCTCAAAGAGGTCTGGCTGCCGCGCCAAGACTCCCGCTAGCGGTACCTGTAGCTCCGCGAGCTCCAGCACTTGGTGTGCCAGTGCCGCCGCTCGGCGGCCCCGTAGTCCTGACCGAAGATGTGATCCTCCCGCCAGGCCACCAGATGCGCTACGCCGATCGGGATCAGCCGGTGGCAGCCGGGGCAGGTGTACTCTTTCACGGAGGCCCCGGGCCGGATCTGCCGGACCTGCCATTGCCCATCCGGTGCATTCTCCACCCGGTTATAGACATCAAAACGCGCCGGCCCCTCGGCCTCCTCGCGCTCACGGTCCCGGCGGTTCAGCTCGGCCTTCTGCCACTTGGACAGCCGTGCTGGGGTGCGCCGTTTCTTCTTTGCCATACCCCCAAGTCTGACCCGCGCCACACCGGCAGCACAAAACGTGAGTCAAAAACCGATAGACTCGAGGCCGTGCGTTTGGTGATTGCTACTTGTTCTGTCCTGTATGAGGGTCGGCTGCGGACCACACTGCCGCTGGCGAAGCGGTTGCTGATGGTCAAGGCCGACGGCTCGGTGCTGATCCATTCCGACGGCGGCTCCTACAAGCCGCTGAACTGGATGATCCCACCGGCCACGCTGCGCGCCGCCGAACCCACGGCGGAGCAGGCGGCCGAGGGCATCACCTCAGTCTGGACGGTGCAGAACCAGAAGTCCGACGACCGCCTGACGATCAACATCTTCGATCTGGAGCACGATTCCGAGCACGAGCTCGGCGTCGACCCCGGCCTGACCAAGGACGGCGTGGAGGCAGATCTGCAGCGGCTGCTGGCCGAACAGATCACCACGCTGGGTCCCGGCTACACGCTGGTGCGCCGCGAATACATGACGGCCATCGGTCCGGTCGACATCCTCGCCAAGGATGCGGACAACGCCACGGTGGCCGTGGAGTTGAAACGCCGCGGCGACATCGACGGCGTGGAGCAGCTCACCCGCTATCTGGAGCTGCTGAACCGCGATCCCCTGCTGGCGCCCGTCACCGGGGTGTTCGCCGCCCAACAGATCAAACCACAAGCCCGCGTCCTAGCCGAGGACCGCGGTATCCGCTGCGTGACCTTAGACTACGACGCAATGCGGGGCATCGACGACGTCGATTCCCGGCTCTTCTAGTCCGCCCGTCCCTACTACTTGATTCTTATTTCTTACCACCACGAAAGCGGTACCCATGTCAGAACAATTCACCTCCTCCCCAACCCAAGAACTGACCGGCACCGTCCTGTGGTTCAACAGTGAAAAGGGCTACGGCTTCCTGAAGCCGGAGAACGGCGGCGAGGACATCTTCGTCCACCACAGCAACATCAACGTCTCCGGTTACGCCTCGCTGAACGAAGGCCAGCAGGTTAGCTTTGAGCTGGGCTCCGGTCCGAAGGGCCCGACCGCCATCAACGTTCAACCGCGCTAGCGACGTCCGCGGTCATAGGATCGTAGACACGACGCACTAGGCACCGCGCCAAAGACACGACAAAGGCCGGGCACCACAGCGGTGTCCGGCCTTTTCGTGTCTGGCTATTCGAGGACGAGCTCAGTAGCGTCCAAAGCCCATGATCTGACGGGCTTCCAGCCAGGCGCTCAGCCCGGCGTAGGCGTCGAACGGCATCGCCAGCAGGTAGCGCTTCTTGCGATACTTGGCCGTCACCAGCACGTGCTTCTCCGGTAGCTGTGCCAGCAGCTGCTCGTCCGGTTCGGCAATCCGGGTGATGTCCAGCTGGTCCCGCTTGAACACTTGTATGGGCAGCGGCGAGATGGAGCGCAGCTTCAAGATCTCCACCTTGCCCTGCTGATACCGGAAGATCCCGGCAACCCACACCGGGTCGTCGGGATCTTCGGCAACAAAGCCCTCGAAAGTCCCGAAGGTGCGCCGCAATTGGCTGCGACGCACCTTCTGAAGGACGATGCGACCCGCGCCGATGACCACGACCAACGCCGCAAGGGCAATGATCGCGTACATCAGCACCGAATCATTGAACAACGTCTATAGCACTTTCGATGCCGGCCTTAGGCCGCTGGGGAATCCAGCTGCGCGTTGTCGGCAACGATCACCACGCGATCGGAATCCACGGAGAAGAACCCACCGGCAATCGTGGCCTTGATGGGCGCCCCTTGGACCGGCTCAACGACCAACGGACCGTCACCGGCGAGCACGGCCAGCAGCGGGGTGTGACCCGGCAGCACGCCGATGTCACCCTCGATGGTCCGTGCGGAGACGGACTTGGCCGGGCCGGACCACACGAAGTGGTCCTCCGCCACAATTTCTACGTTGAGTTCTGCCATGGTTACTTGGTCTGCTCCTGGATCTTGGCCCAGTTGCGCTCCACGTCTTCCAGGCCACCAACGTTGAAGAAGGCCTGCTCGGCAACGTGGTCGAGGTCGCCGTCGCAGATGGCCTTGAAGCCCTCGACGGTGTCCTTGATCGGCACGGTGGAGCCTTCCACACCGGTGAACTGCTTAGCAGTGTAGGTGTTCTGGGAGAGGAACTGCTCGATGCGGCGGGCGCGTGCCACCACGATCTTGTCCTCTTCACCGAGCTCGTCCACACCC
>CAYZBX010000020.1:0-10401 GCA_964476735.1 uncultured Micrococcaceae bacterium
GATCCACTTCACCCGGCCGTCAATGATTGCCGGGTACACCGTGGAATCCACCTCGAGGTAGGGAGCCACCTTCTTCACGCGCTCAGCTGGGTGACGGTCGTAGAGGATCTGCGACTCTTCGTTGACCTCCTGGCTCAGCAGCAGGTCGGTGGATTGGAATTTGATCGCATAGACCAGCCGGTTCAGGAAGTTGCCGACCGAGGGTCCGCCGTCACCGCTAAAGGTGTAGGTGCTGTCTCCTTCTTGGCTACCGGTTTGAGGACGGTCCAGTTCCCGAGGCTCCGCACCCTCCGGGGCACCAACCACCGAGTAGTCCGGGGAGTTGATGCCGAAGTAAATCCGCGGCTCATACGTGGTATCGTCCCCGAGCACGCCCTTCGTCGGGATGTCCTCCAGCATGAAGTCCGGTGCGCCCTTACCGGTGACCTGATTGGTGTGGGCAACCACCAGACCGTAGCCGTGGGTGTAGGTGATGTGCTGGTTGACCCAGGAGTCTTGATTCTCCACGGTCACCTCGCGTGCGGCGACCACAACGTCGTTGACCTCACCGTCGACCTCGTAGCGGTCCACGCTGAGCACTTGCGGGAACGTGTAGTACTGGCGGAACTGCTGCAGCTGACCGAAAGCGTCCGTGACTAGGTTCGGATCCAAGATGCGAATGTTCTTGGTGTTTTCCGACTCCTGCGCCAGCGCACCCTTCTTCGGCGTGATCTCAGCGTCGTATTCTTGGGTCTTAAGGTACTGCATGCCGTACGCAAACCGGGTCATGTCCATGTTGCGTTGAATGTACTCAGCTTCCAGTGCCTTTTCCGTTGGATTGACTTGGTACTGCTGGATCAGCATCGGGTAGACGCCGCCGGCCACTAGGACGGTAATCAACAGCATGGCGGTACCGATCAACGGGATCCGCCAGTTGTTCCGGACCATGGTGTACACGAACAGCAGGGCCACAATGATCGCCGCGATGGTGAGAATCGTCTTGGTCGGAATGACCGCGTGCACGTCTGTGTACATGGCGCCGGCCCAACGATCAGTCTGGTTCAACATGGTCGAGTAGCGATCAAGCCAGAAGGTCGCTGCCTGCAACAGCAGGAACAACAACGCCACGGCGGCGATGTGGATGCGGGCTGCCTTCGAGATCACCAGCTTGCCCTGTTCGGTGATTCGCACCCCACCGTAAATGTAGTGCGTGAGCAAGCCCGCAATACCGGCGATGACGGTTGCTGCGATCAGGAAGCCGACCAACAGCTTCAAGAAGGGCAGCGTATTCAGGTAGAAACTGAAATCAAGTCCGAACTCGGGGTCTGTCTGTCCGAACGGCTCGCGGTTGATGAACAGCAGGATTTGCTGCCAACTGGAGGCCATCGCGGTGCCGGAAAATACACCGAGGACGAGCGGTGCGGCAATGAAGATCAGCCGGCGCAGCGGCGCCAACTGGTCCTGGTAGCGCTGCAGGTTGTCCTGCATCTGCCCCGGGGCGTAAATCGGGCGGCGCCGGTAGGCCATACTCATGCTGACCCAGACAGCGGCGGCCATGACGATGAAGGCGACAAGGAAGATCACCACTCGAGCCAGCAGCGTGGTCCAGAAGACCTCCTCAAAGCCAAGCTGGTTGAACCAGAGGATGTCCGCGTAGTACCCGGACGCCATGACGAAAGCGCCGATGAGCAGCGCGAGGATCACGACTGTCAGGGTCAAGACCGAAGGTTTCGATGACCGTTTCTCACCCCCATTGTCAGCGCTGGGCCGCGAACCACTGGGCGGCTTGTTTTCGCCGCCACCGGAGTCGCGGCTACCTGAACCGAAGCTAAAGCCTTGTCCGAAGCTCACTCATACCTCATTTGTTACTTGTGTCAGATCTATTGACATTGCGGGAGTCCTTGGATCGCTTTTGCGTGATCCGATTCCCGGCCAACCTGCTCGACGATGTGACGGGCCTCGCGCAAGTTCTTCACCGAAAAGACAGTGATTCCGGCAGGTACCCGTCCGCGCAGTTGCGCGCAATTCTCCTCCGGGGCCAAGAAGTACTCCGCCCCCTGTTGTTGTGCACCGACGACCTTCTGTGGGATGCCACCGATGGAGCCAACCGTGCCATCGGCATCGATAGTTCCGGTTCCAGCGAAGTGCTTCCCGCCGGTCATCTGCCCCTCAGTCATCTTGTCCACGATGGCCAAAGCAAACATGAGTCCAGCGGATGGTCCGCCCACATCATCCAAGTTCACCTTGACGTCAAAGGGGAACTCGTACGTGTTGGAGAGGAACACGCCGATGACCCGCTCCCCGCTTTCGTTGGTGATCACGGGGACTTCAACGTCCATGTCTTGCCCGTCCCGGATCAGCCCCAGCGTGATGGTGTCTCCATCTAAGTCTGTCAGCTGTTGCCGCAAGGCCGCTACCCCGGCGATGGGACGCCCATCAGCCGACAAAATCTCGTCCTTGAGCTTCAACAGCCCGTCCGCCTCGGTGGTTTCGGTGAAGCCCTGCACCACGAACTTTCTCGTGAACTCAATGTTCTGTTCGTGAAGTGCCGCCGCCACGGCGTCCATTTGCGAATGATCCATCATGGCCTGATTTTGTTCATCCACCTGCTGACGGGTCTGGGTTTCGTCATACACCAAGGAGCGAGGAATCAGGTCTCGCTGCGGATCGAGGATGGCGCGAACCGCGTCTCCGACAGTAATGTCACGGCCAGGTCCCCCTGAGACCATGACCGTGGTCATGTCCAACGCCCCGGTGGTCGGATAGGTCTTCTTCCCCTCCACCGAGATCAGGTCTTGGCCGTCAAAACTACCGATCGTGTTGAAGGTCGGACCAGGTGATTCAACGACGTAGTTGACCGGGAGGAAACCAGCCGTCAAAAGTGCAGCGAAGAGCACAGCGATGATGATCGAGACGGGTTTTCTGGTTCGCTTCACCGTGGCGCCCTTATCGTTGCCGAGCAAATTGGGGTCTCCACGATTCTACGCATCCGGCTCACGCTGCGGCGAATTAGCTTGCTCTCAGCGAGATTGTCAGCGAATGCTCGGCTTCATGCAATAGATTAATGAACAAGACCGTTACGCCTGCCAGAATCTCTAAGGACCCAAGGATGAGTTCCAACCCACAGGATCCAAACCAGAACCCCGATGACTTCTCGAAGATGTTCCAAGAAATGTTCGGGCAGTTCTTTGGTGCTGGCGAATCGGGCAAGATGCCTCCGCTGCCGCCGGGTATGACCCCAGAAGACATGGCCAAGGCCTTCAATCCCGAGATGATGAGCCAGATTTTCGCTCAGGTGCAGGCAATGTTCTCCGGCGCGCAAAGTGACGGACCAGTCAATTGGGAACAGGCTAAGAATACGGCCCTGCAGGTCGCCAAAGAACACGATAGTCGGGTTTCTGAGCAGCAACTGGCGGCCCTAAATCAGGCTTTCGAGCTGGCTGATCTCTGGCTGGGCAACGCGACTACCTTCGAGGCGCCTGCGCAATTGCCCCAGGGGTGGAGCTGCAGCGAATGGATCGAGCACACCATGTCTTCGTGGCGGGAGTTGACCGAACCGGTTGCGGTCTCAGTCTCCCAGGCTATGAACGAATCGTTAGTTGATCAGTTGCCCGAGGAAATGGCCGGGGCGCTCGGACCCGCACTGCCCATGTTGGAAAACCTCGGCAGCATGATGTTTGCGATGCAATTGGGTCAGGCCATCGGCAAGCTCTCGGGCGAAGTGATCGGCACCTCCGACATTGGTCTGCCCATCGCACGTCCGAACGTTGCGTTACTGCCGGCGAACATTAAAGCCTTCGCTGACGGCTTGGAAATCCCGAACGAGGACGTCTTTATCTATCTGGCCTTGCGTGAATCGGCGTACCAGCGGCTGTTCCTGCATGTCCCATGGTTGTATGGCGAGCTCAAATCCGCGATTCAGCAGTACGCTTCCGGCTTCAAGATTGACACTCAACGGATCGATGAGATCGCTCAACAGTTCGATCCGATGAACCCAGAATCCTTCAACCAGCACTTTGAGGGGTCTTTCATTCGCGCTGCGGACACACCCGAGCAGCGCGCAGCCCTCGAGCGGCTAGAAACACAGCTGGCCCTCATCGAAGGTTGGGTCGACGATGTTGTCGCAGAGGCCGCCACGAATCTGACCTCGGCGGATGCGTTGCGTGAAACCATGCGGCGCCGACGGGCTACCGGCGGTCCCTCCGAGCTGGCCTTCGGCGCCCTCGTCGGATTGGAGTTGCGGCCGCGCCGCTTGCGTGACGCAGCCAATCTGTGGGCATTCATCCGTGAACAGGTGGGCAGCGACGAGCGTGATCGGATCTGGAGCCACCCGGATATGCAGCCAAGCACCGTGGATCTGGACGACCCGACGGGGTTCTTCGAACGCCGTGAGAAACAAGCCGCCCAAGATCGGAGCTTCGATGACGATCTACGTAAGCTGCTCGAAGGCGGTTACGACGACGACGCTGGCTCTGCTGACAAGGACTAGCTAGTCTGCTAGGTCCTCTCCGTCATCAAGCGACCCCGGTACCACGTTCCCGCCTGCTCCGCCCGGTCCACTCTTGACGTGACTGACCCCGGCGAGAAACGCGTGCACCTCACTGATGCGTTCGTACCGAGCTTCGAGCGCTTTGAATCTGGGCCCGTGGTTCGGTTCTATCAGGTGTGCGAGTTCGTGAACCAGCACGCCCTCCAGTACCCATCTCGGCATGCGCGCGAGATCTGGGTTGAGCCGGATGTTGCCGGTGCGTCGGCTACAGCTCCCCCACAGAGTGTTCTGGCGTTGCGAAAAAACCACCGAGTTCGGCGTTGCTCGTCCCTGGAAATACCGTTGATTGAGGTCTTCGGCGAGTTCTTCCAGCTGCGCATTGCCGAACGATAGAGCGCCGCTTCTGCGATGCAACTTGGCGATCATGCGTTCAGCCCATTGTCGTTCTTCTTGGTCAGTCAGCGTGGCCGGGACCTGCAACCGAATCATCCCGTTTTCCCAGTTAGCGGAGATGGTTTTGCGGCGCCGGGCCGAACGAACAACTTTGACCCGATGTCCATTGATGCGTAGTTCTTCAGTAGTCATGCTTCGAGTGTGCCCATTTATCGTCTCGTCGGGAGCCCATCGCCTTGCCAATGTGGATAAGTGAAACGCTTCACGTGGCTGTGTGTCACCATGACGGTAGCAGATCCGGCAACTGGCTTAGGGGATGATCCATGTACCGATTACAGAGTGGCTATCAACTCGCCACGGTGGCGCTGGACCGCTGCCGGCTGACAGATCACGCTGAATCACTCGAGCTGACCGCTCGCGAAGGTCTCCTCTCACAGCTCGTACACAGGCTCACCACCGGCTTTAGTAGGCGCACGCTGTACGAGTTGCTCGATGAGCAAGCCCATCCTCACTGGAGCAGGCCCGCGCTCTGGGACAGGCTTGGCAGCTGGTTGGGGCCGGCGACAAATGAAACCGAAAAGGATTTCGAGCCAAGCCCCCTGACCGATGCCAACTTGCCGCATCTGACGCAACTTGGAAAATACCGTTTGTGGGCGCGCCAGCAACAGGTCGTGCATCTGAACCAACTGCACGCGCTGGGCCAAGAAGTCGCAATCATGTTGAGCCGCCAGGGCTGGCAAACATTGATCAGCCATGACCAGCGGAAGATCAGCGCACAAGACACCGGGGTTTTCTTCACCTCCGCTCACATCGATGCTCGGCGCACCGTGGTATTGGCACCCATGCTGCGCAGGGTCAATCCTTGGTTGAACCTTGTCTCGGCTGAAGCACTGACCGCGACCGAGGTGAACGAAAACCATCAGATGCTCTGGTTCTGCGAGTCGCCCGAAGAGCTGCTCAGATTGGGCACCCACGTTGCCGCGCAAATCCCAACGCTGCCCATTTTTCAGGGCGCCTCCGCCGTGACAGTGGGCCCGTGGGTAGCTCCACAGCATCAGTGCCTGCGCTGTCTGCCAGAGATCCTCACTAAGGTGGCCGGCGATCAACGCCGACACGGAGGGCTATCGGCTGACACTATCCAGAATTCTCTGACAGCGATCGCCATTCATGCTTATCTCGACGACTTTGCACACGCGTGGGGCCGCAATCAGATCGCAGGCGAAAAGCTCGTCTCCGCCGGTGAGGACGCCTTTGGAAAGCACCAACCGATAGCGCCTGACAGCTTCTTCCTCGTTGCCGCGCAAAGCATGAACATCACACGCCTTCGCCTTGCTGATTTCGCCAACGAATGCACGCACTAATTGCCGAGAACTGCGAGAATTTCTTCGCCGTACTTGGCAATCTTCTGGGTACCGATCCCTGGTACCTTGATGAGTTCCTCTGCGGAGGTTGGCATGGTCTCGGCCAGTGCTATGAGCGTCGCATCGGTGGCAACCACGAAGGCCGGCATCTCATCAGCCTCGGCTCGGTTCAAACGCCAGGCCTTCAGCTCCGCCAGCACTTCCTCATCGTAGCTGGCCGGGCAGTCCGCGCAGCGGCCGATCTTACGCTCGGCCCCGGTAGCGAGTACAGTCCCACAACTGCGGCATACGGCCACACTAGCGGCCTTGCGTGCTCGACGTTTCCGGCCCGGGGCAGAGACTGTGCGAGCGGCAGCTCCCTTCTTGGCTAATGGATGCTCGTCAGGCAGAATCGCATCGATGAAGCGTGACCGCTTTCGGGATCCGCGGCTGGTCGCACTTCGCGCCGTGGTCCAAGACAAGTGCAATTGTTTGCGAGCGCGGGTGATCCCAACGTAGAACAATCGTCGTTCTTCATCGACCTCGGCCTGATTCTCCGCGAAGGAAATAGGCATCAGACCTTCGCTGAGGCCGGTGAGAAAAACGACGTCCCATTCGAGGCCCTTCGCTGAGTGCAGGGACGCTAACGTCACACCCTGCATCTGCGGTGCATGTTGCGCCTCGGCCCGGTGGTGCAGCTCTCGGACGAATTCGTGCATCGTCAGCTGGTCGCCTCGTTCGCGTTCTAGTTCCTGCGCAAGGTTGTACAGGGCCTGCCACGATTCCCAGCGTTCCCGGCTCGCACCGGACTGGGCCGGAGGCGTCTCGGTGAAGCCAACCGCGCCCAGGATGGTGCGAACCTGTTCAGGCACGTTTCGTTCGGCCTGTACGGCCGGCGCCGCAAATTGGCGCATTGCCTGACGCACTTCGGCGCGTTCAAAAAAGCGTTCTGCACCGCGGACTAGGTAAGGAATATGCAGCTCCCCAAGCACCTCTTCGAGGACGAGCGACTGGGAGTTGGTCCGGTACAGGATTGCGATGTCTTGGTAATTGACCCCCCGGCTCACGAGTTCTTTGATCTTCGCCGCAAGATGATGCGCCTCGTCTTCATCATGGTCGTAGGCAGCGAAGCTAACCGCCTCACCCGGGTCCTGCTGGCTGACCAACTCCAACGGAGTTGGCCAGTGCGCGTCTTCTCGAGTCGGCGGACGATGCTTCGTGCGCTCAGCGAGGAGTCCGTTGGCGGTGGCGATGATCTCCGGTGTGGAGCGGTAGTTGCGGATGAGTTTGACCGTTGTTGCCTGTGGGTAGCGTTCGGCGAAGTCAAGTAGGAAACGGCTGGTTGCACCGGTGAAGGAATAGATGGTCTGGCTGGCATCTCCCACAACGCACAAGTCGTCCCGGCCACCGAGCCAAAGGTCAAGGAGCCGCTGTTGTAGAGCCGAAACGTCCTGATACTCGTCGACGACGAAGGTTCGATACTGTTGGCGGAACTGTGCGGCGATTTGCGGGTTCTCCTCGAGGATCCCGACCATCAGCAGCAGCACATCTTCAAAATCAATGTAGCCGTGATCCGTCTTCAGGTCTTCGTACGCTTGGTAGAGCCGACCGATCGTGATGGCGTCCATGCCGGCGATCGCTTCCCGGCCCGCTGTACGATAGTCGTCCGGTCCGATCATCGAGACCTTGGCCCACTCGATTTCAGCAGCAAGGTCCCTCAGAGCGGCCCGGTCTGTGGACACTCTGAGTCGTTGAGCGGCCTCGGCGAGGAAACGCGCCTTCTGCTTGATAAGCTGCGGCATCGGCCCGCCGATGACTTCAGGCCAGAAGTAGCGCAGCTGTCGCAACGCCGCGGCGTGAAAAGTACGGGCTTGGACCCCGTGCGCCCCCAGTGAGTTGAGTCTGGAACGCATCTCGGCCGCCGCACGCGCGGTGAAGGTCAGAGCTAGGGTCTTTTGTGGGTCGTAGACCCCGGTCGCCACCCCGTAGGCAATGCGGTGCGTAATGGCACGCGTTTTGCCGGTCCCAGCACCCGCCAAAATACATACCGGCCCGTTCAGAGCTAGCGCTGCTTCTCGCTGTTCTTTGTCCAGTCCGGAAAGGATGTCTTCCGGCGCCGACAGGCGTGTCACGGCTGTTGTGTAGTCCTTTACATCTAGTTCTCGAGGAAAGTGGCCTCAGGCAGAGGCCCACCGTACCAGTGCTCGATGATCCTCCGGGCAATCGACGCTTGTCCGGGAACCTGAACGGCTCCGTTGGCGATGTCGGTCGCCAGTTCCTCCCGGGTAAACCACCTTACCTTGAGGATTTCTTCCCCGTCGGCTTGGGCCTGCTCGGGGTGCAAGGCACGCGCCGTGAACGCGAGCATCAGCGAGCCCGGAAACGGCCAAGGCTGGGACCCTAGATACTGTGGGTCAGCCACATCTAGGTTAGCCTCCTCCTTGATTTCCCGAACCACTGCTCCCTCGAGGGACTCCCCCGGCTCGACGAATCCCGCGAGTGTGGAGAACCTCGTTCCGCCCCAGCGGGCGGCTGCGCCCAACAGAATACGGTCCGTGTGATCCACAATGGCACAGATGATCGCCGGATCGGTTCGCGGAAAGATGGGTCGCTGTTCCTGTTCGCACATCCGGACCCAACCGGAGGCGACTAGTCTCGCCGGGGATCCACAGCGCGGGCAAAACGCGCTGTTATCCAACCAGTTCTGGATCGCCAGCGCCTGCACGAAGAACCCTGCAGAGTCGTCGTCGAGCGCCGCAGCCACGTCCCTCAGGCCTAGCCATTGGGCGTTCGCTAGATCGGCCGGCAAATGTGGGCTGTCGAAGCCCATCGAAATCAACACGACCTCGGCCCCGGCCGAACGCCCTAGATACACCAGATCGTAATCACAATTACTCAGGTTGTATTGGAACACGATCTGCTTGGGAACGGGGGTGAGTTGCAATCGCCCACGCGCGACGGGTGCTCGCCCGTCAACCAAGATCAATGCTCTGGTATCTTCGTCCGCCAAGATCCGATTCAGGAAATCAGGGTCTTCCCTGTCAATGCAGTTCCGGTCCGCAGTGCCACGGGAAAGGGGAAGAACCCCAAGCGGCGTTTGCCCGAAGATATCGCGCAGTTTCGGTTGTTCAGCGTTCATGCTTCAACGGTACCTTTTTCTTCCTCCACTGTGTTTCTCAGCCACCTTGACGTCGACCTGACATAGGCTAAATGGTGTGAAAATCTCTCCGATGGAACTAGCTGCACTTGCTAGCGCCGCAGTCCCCGGTCTTCGGCCGACCGGTGTGGCGGCGCTTGCCGATGATGGCCGCGACTTCGCCGCCGCTCTCGTTCGTGACGAGCAGGGCAACCAGTGGCGTGTTCGTTCGCCGTTGCACGCCGAGGCAGCAATGCGGCTAGAGACGGAGCTGCAAGTTCTGAGCGGTTTTTCTAACGCCGTCCGCGCCTCGTTGCCATTTCATTTGCCTTCGGCCGCAGGTGCGGTTCGGATCGGCGAACTACGGACTTTTGTCTACAACCACGTCCCAGGGCGGGTCCTTGACCTGACCACACTCGTCGATATGGGCGAAGAAACGGCCACCGATATTGGTCGAACGGTGGCGGCCATCCACAATCTTGATGAGGCCGTCGTCGACTTGGTGAATCTACCCAGCTACTCGGCTGAGCAGTTCCGTCAACGACGGTTGAACGAGCTCGATCAGGCGGCCAGCACGGGCAAGATCCCGGTGTCCTTGCTGCGCCGTTGGGAGCACGCCATGGAAGACACCGATATGTGGGATTTCGAACCGGTTGTTGTCCACGGTGACCTGCACGAGGACCACTTGCTGTTCGAACGGGGCAAGGTTTCGGGTGTGATGGGCTGGACCGACCTGCATGTGGGCGATCCGGCAGATGATTTTGCTTGGCTGGCGACGGTCTCCGACGACGGTTTCAAGGACCATGTCCTCACCTCCTACGAGCGGCACCGGGCCGGCGAAGCCGACGTGCATCTTGCGTTGCGTGCTGCACTCAGTGCTGAGTTTGCTCTAGCGCAATGGCTGCTGAAGGGCTTGGCTAGCGGGGACGCCGAGATGGTGTCTCAGGGTCAAGACATGCTTGAGCAATTGGCGGAGGATATTGAGCGCTACGGTGGGCAGGAAGTCAGCGTTACTCCGATGGACCCTCCTGCGCAGGAAACTTCGGACCAGGAGCGAAACGACG
>CAYZBX010000020.1:10501-19328 GCA_964476735.1 uncultured Micrococcaceae bacterium
CGGACGCCGAACCCGCTGTCATCACCGACCAGTCCCTAGCAGATGAGAGCGCAGCCTCGAGTGACCCTGCGAATCTTCCAGAATTTGAAGCTGGTGCCGCTGACAACAACGAACCGGCGACGGACGCAATAGATGTCGAGGAGTTGCGCCGCCAGCAGCAGGAACGACTCAACGAGGCCCGGCGGGCCGCTGGCGCGGATCCCGCCGAGCACAGTGACCCTGCGCAGGACGGTCAGAGCCGCTCATCCGAGTCCTAGGCTTGGCTGGCTCCCCGCTTCGCTAGGGCTGTTTCGCCGCGCTGACGCGCTGAGCGTCTCGCAGAATCGATTCCAGCGTTTCCACGTCAACGAGGTCGGTCACCTCAACGATGTCGTTGGTCGCGACATAGAAGAAGGTGGCCTTAATCTTCTCCATCGGCACGCCGTGGAGCCGAGACCAGGCCAAACGGTAGAGCGCCAGCTGGATTGAGTTGTCCGTGAGTTCCTGCCCCTGCGGCACCCGCCCGGTTTTCCAATCGACGAGTTCGATTCCCCCATCGTCGTTGGCGAAGACGGCATCGATGCGGCCCGGCACCGGGATGCCTCCAATCGGTGTTTGCAGAGCAACTTCAATCGCGAGCGGTTGCCGTTCAGCGTAGGAGGAGGCCAAGAAGTTCTCCTTCATCGCCGCTAGGTCTAGGTGTTTGTCCAGCTCTGCATCCGCGTATTGTTGCACCTCGTCGATATCGAGCAGATGGTTGTGCCCGTAGTGGTTCTCCACCCAGGCGTGGAATGCGGTTCCCCGCCTAGCGTGCGTCGAGGGTTTCTCCGGCATGGGTCGACGCCACTGTTCCAGAACCTGATCCGGGTTCTTCGCCAGTTGAACGAATGTTGACGGATTGATGGTCTCCGGCAGGTCGATCCGCTGATGCGCTGTCCGATTCAGTTCGAGTCGATCCAGCATGAAGCGTATCCGTTCCCCGGTTTCGTCGTCCGGCAGCGTAGCGCGCGTTGCTTGCCGCACGCGCTGAGCCGCCGCCTGCAGCGCGTCCCTGATCGGCGTGGGTGGTGGGGACCACCCACGGACGAGAGTGTCCACAAGCCCGTCCTTCCGCACGGTTTCCGGCGCTGCCGGCTGGAAAGGGTCCTGCGGCCACCAACCGACTTGTACGAGGTCCCCGTTAGGGTTCTCGGTAACTGCATCGACCGACTCAAAATCTGTGAGCAGCCGAATGTTGACGTCGTGCTCTTCAGCATTGTCCGCGAGCTCGAGGCACTCGGTGAGGAAGGCGCTGGCATCACGGGGTCTGCTCGTCGTGCCCTTGAATCGGTGGCCGGTGAGCAACAGGTAGGACTTCGCTCGCGTGAATGCCACGTAGGCGAGCCTGCGTTCCTCAAGTCCTTCGTGGACGCGGACGAGTTCCTTGAAGTAGGCTATGTTCTCTCGCTCCCACGCCGACCAGGAAAGGTCGGTGTCGGGGGTGCCAACAAACTCTGGGAGATTTGCCCGGTCGCCACGCAGCGGCCACGGGAGCATCCCGATCGTGGTGAGCCACTGTTCACTGCGATGACGTTGCTCACTGAGGCCGGATTGGTTGAGGCCGATCACGGCTACCAGATCCCATTCGAGGCCCTTGGCCGCATGGCAGGTGAGGATCTGCACGGCTCCGGGCTTGGTGGCCGGTGGCGCTTTCTCGAGGCCCTTCTCGTCCTCGATGGCTGCCGCCAGCCAATCGAGGAATCCCGTCAGATCTGCCGAGCCGGCCGAGAGCTGGTAATCGCGGGCCACATCAAGGAAAGCCTCGACGTTCGCCCGCGCGGTAGCGGCTTCGCGGTTGGGGTTGGCCAATAGCTCCACATCGAGGGCCAGCGTTTGTTCGATGAACCGGATGAGTCCGGGCAGATCGTGTTTAGGCTGGCTGTGGAATCGCTGCATGAGTTTGGCAAAATCCACCAAACGACTCTCAGCTGCACCACTGATCTCCGGTCTGCGCGGTCCGTTCTCCCAACCCTTTTCACTCAGCTCGCGGAGTCGCTCCAGCGCCTCGGCCAACGACACTTCATGATCATCGTCGACGTCAAAGCGGAGCTCGCTGGGCTCTTCACTGGTCGCCGCCTCGTTGCCGTCCTGAAGCTGCTGCGTGTATTTCGCCCAGCGGGCGAATCCGACGAGGTCAGCGGCACCGAGCATGTATTTTGCCCCACTGAGGATTCTGAGCGCACCGAAATTGTTCATCGGATCTGCCAAGAGCGCTAGCACGGCGCGCAGGTCCAGCACCTCAGGCGTCGTCAGCAGCCCGGTGAGGGCCAGTTCTTCGTAGTGGAGGCCCGCTTCGTCCAACGCTTGGGTAATGGCCGGAACTTGGGAGTGAGTTCTCGTGAGCACGGCCATGGTGGGCAGCGTCCGCTGCTCATCCGGCACGTCCTTCTGTTCCGCTAGGAACAGGTCTCGTTGCTCGGTCAGCGCACGCGCAACCGCGTGCGCCTCTTCCTCATCGGTGAGGTAATATCCCATCTCCACCAGCCCCTTTGCTGCCGCCGGCGCCGACTGAAGCTTGGCCAGTTCGATGCCGCGGGGAGGCGGGGGAAAACCGTCGATGATCCTATTTGCCGTGGCCAGCACGGAGCGTGAGTTCCGCCAGGCAACGGTCAGATAGCTGATGGCCGAGTTCTCCGCCTTGCCGTCTTTCAGGATGGGGAACGAATATCTGAACGAGGCAAGCTGCCCGGCAGAGGCGCCGCGGAACCCGTAAATGGACTGGTTCGGGTCGCCCACCGCAGTGACGGGGTGTCCGTTGCCGAACAGCTTCGAAAACAGTTGCAACTGGGCATGCGAGGTGTCTTGGAACTCGTCTAGGAGCACAACGGCATACTTGTCCCGTTCGGCCGTGCCGACTTGCGGAAACTCGTCGGCCAAGGTCGCTGCCAAGCCCACGAGGTCGCCGTAGTCCAGCAGCTGGTGTTCCCGTTTGTAGGCCGTGTATTGGGCGGCCAGCTGAGCCACTAGGTCTTGCTTTTGCAGGGCTTGCAAATACCCCGAGAGGGCCTGGGTGATCTTCCCGCTCTTGACGAGGTAATGATCGGCCATTGGCTGGAAAACTTGTTCGCGCACTTCTTGGACGGTGCCCGAGACCTCTCCCACATTCACGAGGTGCTCAGCCGCTTCGCTGCAGAGCCGGGAAGCCGCCTTCACGAGGGTCGAGGCCGCCCCGGAGAATTCGCGGTATTCTTCTCGGTGTTCGTCGAGGATGGCTCGAATGATCAGGGACGCGCGTGCATCAGAGATCAGTTCGGCATCGGTTTCGACGCCAAGCCGCAGTCCGTGTTCTCGGACGAGTGATTGAGCGTACGAGTGGTATGTCGCGATCATCGGCTCGCCGAAGGGTTCGCTGCTGTCCGTCTCTTCTAAGAGTCCAGCGCTGACGAGTGCCCGGAGTTTGGCCCCGACGCGCTCGGCAAGTTCCCCTGCCGCTTTCCGGGTGAAGGTCACACCGAGTATTTGTTCCGGGCGGCACACCTTGTTTGCAACGAGCCAGGCGACGCGGTCGGCCATGGTCGCGGTTTTTCCGGAGCCGGCGCCGGCAACCACTAGCCGAGGATCCAGGTTCGCGGCAATGACCTCGGCTTGTTCCGGGGTTGGTCGAAATGAGCCGAGTGCGTCGGCGATAGCGTTCGGGGTGATCATGGTCGTCTCGGTCATGGTTCTACTGTTTCTCACGCTCACTCGGTGACCTGGCTCCCTGATGGGTTGTCTGGTCGGCGTTCGGTTTCGTTTTCGTTGTAAGTCTTGGCGTTGGACACCGCGGCGAAGAAGCCCTGACGGAGCAACTTGGCCGCCAAGGCGATGAGCGCCTGCGGGTCGACCGGCGCGTCCTCGAGCCCGGGCTGGTTCCGCACATAGGATTCAACCTTGTCCGTCTTCTCGTGACCGACTTGGACGATTCGCGCGCTTTCGACACCAACTGGGTCGGTCGAGTGCGCAGCATCGGCGTCGGGTAATTGCACCGCGCCTTCGTTGTAGGCCAATTGGTAGAGCGCCAGCTGGATGTGTGCTTGGGTGTCCTTCACGGTTGGGATGTTCTTCCCGGTCTTGAAGTCGACGATCCGGACGCCCCCGTCACCTGTTTGTTCGAGCCGATCGATCACCCCGGTGAGGACAACGTCGTTTTCGTCGATCTGCTGCCGGTATTGAAAACTAGCTTCCACAGCAAGGACCTGGCTGCCTTGGCGCAGGACGGCTTGGAGGTACTGGGCGAGGGCCTCGATCATCCCGGTCACCCGGTCGCGCATCTGTTGGCCGAAGAAACCGCTGAATTCGAGGTTGGACATCAGCGTTTGCGCTGCTGACCTGAGCTCCTCTCGAGTCCCCGCCGGATGGGTTTCGGCCAGATGGTGGATCAGTGTTCCGACGTGCCGGGAGAGATCTGAGTCCGATGCCGCCGAGCCGTCCCCCATGGCGTCATACAGCCATGCCACCGGGTTGTTAATCAGGCTTTCGACCCGCGAGGGCGACAGCCTGATGGTGTCTCCCGGGCCGTGTAGGGGACCTGTGCTGCTGCGGTCGGCCACGCCCCACCAGCGATCTGGGTTCGCAGGATCAAGTTCTGCGTAGGGGGTACGGCTGAGCAAACCGAGCACGTCGGTGAGGTAGCTGAGTTCCTTCTCCTCTGGTTCCCCCTGTTCCGTCACGAGCTGGCGGAGGCGTCGACGTAGCTCGGCAACGATCTGATGCGGCGTCGGTGGGACCGGCACATCGACGATTGCGGCCCGCTCACTGTCAAACTTCTCGCCCCGATTCGGCACGTACTGCAGAAATGTCGAGGGCTGTTGGTCGTCCGAGGACACCGCAACGGCTACGAGTCTTTCGGTGGCCCGAGAGATAGCCGTTGCGAAGCTGCGAAGCTCGTCGTTGCGCACACTGTGTCGTCGCGCCAGTTGCGCCTCTTGACCCAAATGCGGTCGGCCCTCCAACACTTCGACCAGCTCCGTGGAGCCCAGCAGGGTTCCACGTGGCTGTTCGTTTGGCCATCGCCCCTGCTGCAGCCCGGCCACAATCACGTGGCTGAAACGCAGGCCCGCGGCCGCGGCCGGCGTTAGCACCGCGAGCGCGTCATGGTGTTGACCGGCTCGGCTTAGCGAGTCTGTCGGGAGTTCGAGGGCTTCGAGATGCTGCAGAAACTGGGTCGCGGTGGCAGCAAGGTTCTGGTCTTGGAAGCGTTTGGCCACCTGAAACAGGGTCACCACGGCATCGAGGTCATGATTCGCTTGCAGCCCTTCTGCTCCGGCCTTGCTGCTGCGCTGCTTCCATAGCTCGGCTACCCCGGTCGCGGACCAAATCTCCCAGAGCGTGTCCTCGGCGAACTGGCTGGGATCGCGCAGGCTCAGGATCGTCCTGCTCAAGACAGTGACGAGCTTGCGCAGCGGGGCAAAGGAAGACCACCGCTGGTAGGGTTCTCGCAGGTGAGCTGGGACCCGGCTTCCGGGATCACCGGCCAGCTCGTCTTGGAGCGCGATAGTAGCCAACTTCGCCAGCCGCTCGCGCGCGGTTCCGATCAGAGGTGTGTGCTCCTGCGAAGCGTGATCCTCTGCCCCGGAGGTCACCGGGCGGCGCAGAATTTGCTTGCGCAAGGTCCGGACCTGCAGATTAGTCATCCCGATGTAGTCGCCGATGAGTAACGGTTCCAAGACGCTCGAACTCAACACCGGTTCGGGCTGCGCCGCGAGGTCGATCGCCACGCGCAACATTCCCAGCAGCCCGGAGACTGCTGGTTCTTCCGCCAGGACCATGTCGGAGACGGTTGTCCGAACGGGTACCCCTTCAGCACGCAGGAATCGCGCCAACGCCTGCACCTGCGCGCCGTTGCGCACGATGATCGCCTGCCGGGAGAGCGGCACAGCTGGAAGCTGATGCTCGGTGTCGCCCTTGAGCCAGTTCAGCACATAGGACAGCACTAAAAGGTTCTGCTCGGATTCGGAGGCGGTCAAGGCCACCTCGCTGTGGGGACCGGATTCCGGATCTTCCAGCTCGAGCTGTGTCAGCCTCGCGGCCCCAGCGTCGCCAACGGCACCGATGCGGGAACTAACCTGTCGGTACGCTTCCGCGATGTCGCCGGCGAGGGTGTGGGAATGATTGACGTGGATCTTTCGGGACCAGGCAAGGGTCCCCTGGGCAGAGTTCAGCAACTCTGGACGAGCTCCACGGAAGCCTTGGACCACGGTGTCGGCACAGCCAACGGCCACGACGTTTTTCTCTTGACCGATCAAGGCCAGCAACTCGTGCATTGCCGGGTTGGCCTCTTGCAGATCGTCTATCAAGACGAGCTTCAGCCGGTCCCGTTCTTGGGCGTAGAAGCGTACGAAAGGATCGCTCTCCCCCGCCCCGCCCAGCAGTCGCTGCAGACCGGTCCGCATGATCGTGACGGCGGTGGAAATCAGCGCGGCCGGGTCAAACCGACCGGCTTCATCCAAGTGCATGGTTTGGTTGTAATCGGTGAACAGGGCCCCGAGTGCGGACCACACCGCAGGCGTGTCGACGTGCTGTCGTTGGAGCTCGGCGAGCCCGGCCTCGTCAAGACCGTACTCCTGCATCCGATCGAAAAACTCTCTGACCTCTTTCCGAAAACCAGCGGTGTGCAAGGCTTCGCCGAGATCCTCAGGCCACGCCAAGCGACCTATCGACCCCTCGACGATGGTCTTGATGATGGCGTCCTGATCGGCCCCGGTCAGCAGCGTCGGGTCGACATTGTCCCACTCTGTTAGACCCGCTTGGAACGCGCGAGAGATGAGGTGGAACGCGTACGAAGACCACGTTCGCACCGGGACCGTTGAGATGGTGGCCGCAGACGCCGCGTAGATGCCCGACTTGAGTCGGTCCGCGGCCACCCGGGTCGGGGCAAGCACAAGCAGCCCCTCCGGGTCCAGACCCGCCGAGAGGTATTGCGCCGCTTGATCGACAATGAGACGGGTCTTGCCGGAGCCCGCCGGGCCTTGGAGGAGATGGGGACCGCCCAACTCATCCGGGTCGGTTTTCCACAACGGGGAATCAAGCATCAGTATCCGCCTTCCTTCGCTTGCTATTCCATCACAACGCGACGACATCTTTAGTAGGGTGAATAGCGTGAGTGAACTAGGACAAGACGAACTTTTCGAAATGCCGGGCCAAGCGAAATGGCACGAGAACCTCCGGGCCGGCTTTGATCTTGAAACAACATCGCCAGACCCGCAGGAGGCGCGCATCGTGACCGCCTCACTGATCGTGGTGGACGGCGCCGGGAACGTCGCCAATCATCAGGAGTGGCTGGTTAACCCGGGTGTGCCGATTCCCCCGGCGGCCTCGAACATCCACGGGGTCACCGACGAGCGCGCGCAACGGGACGGGTTACCGGCAGTGCTGGCGGTATCCCAGATTGCCATGCAGCTGACGCAACTCTTTGAGGCAGAGATCCCGGTGGTGGCTTTCAACGCGTCCTATGACTTCACCGTGATGGCTCAGGAGGCCAAGCGCTACCACTGTGTCTTCGGCGATCCCCGTCCCGTCATCGACCCGTACGTGCTGGACAAGCAGCTTGACCGCTACCGGCGGGGCAAGCGAACCCTCGCGGATGTGGCCTCCTTCTACCAGGTTCCCTTGCAGAACGCCCACACGTCTGCGGCGGACGCGATGGCTGCGGTGGGCGTCGCCGACCAGATTGCACGCAAGTATCCGGCGGTGCAGATCCCGCCGCGCGAGCTGCACGATGCTCAGATCGGCTGGAAGAAGGAGCAGGCGACGAGCCTGCAGGAATTCCTGATGCGTCGTGATCCCAACGCCTTCGTTGATCCTCGTTGGCCGGTAGCCCTCGACTAACAGCCGAAGACGATATCCCGTCACAAAACGCGCTAGCGGAACCGCTCGATGCGGTCCCGCTAGCGTTTTTTGCTCGTTGTTGCTTGGCCTAGCGCGTCCGACGCTATGCCGCGGTGGCTGCTGCGGCAGCCTTGGCCGCGGCCGGCAGCGCAGCGTAAATCCGCTCCATGGCGGCATCGTCATGTGCCGCGGAAACGAACCATGCTTCGAAAACGGACGGCGGCAGGTACACGCCTTGGTCCAGCATCGCGTGGAAAAACGCGTTGTAGCGGAACACCTCTTGGTTCTGCGCATCGGCGTAGTTGTGCACGCCATTCTCGGCGGTACCGAACGCTACGGAGAAGAGGCTGCCGACGGTCTGAATCGAGTGGTTCACGCCTTCAGCGTTAAGGGCCGCCGCGATCTGCTGCTGCAGCTCGGCCGAGCGGGCGTCGATGTGCGCGTAGACCTCGGCGGTCGCGTTGGCGAGGGTGGCCGCACCGGCCGCCATGGCGACCGGGTTCCCGGACAGCGTTCCGGCTTGGTAGACCGGTCCCAGCGGCGCTAGATAGTCCATCACCTCGGCTCGGCCGGCTAGCGCGGCCGCGGGCATCCCTCCGCCGATCACCTTGCCGTAGGTGAAGATGTCCGGGGCCCAGTTCTCGTCTTGCACCAGACCGAAGTACCCTGCTTCTGACAACCGGAACCCGGTGAGCACCTCATCAAGGATCATGAGCGCGCCGTGTTGGACGGTCAGCGCACGGATGGTCGCGTTGAAGCCGGGTGCCGGGGCCACCACACCCATGTTGCACGGCGCTGCTTCCGTGATGACGGCGGCGATGTTCTCGCCGTGCACGGCGAACGCTGCTTCTAGGGCCGCCACGTCGTTGTACGGCAGCACGAGAGTTTCCGAGGCCTGAGCCTCCGTGACTCCCGCGGAGCCAGGTAGCGCCAAGGTCGCGACCCCGGAGCCGGCTGCGGCGAGGAGGCCGTCGGAGTGCCCGTGGTAGCAGCCGGCGAACTT
>CAYZBX010000021.1:0-19239 GCA_964476735.1 uncultured Micrococcaceae bacterium
TCTGGCCCAACTTGGGCGTGATGAGGCCACCCGCACGTGGGCCGTGCTCGGGGAAATGAAAGAACTCGGAGAGAACTCCATCAAGGCACACGCCGATCTCGGCGAGACCGTGGTCCGGCTGAACATCAGCCAGCTGGTGGTCATCGGTGCCGGCGCGAAACCGACCTACAACGCCGCCATCCTCGAAGGCAGCTGGGGATCGGAGGCGCACTACGTCGCCGACGTGGCAGCCGCTGAGGAACTGCTGTCGAAAAACCTCAAGTCCGGAGACATCGTACTGTTGAAAGCCTCAAACTCGGTCGGATTGGGCCCGCTCGGCGACCGTCTCGCCGGCAAAACAGATCAGCCGTCAACAGAAACTGAGGAGCAGTAAAACGTGCTTGCACTCCTGATCGGTACCGTGATGGCCCTGGCACTCTCCATGGCCGGCACCCCGCTGTTCATCCGCTTCTTGGTCAAACAAGGCTACGGCCAGTTCATCCGTGACGATGGGCCGACCCAACACCACACCAAACGGGGCACTCCGACGATGGGTGGCGTCGTCTTCATCGTCACTATTGTGCTGACCTACTTCTTGACCCACCTCATCGAAGGCGCCATTAACGAAAGACATCCGGGCCCTACCGTCTCCGGACTGCTGCTGATCTACCTGATGGTCGGGATGGGGCTCGTCGGTTTCTTGGATGACTTCATCATCATCCGCAAGCAGCGTTCGCTCGGATTGCGAGCCTGGGCCAAGATCGTGTTGCAGGCCGTCGTTGGCATCTCCTTCGCCGTGATGGCGCTGTTCTTCAAGGACGAGCGCGGGCTTACACCAGCCTCGACCGCCATCAGCTTTGTCCGCGACACCAGTTTCGACTTAGCCTTTGCCGGGCCGGTCATCGGCGTCATCTTGTTCGTGCTGTGGGCAAATCTAATCGTCACCGCGTCCACCAACGCAGTGAACCTCACGGACGGACTGGACGGACTGGCGACCGGCGCCGTCGCGATGGTGTCGCTGGCCTACACGGTCATGTCCCTGTGGCAGTTCAACCAAAGCTGCGGCTCCTCCCGAGCAGTCGAGGCGGCCTGCTACCAGACCCGCGATCCGCTTGATCTGGCGCTGCTGGGTGCCATCATCTGCGCGGCGCTGGTCGGCTTCCTGTGGTGGAACACCTCTCCGGCCAAGATCTTCATGGGGGACACCGGTTCACTGGCCCTCGGCGCGGTGCTCGCCGGCTTCGCACTGTTCTCCCGCACCCAGCTGCTCTTCATCATCCTGGCCGGCCTGATGGTGATCATCGCCGCCTCCGTTATCATCCAGGTCGCGTTCTTCCGGCTCAGCGGGGGTAAACGCGTGTTCCTCATGGCACCGTTGCAGCACCATTTCGAGCTCAAGGGCTGGGCAGAAGTCACCGTGGTGGTCCGGTTCTGGATCATCAGCGTGCTGTTCGTTGTGGCCGGCATCGCCATGTTCTACGGGGAATGGGTGCTCAATGCCGGCTAACGCAGAACTCTTGGCCAAGCTCAACAGTTGGTACGCGCCCTGGGACCAGGTCCGCGTCATCGTCACCGGTCTTGGCGTCTCGGGGTTTTCCGCCGCGGACACCCTCGTCGAACTCGGCGCGGCCGTCGTCGTGGTGGACGGCCTCGACAATGAGGAGAACCGAGCGAAGGCGCAGACCCTGCGCATTGTCGGGGTCAGAGATGTGCACCTAGGCGCGGAACACGTAGAAAGCCTACCCACCGTCGACGGCGCCGCGGCCAACCTCGTCGTCACCTCACCGGGCTGGCGGCCCGATCAAGCCCTCTTGGCGGCGGCCGCCGCTGCCGGTGTGCCGATCATCTCGGACGTGGAGCTGGCGTGGCGGGTCCAAGACAAGTGGGCGGCGGCCCCGCAGGAGCAGGACCGGGCCGAGCTGCCACAGTGGTTGGGTTTGACTGGGACGAACGGAAAAACAACCACCGTGACCATGGTCGAGTCCATGCTGTTGGCGGCCGGCAAGCGTGCCATCGCCTGTGGCAACGTAGGGGTTCCAGTATTGGACGCGATTCGGAACCCGGCCAAGTTCGAGGTACTGGCGCTGGAGCTGTCGTCATTTCAACTGCACTGGTCCCAGTCGCTGTCCTTTGACGCCGCAGCCGTCCTGAATCTGGCCGAGGACCACGTGGACTGGCACGGCAGCTATGACGAGTACGTCGCCGCCAAAGCCAAGATCTACCATCAAGCCAAGACCGCTTGCGTCTACAACGCGGATCAGCCCGAGACCATGAGACTGGTGGAAGAAGCCGACGTCGTCGAAGGCTGCCGAGCTATCGGATTCACCACGAACACACCGGCGCTGAGCATGCTCGGAGTGGTCGATGACATCCTCGTCGACCGTGCCTACCTCGAGAATCGTCGCCATCAGGCCCTCGAACTGGCGCGCTTCGAGGATTTCACCGTGCCGGCCGCATCCCACATGGTCGCCAATGCCCTTGCCGCAGCGGCTCTGGTCAGAGCGATCGGCGTCGCGCCTGAGGCGGTGCGAGAAGGACTGCGAAACTACTCGCCGGGCGAGCACCGGATGCAATTGGTCGCCAAGGCAGAAGACGTGCTTTGGGTCAACGACTCCAAGGCCACCAATCCGCACGCGGCGCAGGCGTCGCTGCGTGGCTTCAAGAACATCATTTGGATTGCCGGTGGGCTGTCCAAGGGCGTGGACTACCACGAGCTGGTCCAGCAGAATGCTGACCGATTGCGCAGCGTGATCCTCATCGGCACGGACACGGATGGCTTGAAGACGGCGCTGCGCAAGCACGCGCCCGACCTTCCGGTGACCGAGGTCTCCGAGGACGCTGCCGCGTTCGCCGAGAAGGAGGACTACGGCCGGGCCGTCATGGCCGCGGCCGTGGACATCGCAAACCAGCAGGCCGAAACGGACACCACCGTGCTGTTGGCACCAGCGGCGGCCTCTATGGACCAATTCACCTCCTACGCCACCCGCGGCGCAGCCTTTATCGATGCGGTGGCTGCGTTGATGAACGACAAAGGCTTGTGACCGTGCTGAAACGTTTCACGGCCTGGCTGGAAAAGGACGATCCGAAAGTCACCTTTTACCTGATCTTGGTCCCAACGCTGCTGCTGGTGGCCTTGGGGCTGGTGATGGTGTTGTCCTCTTTGACCGTGGAATCGATTGGCCGAAACCTCTCCGTCCTCGGAGAATTCCAGCGCCAAGCGCTGGCCGCCGGCATGGGCCTAGCCGGCCTGTTGATCTTCCGCAGGATGACCAACAAACACCTGCACTACGTCGCCTGGCTGGGTCTCGCGACAGTCTTCGTCATGCTGCTACTGGTGGCTTTCACTCCGTTGGGCGTGGAGGTCAACGGTAACCGCAACTGGTTGAAACTGGGGCCGCTACCGCAGATCCAGCCGGCGGAAATCGCCAAGCCCGTCTTTGCCCTGTGGGCCGGCAACGTGGTGGCCAGAAAATCGGCGGTGAGTCACGAACTCAAGCATGTCCTGGTGCCGATCCTGCCCGTCGGGGCGGCGATCATCCTGCTGGTCATGGCGGGTTCCGACCTGGGCACCACCATGGTGCTTGCGTTGATGCTGGCCGTTGCGCTGCTCTTGGCCGGGGTG
Source organism: uncultured Micrococcaceae bacterium (assembly GCA_964476735.1). GTDB lineage: Bacteria > Actinomycetota > Actinomycetes > Actinomycetales > Micrococcaceae > Micrococcoides. The sequence continues at coordinate 3,602 of CAYZBX010000021.1, forward strand.
CCGAAACGCTGGTTGTTCCTCGGCGGGGGAGTCGGGACCTTGGCCGTGATTGGCTTCACCATGACCAGCCCGAACCGGATGCGACGCATCTACGCGTGGTTGGGCACCAATTGCGACGAGCCCACCCATCCTTGTTACCAGACCGAACAGGGGCTGAACGCACTTGCGTCGGGCGGTTGGACCGGGCTAGGACTGGGCCAGTCTCGGGTCAAATGGCACTACCTGCCTGAGGCCAAGTCAGACTTTGTGTTCACCATCCTCGGTGAAGAGCTGGGGCTCCTAGGCGCCCTGTTCACGCTGGCGCTGTTCATGGTGTTGGCGATTGGCCTGTTCCGCACCGCGGTCAACGCTGATGATCGGCTGAGCCGGGTGGTGTTGGGCACCATGCTGGTGTGGATCATCGGTCAGACTTTCATCAACATCGCCATGGTGACCCGGCTGATGCCGGTGATCGGCGTGCCGCTGCCGTTCATCAGCTACGGCGGCTCCGCACTGATCGCCACCATCGCGGCCATGGGCATCGCGCTGAACTTTAACCGACGCCAGTACCAACGCCAGCTAGCATTGCTCCAAGAAATCGATGCTTCGGAGAAGACCAAACCATGACCCAGCAAACACCTGACTCACTCGGCTCGCTCGTCTTCGCCGGCGGTGGAACTGCCGGGCACGTCTCACCACTGCTGGCCATCGCCAAGACGGTGCAAGAGAAGTATCCGGGCACACACATTGCGGTGATCGGCACGCAAAGCGGACTTGAGGCAGACTTGGTGCCCGCCGCCGGGTTCACGCTGCACACCATCGAGAAGGTCCCGTTGCCGCGTCGGCTGAGCGCAGAGCTCTTCCGGCTCCCAGCTCGGCTGTGGGCCACGGTGCGTAAAGCGCAACGAATCCTGCAGGAAGTCTCTGCCGATGCCGTCATCGGTGTCGGTGGTTACGTCAGCACCCCCGTCTATCTTGCCGCCCGCAGGTTAGGCGTCCCGGTCATCCTTCACGAGGCCAACCGCAAACCAGGGCTTGCCAATAAGGTAGGCGCGCAGTTCGCCGCCAAGGTCGCCACCGCCTACCCCAATACGAAGCTGGGCGGTGCCCCTCACGTGGTGGGGATGCCGATGCGCGCGGAAATCGCTCATGCCCGGGAACGCGGCGATGCGGCACAGGCGCGCGCCCGCCTCGGCTTGGATCCACAGCGGCAGACGTTAATCGTCACGGGGGGTTCCTCCGGGGCGCTCAGCGTCAACCAAGCTATTGCCGCCGGGGCCGACGCTGTGTTGGACCGGGGCACGCAGATCCTGCATCTCACCGGCCACGGCAAGAGTCTGGCGCCCGAAACTTACGCCGCCGTGCAGCACCCGCATTACCACCAGCGGGAGTATCTGGCGACCATGGAGGATGCCTACCTCGCCGCGGACCTGATGGTGACCCGGGCCGGGGCGGGCACCGTATTCGAACTCACCGCGGTAGGCGTGCCAACCGTTTTCGTGCCGCTGCCAATTGGCAACGGTGAGCAGAGGTTCAACGTCCAGCATCTTGTAGATGCCGGTGCCACCACGGTGGTGGAGGATGCGGACTTTGATGCTGACTGGGTTCGTGCCGAACTGCCCAAACTTCTGCAGGATGAGCAGGAACTGGCACGGCAGCGAGCGGCGATGGCGGAGTTCGGCACAACTGACGCCGCTGAGCAGATGGTTCGCCTGATCGAGGAGGTATTGCGATGAGTCAGCACGCACCCGGTGGAGACAGGGTCCATTTTCTCGGCATGGCGGGGGTGGGGGTGTCTGCGATTGCCCGGATCATGCATGCGCAAGGCCGCAGTATCTCCGGCACGGACGCGAAAGACCTGCCCGTCATGCAGGAATTCGCTGCCAAGGGCGTCCCGACCTTTATTGGTTACGCAGCCGGCAACCTCGACGAACTGGAAGACCGGGGTCAGCTACCGGATACTGTCGTCGCCTCGTCCATCGCCCAAGACGGCAACCCCGAGTACGAGGCTGCACGTGCACGCGGCATGCGGTTGTTGCATCGATCGGAAGCCTTAGCGGAGACGATGCGCGGACATCGCGTGGTCGCTGTCGCTGGCACGCACGGTAAGACCACCACCAGTTCGATGATCGCGACCGCACTGCGTGCGGCGGACCTCGACCCAACCTTCGCGATCGGTGCAAACCTGGTTGATCTTGGCGTGAACGCTCATGTGGGTGTTGGCGACCTCTTCGTGGCCGAGGCAGACGAGTCAGACGGGTCGCTGCTCAACTACACCCCGAGCATCGTGGTGCTAACCAACGTTGAGCCCGATCACCTCGATCACTACGGCACCGCCGAAGCGGTGTATCAGGTCTTCAAGGACTTCGTCGCGCGTATGGTGCCCGGAGGCACACTGGTATATTGCGCGGACGATCCGGGCGCGGCAGCGACCGCCGAGTGGGCGAAAACGCACCGGGCCGATGTGCAGCTCGTGGGCTACGGCTTCAAGGCAGCGGCCGATTATCTGCTCGCGACAGAACAGGCCCCGGGGCAACAGGGCCAGCGATTTCGCATTAGCCGCGATGGGACAGCTCACCTCGTGGACCTTCAAATGCCCGGCCAGCACAACGCCCAGAATGCCGCTGCGGCGTTCGCCGTGGCCGAGGTTGTCGGTGCTGACTTAGACAAGACCGTAGCTGGGTTGGCGGCCTTCGGGGGAGCGGCGCGTCGATTCCAGTTTCACGGTGAGGTGAACGGGGTTCGGGTTTTTGATGACTACGCGCACCACCCAACCGAGGTCCAAGCCGTGCTCAAGGCCGCGCGATCGATTTCAGGCTCCGGTAAGGTGCGGGTCATCTTCCAGCCGCACCTGTTCTCTCGCACCCAAGAATTCAGTGCCGAGTTTGCCGACGCACTGGAACTGGCGGACCAGGCCATCCTGTTGCCCATCTACCCGGCGCGCGAGGAACCGATCGAGGGGGTCAGTTCCGCCCTCATCGCCGAGCGCATCGGTCAGGGCGCGGAGGTCTTGGAGGTAGGCGACGCGGTCGCGGCGCTGGCGCGAAGAGCCGAGCGGGGCGACGTGTTGCTCACCCTCGGCGCGGGGGACGTCACCTATGCCGCGCCACAACTGGTTAGACGGCTTGCCGAACGGCATAACGGTGAGGCTGTGCCCGAGGCATGAGTACGGAGCCGACCGGAGCCGACGTCTTCACCCTGCCAGAATCCCCGACGCAGAAAAGAAAGCGGCGGGGCGTGTGGGCCGCCGCGATCGGGCTCATCAGCTTGATCGTGATCGCCGCTGTCATGGCGATCCTTTATTTTTCCCCGCTGCTGGCAACCAAAACGATCCAGACCACGGGAAATCACCTGTTGACAGAAAAGGCGGTCGTGAAAAAGCTGCAGCCGCTGAAAGACACCCCGCTGCCACGGATCACCGACGCAGACGTTGCGGCGCTGCTGTCCAACGAGAGCGCGATCAGCTCCAGCCGCATCCAAGTCCAGTTGCCGGACACGCTGATCGTACACCTCATCGAGTACGATCCGGTCGTCGTGGTGCAAACGAAGACCGGGAAAACCACCAGTTATGCCCTGTACAACTCGCTGGGGCAGAACATCAAGACCCTCGCCGGCAAGAAAGAAGCCGACGGCTTCAAGCTGCCCGTGGTCGACTCGGCACAGGCGACCAAGGACAAGAACCTGTTCGTTACCGTCACCAAGGTGCTGGGCGACGTGGGCCCTAAGCTGCGCCAGCAGATGACCTCCGCGGACGCCAAGACGGTGGACTCGGTGGTGCTGAAACTCAAGGACGGTCGGGAAGTGTTCTGGGGCAACGCGGAAAACGAAGAAAAGAAGCGAGCCGTGTTGCAGGCGCTGATGAAGAATGAAGCGCAACGGGCTAAACAAGCGGCCAGCGGCAAGCTAGAAGGCTACAAGGCAGCGAAGGTCTTTGACGTCAGCACGCCGGATCAGCCTGTCTTGCGCTAGCCGAGCCAACTTCTCGGCCGACACACCGACGCGGTCTTTGAATGCAGAACGCAATCACAATAGGTTCATAACTGGGAGCAGGTTGACATAATCTTAACGTTCTACTTGAGCTTTAAGGTTGGTTGACCCTAGCGGCCGGGCAAGCGATGCAACGGCCGCGCGAGGATCCGGGACAAACGGAAAAAACCAGAGCAAGGGAAACAAAGACGTGGCAGCACCCCAAAACTACTTGGCCGTCATCAAGGTTGTTGGTGTCGGCGGCGGTGGCGTAAACGCCGTTAACCGCATGATCGAAGCCAACCTACGCGGTGTGGAATTCATCGCCATCAACACCGATGCCCAAGCTCTGCTGATGAGCGACGCCGACGTGAAACTGGACGTCGGGCGCGAGCTCACCAAGGGCTTGGGAGCGGGGGCCGATCCGGAGGTCGGTCGCCAATCAGCGGAGGACCACGCCCAAGAGATCGAGGAGGTCCTCAAGGGCGCGGACATGGTCTTCGTCACCGCGGGCGAGGGCGGCGGCACCGGCACCGGCGGTGCACCGGTGGTCGCACGCATCGCGCGTTCGCTTGGCGCCTTGACCATTGGCGTGGTCACCCGACCATTCACCTTCGAGGGCCGTCGCCGGGCGAACTCCGCCGAAGCCGGTATCGAAGCTCTGAGAGATGAGGTCGATACCCTCATCGTGATTCCGAACGACCGCTTGCTGTCGATCTCCGACCGCAACATTTCCGTGGTGGATGCGTTCCGTTCCGCGGACCAAGTGCTGCTTTCCGGTGTTCAGGGCATCACTGACCTGATCACCACGCCAGGCCTGATTAACCTCGACTTCGCCGACGTGAAGTCCGTGATGCAGGGTGCAGGCTCAGCGCTGATGGGGATCGGTTCGGCTCGCGGAGACGACCGGGCGACCAAGGCTGCCGAGCTCGCGATCGCGTCGCCGCTGCTGGAAGCCTCCATCGACGGTGCCCACGGTGTCCTGCTCTCCATCCAAGGCGGATCGGACCTCGGCTTGTTCGAGATCAATGAGGCCGCACGGATGGTCCAAGAGGTCGCACACCCCGAGGCCAACATTATCTTCGGCGCCGTCATTGACGATGCCCTCGGTGACGAGGTGCGGGTGACCGTCATCGCTGCCGGATTCGATCAGGTCGACGTGACCAGCGCGCCAGCCGCAGCGCCTGCGGTCGAGAATGCCGCCGCAGCCGAGGAAAAGCCACTGCCGGACACGGTTGTCGACGGTGAACCGGAACAAATCCGCGCAGCGGAGGCAGAAGTGCCGACCGTTCCCGTTGTGCCGACGACCGCCGTCGCCAACGACGACTTGGATGTCCCTGATTTCCTGAAGTAAATGCCCTCTCCCTTCAGCTGGCAAACAACCCTGGACTCGGGGGTCGTGCTGGGGTTTACCGGAAACGCCTTCGGTTCCCTCGCTACTCCCACCGCCGAGTCCGGGGTTGACTCGTCTCTGCGGCGCAGACGCAGCGAGCTCAACGAGTACGCCGACGCCCTTGGTTGCGCCCCGGTTCACTTCATGAACCAAACGCACTCCTGCACGATTGTCGACCGGAGCGTACGCGACGAGCCTCCGGCGGCCGGATTCGACGGTCACTACAGCAGCGGATCGGCACGCTCCTTGGGCGTGCTCACGGCCGACTGTCTGCCGATCCTCTTGGCCGGGAGGAACCGTGCTGGGGAGCCCCTAGTGGCGGCGATCCACGCCGGTCGCGTCGGCCTGCTGAATGGGATCATCGAGACCATGGCACGCGCGCTACAGCCACTGTGGTCGGCCGAGCCTGCTTTAGCCATCATCGGGCCGGCGATCTGCGGCAGCTGTTACGAGGTGCCGTCCGCCATGCGGGCCGCCGCTGCCGGCCGATTGGCTAGAATAGCAAGCACCACCTCGTGGGGAACCCCGGCGCTTGACCTGCCGGCCGCCGCGGAGATCTTGCTCCGGGAGGCGGGCTACCAAACCCTTCAGACGCGGATCTGTACGCTCGAAGACGCCGCTTTTTATTCCTACCGTGGTGGCGACGAAACCGATCGCAACGCTGGCGTCGTCTTGGTGCCGGCGAAAGCACAAGCATAGGAGTAGACCTGTCCACTCGACGCACTGAACTCGCCGAACGCCTCGCTAAAGTCCAGCAACGCATCGCCGACGCACGCCCGGCCGACGGGGATGAGCCGGAGCTGATCGTCATTAGCAAGTATTTCCCCGCATCTGATGTGGAATTGTTGCACGAGCTGGGGGTTCGCAGCTTCGGCGAGAACCGCGAACAGGAAGCTGGCCCCAAGGCCGCCGAAACCGCGGGGCTAGACATTGAGTGGCACTTCGTCGGCCAGCTGCAGACCAACAAGGCGCGCAATGTCGTGCGATTCGCCTCCGCCGTCCATTCCGTCGACCGGTTGGGCTTGGTCAAGGCGCTCGAAAAGGCCAAGGCGCGTTTTGCGCGAGAAACCGAGGTCGCCGACCCCTACGGCCTGCGCACCGAGAAACTCGCCGTGCTGATACAGGTCGACTTGGATCCGGATGCTGGCCAAGACCCAGACAAACCGCGTGGTGGTGCACTGCCCGAAGAGCTGGCGGAGTTGGCCGAGGCGATCGAGGCCACCGAGTGGCTGACCCTACGCGGGGTGATGGCGGTCGCGCCGTTGGGCATGGAATCTGGCCCCGCCTTCGAACGTCTCGCACGATTGCACGACGAGCTCTTGACCACATATCCGCACGCCACGTGGCGCTCGGCGGGGATGAGCCATGACCTCGAGGCCGCCTTGGCCCATGGTGCGACACACCTACGTATTGGATCGGATGTGCTCGGTCCGCGCCCACCCCTCGGGTAACGTCAAAGTAGCGCTAGTTATCGGGTGCGAAAGCGTCGATGCGCTGAAACCTTACCCAGATGAGGAGTAAACCATGAGTGGTGCTTTGAAGAAGACCATGATTTACCTCGGGCTGGCCGAAGCGGAAGAAGCTCAGCCCCAGCGAAACCAGCCAGCGCCGGTCGAGGAAGAGGCAGCCGAGACGCCCCGTCAGGAGCCGGCGCGCCCGTACCGCGCGCCGGAGCCGGTGCCATCCCCGGAGCCTGAAGAGGTCCAAGAATATCGTGCACCGGTGACTCCCATCAAACGCGCAGCTTCAATCCGAGAAGAAGACGGTACCATGCACCAGATCACCACAGTTCATCCGCGAAGCTACAACGACGCCAAGATTATCGGTGAATCGTTCCGCAGCGGGATCCCCGTCATCATGAATGTCACGGACATGGGGGAACAGGAAGCCAAGCGCCTGGTGGACTTCTCCGCGGGGCTGGTGTTCGGCTTGCGTGGGTCGATCGAGCGCGTCACCAACAAGGTATTCTTGCTGACGCCGGAAGACGTGGAAGTCCTTGGCGAGGACCAGCGTACCTCGGAGAACCAGGAACACTTCTTCAACCAGTCCTAAGCGCGTCATCGCGCGTTCGGGCACAGCCACAAAGGAAGGTAACGCTTGCAGATCATCTGGGCTGCGCTTTATCTTGCGCTGACGATCTACTCGCTGCTGTTGGTCGTGCGCATCGTCTTCGAAGTCGTCCAACAATATGCTCGCCAGTGGCGACCTCGGGGCATCGTCTTGATTCTGGCATCGGCGACCTATGCGCTCACCGATCCGCCGATCCGCTGGTTGCGCGGCAGGATTCCCATGCGCATGGGTGGGTTGAATCTTGACTTCTCCTTCATCATCGTTTTCTTCGCAGTCGCCATTCTTAAGGTGATTGTCCGTGCAATCGCGCTAAGTTAAGGCAATACCGGGCGTGTAGTTTGGCTTGCCCCTAAATGCGTTATAAATTGGTGATATAAAAAGATGTGAACTTATCCGCCCATCGGCGCGGCAGGTTTTCAAAATCGTCCGGCAAAGCGGACAACAATTCAGTATTGAGGTGACCCGATGGCTTTGACGCCAGAAGATGTAGTCAACAAGCGCTTTCAGCCGACGAAATTCCGCGAAGGCTACGATCAGGACGAAGTTGACGATTTCCTTGACGAGATCGTTGTTGAGATGCGCCGTCTGACTGAAGAGAACGACAGCCTTCGCAAGCAGGTTGCTGAACTTGAAGCCCAGCTGGAAGGTTCTGAAGTTCCTGCACCAGCGCCGGTGGCCGCAACCCCCGTGGTGGAAGAAGAACCAGAACCAGCCGTTGAAGAAGCCGAAGAAGAGGCTGCGCCAGCTCCGTCACCACTGGCTGCACCCGTGGCCGAAGCCCCAGCACCGGTCCCGAGCGGCGACGCCCAGTCGGCCGCCGGCATGCTGGCCATGGCTCAGCAGCTGCACGACCAGTACGTCGCAGAAGGCAAGGCAGAAGGCCAGCGCATCATCGAAGAAGCCAAGGCCGAAGCCGATGCGACCATCCGCGACGCTCAGGAACAGTCCCGCCGCACCCTCACCGAGCTTTCCGAGAAGAAGGCCGAACTCGAGGACCGTGTGGAATGGCTGCGCGGCTTCGAAGGCGACTACCTGTCCCGCATGAAGTCCTACATCCAGGGCCAGCTGAAGGATCTGGAAGCCCACACCTCGCTTGCTGACAAGCAGTAAGCCAATCGAGGGCGTTGCCCGCAAGCTCTAAGCAAAGCCAGTATAGGAAGCTGAGAAGTTTTCTATACTGGCTTTGTTTGTGCCCCCACTCCACAGTGAAAGACCGTAGATGACCGTGACCGCACCCGCTGAAACCCAGCCCTCGCAGGCCCGCCGACTCATGCTGCCCGTGCTCGTCGCGCTGATCGGCTACGGCCTCGATCAGCTCACCAAGTACTGGGTGCTGGCCAACATGACCGAAGGCGAAACGATTCCGGTGCTGCCGCCCTTGCTCAGTTGGCACTTTGTGCGCAACCCAGGGGCCGCGTTCTCCATGGGCACAGAATACACGTGGGTCTTCACCATCATCATGGTAGTGGTGGCCGGGTACGTCATCTACAAACTAATCAGCACGACCCGCACAATTTGGCTCGCCAGCCTCGGAGCGCTGCTAGGGGGGATCCTCGGTAACCTCACCGACCGACTCTTTCAAGAACCCTCTTTCGGCCTCGGCCACGTCATCGACTTCATCGCCGTGCCCAACTTTGCCGTGTTCAACATCGCGGACTCGCTCATCGTGTGCTCCATGATCGTGATTTGCCTCCTGCTCATCAAAGGCGTGCCGCTGAACGAAGAATCGGTCACCGAGGAAGAATGACACAGACCACCGGGGAGCAGTACTACGACGGTCTCGAGCGAGAACTACGCGTGGGAGATGACGCGGAACCGGGTCGCGCAGATGCCGTCTTGGCCACCGCAGTGGAGATTACCCGCAGCGTGGCCGCACGCTGGATCACTGCCGGGTATCTGAGGCGCGCCGATGGCACCGCCGTGACCAAGTCGACCAAACTCAAGAACGGTGACCAGCTCCAACTCTCGGTCCCGTCCCGAGTGAACCCTCTCGAACCGAAAAGTGAGATCGTGGATCAGCTCAAAGTCATCGCCGAAGACGAACACTACATCGTGGTAGACAAACCAACCGGAGTCGCCGCCCACCCCTCCCTAGGCTGGCACGGCCCGACGGTGGTAGGTGTGCTCATGGGCTTGGGCTACCGAATCAGTACGTCCGGAGCCGCAGAGCGACAGGGGATCGTGCACCGGCTCGACGTCGGCACCACCGGGATCATGGTGGTGGCCCGCACCGAACTCGCCTACACCGCGCTGAAAAACGCGTTCCGTGATCGAACGCCGATCAAGATCTATCACGCGCTGGTGCAAGGGCTGCCGGACCCTCTGCAAGGCACCATCGACGCGCCCATCGGGCGGCATCACGGTCACGAATGGAAGTTCGCCGTGACGGCGGATGGCCGGGACTCCATCACGCACTACGAAACCCTCGAAGCCTTTGGCCGGGCCACCCTGCTGAAGGTCGATCTGGAGACCGGTCGCACCCACCAAATCCGAGTCCACTTTTCGGCCATGGGGCATCCGTTGGCGGGCGATCTCACCTACGGGGCCGATCCCAAGTTGGCGGCGGAGCTCGGCCTGACACGCCAGTGGTTGCACGCGACCGAATTGAGCTTTCCGCACCCCGCAACCGGCGAAACCATGCACTACACCAGCGAATACCCCGCCGATTTGGCGCAAGCACTGCAGCTGATGAGCCCAACGTAGTCGGCACAACCGACTAGACTAGTAAGGCGAAACGCGGCCCCTGAGCGGCATGCGATACACGGCGGGTAGAGGGAGCGAAAAGGTACATGGCGGACACGGTCAAGACTCGTAAAGAAGAGTTTGTTCACCTGCACAACCACACCGAGTATTCGATGCTGGACGGTGCAGCACGCGTCTCTGACCTGATGGTCCGGGCCAAAGAACTTGGCATGGGTGCGATCGCGACCACCGACCACGGATTCATTTTTGGCGCCTACGACTTCTGGCAGCAAGGCAAGGCTCACGGCGTCAAACCGATCATCGGTGTGGAGGCCTACCTTACCCCGGGAACGCACCGTACCGACCGGACCCGGGTTAAGTGGGGCAACGGCGTGGAAGACGTCTCGGGTAACGGCTCCTACACCCACATGACGCTCTGGGCCGAGACCACCGAAGGTATGCACAACCTGTTCAGGGCCTCCACCATTGCCTCGTTGGAAGGCCAGCTCTATAAGCCCCGCATGGACCGGGAAACGCTCCAGACCTACTCGAAGGGTTTGATCGCTTCAACGGGATGTCCCTCCGGAGAGGTACAGACCAAATTGCGCCAGGGCCTCTACCGAGAAGCAGTCCAAGCGGCCTCTGACTTCCGTGACATCTTCGGCAAGGACAACTTCTTCTGCGAGCTGATGGACCACGGCTTGGACATCGAGCGGAGGGTTTCCACCGACTTGCTGCGGCTGGCCAAGGAACTGGACCTGCCGTTGGTGGCCACCAACGATCTGCACTATACCCACGCCCACGATGCCCAATCGCACGCGGCACTGTTGTGCGTGCAATCTGGCTCAACCATGAGCGATCCGAACCGCTTCAAGTTCGACTCTGACGAGTTCTACTTGAAGTCACCGGCAGAGATGCGCTCGCTGTTCCGCGACCACCCTGATGCTTGCGACAACACCTTGCTGATTGCCGAGCGCTGCAACGTTGAATTCGATACCACCGCCTCCTACATGCCGGTCTTCCCGGTCCCGGAGGGGGAGTCCGAGGAGTCTTGGTTCGTCAAGGAAGTCGAAAAGGGCCTGCAGCTGCGCTTCCCACAGGGCATCCCGGATGACGTCCGCAAACAGGCCAAGTATGAAACCGAGATCATCCTGCAGATGGGCTTCCCGGGCTACTTCCTCGTGGTTGCCGACTTCATCAACTGGGCCAAGGATCAGGGCATTCGTGTTGGTCCCGGCCGCGGATCGGGTGCCGGTTCCATGGTGGCCTACGCCATGCGCATCACCGAGCTGAACCCGCTGGAACACGGCCTGATCTTCGAGCGGTTCCTGAACCCAGAACGTGTTTCCATGCCGGACTTCGACGTGGACTTTGACGATCGCCGCCGGCCCGAGGTCATCAAATATGTCACCGAGAAGTACGGTGATGACCGCGTCGCGATGATTGTCACCTACGGCACGATTAAGGCCAAGCAGGCTCTCAAGGACGCCTCTCGGGTGCTTGGCTACCCATTCTCCGCGGGTGAGACACTCACCAAGGCGATGCCTGCGGATGTCATGGGCAAGACCATGCCATTGCCTGATGTCGAGGACCCCAAGTCGAAGCGGTACAAGGAAGCCGAAGAGATGCGCGAGCTCTTGGCCACGGATCCGGATTCCCGCAAGATCTTCGACACAGCGCTGGGTCTCGAGGGATTGAAGCGCCAATGGGGCGTACACGCGGCCGGCGTCATCATGTCCTCCGTGCCGCTCATCGATGTGATCCCGCTGATGCGCCGCGATCAAGACGGCCAGATCATCACCCAGTTTGACTACCCGACGTGCGAGTCGTTGGGGCTGATCAAGATGGACTTCTTGGGGTTGCGAAACCTCACGATCATCTCTGATGCCATCGAGAACATCAAGATGAACAGGGACTTCGACCTCGACCTGGAAGCCCTGGACTTGGACGACAAGGCTTCCTACGAGCTGCTGGCGCGGGGCGATACGCTGGGCGTGTTCCAGCTCGACGGCGGCCCCATGCGTTCGCTGCTGAAACTTATGCAGCCGGACAACTTTGAGGATATTTCCGCGGTTTTGGCGTTGTACCGGCCTGGACCGATGGGCGTGAACTCACACATCAACTACGCCCTGCGCAAGAACAAGCAACAGGAAATCGTTCCGATTCACCCTGAGCTGGAAGAACCTCTGTCCGAGATTCTTGACACGACCTACGGCCTGATCGTCTATCAGGAACAGGTCATGGAGGCGGCACAGAAAGTTGCCGGCTATAGCCTTGGCCAAGCGGACTTGCTGCGCCGGGCCATGGGTAAGAAGAAGAAGGAGGAGCTGGATAAACAGCAGGAGACCTTCTTTGCCGGGATGCAAAGTAACGGGTTCTCTAAGGAAGCCTGCGAAGCTCTCTGGCACGTCCTTGAGTCCTTCTCCGACTACGCGTTCAACAAGGCACACACGGCCGCCTACGGGTTGGTGTCATACTGGACCGCATACCTGAAAGCGCACTACCCGGCCGAGTACATGGCAGCGCTGTTGACCAGCGTCGGCGACGACAAGGACAAGCTGGCGATCTACCTGAACGAGTGCCGACGCATGGGCATCACGGTGTTGCCGCCCGATGTGAACCAGTCCGCCTTGAACTTCACCCCGGTCGGCAATGACATTCGTTTCGGCATGGGAGCGGTCCGCAACGTCGGCGATCACGTGGTTGCCGGCATCGTCGAGGCGCGAGAGGAAAAGGGCTCATACAGTTCCTTCACCGATTTCCTGCAGAAGGTGCCCGGCACCGTGTGCAACAAGCGAACCATTGAGTCGTTGATCAAAGCCGGGGCCTTCGACCAGATCGAAGACAACCGCCGTGCGTTGGCCCTCGTCCACGAAGAAGCTGTGGACTCGGTCGTGGTGCAAAAGCGCAACGAAGCTGCGAACCAGTTCGACCTGTTCTCCGCCTTCGAGGGGGAAAGCGACCTAGCCAACTCCTTCGACGTTCAGATCCCTGATGTGCCCGAGTGGGACAAGAAGGACAAACTGACGTTCGAACGTGAAATGCTCGGACTCTACGTTTCTGACCACCCGCTGCAGGGCTTGGGCGGGGCGCTCGAATCCCAAGCAAGCCACAGCATCCAGAATCTGCTGTCTGATGAAGGTCCCGCCGACGGTCACCGAGTTACCATTGCCGGCATGATCACCTCGTTGCAGCGCCGCATCGCAAAGAGCTCCGGCAACGCGTATGCCCGCTGTGAGATCGAAGACCTGGGTGGCTCCATGGAAGTGATGTTCTTTGGGCAAGTCTATGGTCCGATCGCTTCGCTTCTGGAAGAGGACCTGATTGTGGTCGTCACAGGACGATTGCAACGACGCGATGACGGCAACGTTTCACTCAACGCCCAAGAGCTGACCATCCCCGACCTCTCGGACGCCAATACCGGACCGTTAGTCCTTAACCTGCCCAGCCACCGCGTAACAGAAAAGGTCGCCCAAGCGTTGGGTGAGGTGCTGCGCAACCACCTCGGGACAACGGAGGTGCGAGTTCGACTCAACGGCAACCACAAGGAGGAGCTTTTCACCTTGCCACCGAACTACCGGGTTGAGCCGAACCCCAACCTGTACGGCGACTTGAAAGTTCTTTTTGGCCCCTCCGTGTTAGAGAATTAAGTACGCTAAAGAAGTAGATAGGTTCTGACCTGCAGAAAGTGAGGTGAAGCGTGCGCTGCCCGTTTTGTCGTAACCAAGAATCGAGAGTCGTCGATTCACGAAACCTCGACGAAGGCGCCACGATCCGCCGGCGCCGGTCCTGCCAAGCCTGCGGTAAACGCTTCACCACGCTCGAGACGGCCTCACTATCGGTGGTCAAACGCTCCGGAGTTGCCGAGCCGTTTGACCGGTCCAAGGTCATCTCCGGGGCCCGCAAGGCATGCCAAGGTCGACCTGTCTCGGACGATGACCTAGCGATGCTGGCGCACGAGGTCGAAGAATCCATCCGTGCCACCGGCGCAGCTGAAGTGGACGCGCACGATGTGGGGTTGGCAATCCTAGAACCGCTAAAGCGATTGGACAAGGTGGCGTACCTGCGCTTCGCCTCCGTATACCAAGCCTTCGAGTCACTGGAAGACTTCGAAGCGGCCATCAATGACCTGCGGCACGAGACGAGCTAGGTCCCATCACGGGGCGGTTTTCCTTTCAGGCACAGCTAGACGACCGCGGCGTGGCTTCTGGCATCATCCAAGGTGCAAATCCGCTCCATTCAGGAGTTGCACCTGCACTGAGCAATGGCATCAACCTTCAAAGAACCGGGTTTAGGTTTGACCCTATTGCCGGCAAGAAGAACCGTTACCGCGTGACATCATCTGTTGCCCAGGTGGCCGTGTCTTTACCCCGTTACGGCGCCTGCCCGCCCGCGGAGCTAATCTGGGTGTCGCCGACCTATTCACAGCATCACCGACATCGGCTAGACTAGTAGACACGCTTCGGTGGTGATTTCGGAGGGGAAGCCGAAATCACCACCGTACCAACCTAAACGCCCGTGCAGGCGGAGCCTTGAGACCTCAGTCTCGGCATTCCGCAGCACGGGCGTTTTCTCTGTACTACCGGTACTTTTCGACCTGGCGGGCCTGCAAGGCAGCACCGATGATCCCGGCATCCGCCCGTAGCTGCGCGGCAGCCACCGGGCAGGGGGCCTCCACCAGCGGCAAGAACGCCTCCGCCTCGCGACTGACGCCACCACCGAGGACGAACACATCCGGAAAGAACAAGCGGTGAACATGCGCCAAGTAGCGGTTGAGTCGTTCGGCGTAAGCAGCCCAGCTCAGCCCATCACGTTCGATGCTGGAGGCAGCCGCTCTGGATTCGGCCACCACCCCATCCAGCTCCAGATGGCCCAGCTCGAAGTTCGGGACCAACTCGTTACGGTAGACCATGCCGGAACCAATGCCGGTACCCAAGGTAATCACCAGAACGGTTTCTGCTGCCGCGAATTCGGGATTGCTGCGAACCACCCCGTAGTGAATCTCAGCCAAGGCGGCCGCATCGGCATCATTCAGCACCGTGACGTTCTCACCGATGCTCGGCGCCAGTTCCGCCACCACGTTCCGACCCACCGTGGCCGGATCAATATTGGCAGCGGTCATAATGCGCCCGCTCTTGATAACCGAGGGGAAAGCAACTCCTACGCCGGCTCCGTTAACGCGCTCATCCTGCTGCAGCTGCTGAACAAGACGGGCAACAGTGGCGAAAATAGCACCGGCTTGATTCGGGGTGTCATAGCGCAATCGCTCGCTGACGATCCTGCCCTCGTGTAGGTCGACGATTCCGGCTTTGGCGCCGGTACCGCCAACATCAACGCCAATGCGGTAACGCTGGTTCATGCTAGTCCTCGGGCCACGGGTTGGTTGGCAGGGTCAAAATCTCGGCACCGTCCTCGCGCACCACCACGGTGTGCTCGAACTGGGCAGTGCGTTTGCGATCCTTGGTGACCACGGTCCAACCATCGTCCCACTGGTCGTGCCGATAATCACCCAGAGTCAGCATCGGCTCAATGGTGAAGACCATGCCTT